>NZ_JBANBJ010000095.1:0-30703 GCF_059803515.1 Bradyrhizobium sp. UFLA05-125 | reverse complement strand
AACAAGACAATATGACGAATCATGGATGGCCTTAGGGGGAGCTATCAGAGATGAGCGCATAACTAACTTGGGATCGAGATCTCTGCAACGCTTCGCTGCTGCATATTGATGATCGATTGTTTGATACTGTTGCGCCTCGCGTCTGAACTGAGCTCACAAAGGCGTTTTCCTGATCAAGAGGTGGAAAGCGCCAGGCGCTCAATGCTCTGAATGTGACGTGTGAGTAGATTACAGGCGAGGTCCAGGTTGCGCGCTCGCAGGGCTTGCAGAATCAGGCGGTGATCCTGGTTGGACCGTGGACGCCAGCCGGCCGTCCGCGCCATCGCAAATACCAGCCGAGAATTTGCAAGCTGGAGTTCATCGAGGCTGGCGAGCAGGCGGGGCATCGCGCAGGGCGCAACCAGGGCGTAATGAAAGGCCCGGTTGGCCATCTCAAAATCCTCAATCGTCTGAGCGCTGTCTCCCTCAATCAGCGCAAGTTCAATGCGTGCCAGGTGGACCGATGAGAGCTTTGGAGCTGCATTGCGCAGCGCGACCACTTCAAGCGCTGCACGCATCTCGGCGATCTCCTTCACCGAATTCGCATCAAGCGGGGCGACCCGCACGCCGCGGCGGGGTGCACTTACGACAAGATGCTGAGCCTCCAGTTGCCGAAAAGCCTCGCGCACCGGGACATGACTTGAATTGAATTCCCGCGCCACATGATCCTGCCGGAGTTTTGCATCTGGCTGCAGCGCGCCGTTGATAATGCGCTCACCGATTGACTCGGCGATGCGTCCAGCAGTCGTCCTGTTCTCACTCATCATAGATTATCTATCGGAAAAATGGGTGCGCCGCGATACCGCATCGATTAGCATCGATCCAATGTCGATGACGAGAGATAATTCACGCGATTATCTATGATTACGGACGTGAGGCCTATGGGTGTTGCTGTTGGAGTTGACCGGAACGGAAGCTGTGAACTCGAAGAGGTCAGCGGAAAATGGAAACGTACCGAGGCAGAAGCGCTCTATGGTCTGCCGTTCCCTGAGTTGATGTTTCGAGCGCAAAGCGTTCACCGCGGCAATTTTGATCCAAACCACCTCGAGACAGCAAGCCTCCTCAGCATCAAAACGGGTGGCTGCCCGGAAGATTGCGGCTATTGCGCGCAAAGCGCACGTTACGAAACCGGAGTGAAAGCGACCCGCCTGATGGATCGCGCTGACGTGGTCGCCACCGCGCAGCGTGCCAAGGAGGCAGGTGCGACCCGCTTCTGCATGGCCGCGGCCTGGCGCAGTCCGAAAGACCGCGATCTGGATCGAGTCTGTGAGATGGTCAGCGCCGTCAAAGAGCTTGGCATGGAAACTTGCGTCACGCTGGGCATGCTGACACTGGGGCAGGCGGCGCAGCTTTTCGAGGCTGGGCTCGACTTCTACAATCACAACATCGATACATCGCCTGAATTCTACGACAAGATCATCACCACTCGCGCGTTGCAGGATCGAATTGACACGCTTGAACATGTGCGCGAGGCGGGGATCAAGGTCTGCTGCGGCGGCATAATCGGCATGGGCGAGCGCGTTGAGGATCGCCTCGACATGCTCGTCCTGCTGGCTAATCTGCGAAAGCCTCCGGAAAACGTGCCGATCAATCTTTGGAACGAGGTCAATGGGGTTCCGGTCAACGATACCGCGGAGCGCCCCGATCCGATCGCGCTGGTGCGTCTGGTCGCCACCGCCCGGATCATGATGCCAACGAGTGTGGTGCGGTTGTCGGCCGGACGGCATGACATGACCGACGAATTGCAAGCCTTGTGCTTTTTGGCGGGCGCGAACTCAATTTTCATCGGGGACGTGCTGCTCACGACCAAAAATCCGAAGACCGAGCGCGACGCAAATTTGCTAACCAGGCTCGGCATCACGTCCGGGCTTGCCTGAACCCACGGGGACGGCGAAACGGTCCTCACGAAACTCCTTTAGGCATAGGTTGAGAAATGCAAATTACCTTGATGAAAGGCAAGATTCACTGCGCATCGGTGACTGAAGCCGATCTGCACTATGAAGGCTCAATCTCGATTGATCGTACGCTGCTGGACGCAGCAGGGTTCCTGGTCAACGAACGCGTCGAAATTCACAACGTCGAAACCGGCGCGCGTTTTGCCACTTTCGTGACCGAAGCGCCTCCCGGCTCGGGTGCCATTGACTTGAACGGTGCAGCCGCGCGCCTGGCGTTACCCGGAGACAAAATTAGCGTCATTGCATACGCCTCGTTTGGTGAGGTGGAAGCCAAAACGTTCAAACCCCGCATCGTGCTGGTTGATCGCGAAAATCGAATCACGCCGGTTTAGTGAGCAAAAGGCCGAGCTAGGGCCGTTTTTCTTCGCATCCATCAGAATTTTGCGCGTTTTCGTTACCCGAGAAATGAGAATGAATTCAATCCACGCGGGAAAAGTTGCCGGATATGCCGCGGCATTGCACGTTCTGAAAGAAGACCACCGGTTGCGCCGCCTCAATCCGCGTGAAGGAATCGATTTCACGTCGAACGACTATTTGGCGCTCGCGAGCGCGCCGCGCATGAAGGCGGCTGTTTTGGCAGCGATCGAGGCCGGCACACCGATCGGCGCCGGCGGCTCGCGCCTTCTGCGCGGCAATTGCGAGGAGCACGAAAGTCTGGAAGCTGAAGCTGCTAGGTTCTTTGGGGCCGAGACAGCGCTCTTCTTTGGTGGCGGTTATGTCGCAAATTTTGCGGTCCTGACGACAGTGCCGCAGAAAGGCGATCTCCTCGTTCTCGATTCTCTCGTGCATGCGAGCATTCATGAAGGCGCGCGAGCCAGCCGCGCTAATTTTTGTATAAGCGCACATAATGACCCGGAGTCGGTCGAAGGTAGGATTCGTGACTGGCGGGCAAATGGCGGGGTAGGTCGCATCTGGATCGTGGCCGAAAGTCTCTACAGCATGGACGGTGATTTTGCGCCGCTCAAAGAGCTGGTTGCGCTCGCCGACCGGCATGATGCGTTCCTTATGGTCGATGAGGCCCATGCCACGGGTGTTTACGGCGAGCAGGGACGGGGGCTCACCGCGCCTTTCGAGGGACGAGAAAATCTCCTGGTCGTTCATACCTGCGGCAAGGCGCTGGGCGCGGCGGGCGCGCTCGTCACTGCGTCCGGCGTGCTACAAGACTTCCTGGTCAATCGTTGCCGTCCGTTTATCTTTGCCACCGCACCCTCGCCGTTGATGGCGGTCGCCGTGCAAGAGGCGATTCTGATCCTTCAGCAGGAACCCGAGCATCAGCGGCGTCTCACCGAGTTGGTCGCGTTCACGCACCGGCAGATGAGCGAGTGTGGCTGGAAAAGTCCGTCCGATTCGCAAATCGTGCCATACATCGTGGGTGACAACGCGCGTGCAATGCGGCTCGCCTTTCGACTGCAGGCTCGCGGGTTCGATATCCGCGGGATCCGGCCGCCAACCGTGCCAGTGGGCACAGCCCGCTTGCGAATCTCACTAACCCTCAACGTCAGCGAGGACGACGTGCGTGCAATGCTCGATACCTTGATCGAGGAGACGAGAGGTGGACTTCTATGAGGCCAAGCATCGTGGTGGCGGGCACAGATACCGGAATCGGCAAGACGGTGTTTGCCGCGGGGCTTGCGAACCTCCTTGGCGGGACTTATTGGAAGCCGATTCAGGCGGGCCTCGGAGAAGAGACCGATACCGAGGCTGTGGCCCGGCTGGGCGGCCTGCCGGCCGATCGCATCCTGCCAGAGCGTTACCGCCTTCGAACGCCAGCCTCGCCCCACTATTCTGCCGAGCTTGACGGAGTTCGCATCGAGCCAGATTCGCTCGAAGTGCCTGATACCGGGGGGCGGCCATTGGTTATCGAGGGCGCGGGCGGGCTGATGGTGCCGCTGAGCGGCGATACGCTCTACATTGATGTGTTCGAGCGATGGCGGCTCCCGGTCGTGCTTTGCGCGAGCACAGAATTGGGGACCATCAATCATTCGCTGCTGTCGATAGAGGCCCTCCGAAAGCGCGACATCCCCCTTCTCGGGATGGCCTTCATTGGCGAAAGAAATGCCGAAACCCAGACCATCATTCGCGAGATGGGGCGGGTGCGTTGGCTGGGCCGATTGCCATGGCTTTCTCCCCTCACGGCGGACACGCTGGAGGCAGCATTCAAGGCCTCATTTCGTGCAGATAGCTTCAAATTGTATGCCAAAGAATAGGTCGCCGATCTGGCATCCCTTCACGCAACACGCTCTTCAAGCCGAGATGACGAGGGTTGTTCGGGGCGAGGGTGCCTATCTCCACACTGCGGATGGGCGCCGCATCATCGATGCAATCTCATCCTGGTGGGTGGTGACGCATGGTCATTGTCATCCATATATTGTGCGCGCGATTCAGGAACAGGCAGGCAAGCTCAATCAAATCATCTTTGCCGGCCATACCCACGATCCGGCCGAGGAAGTTGCAGCGCAGCTTCTGAAATTGGCGCCTCGCGGGCTCGAGCATGTCTTCTTCTCCGACAGCGGCTCTACAAGCGTGGAAGTCGCGCTAAAAATGGCACTCGGCTATTGGCATAATGTCGGCCAGCAGCGAATACGCATCATCGTGATGCAACATTCGTATCACGGCGATACGGTTGGCGCGATGTCGGTCGGGGCTAGGGGCGTGTTCAACGCGGCGTACGGGCCCTTGCTGTTCGACGTCACCTCGGTCCCGTTTCCCGCGACAGGTCGTGAACAAGATACGCTCGACGCTCTTGAATCCGCATGTCGAAACGAAATTCCGGCAGCCTTTATTGTAGAGCCTCTGATATTGGGGGCCAGCGGAATGCTGATGTATCCGGCCTGGGTCCTCAGAGAGATGAAGCGCATCTGCGAGGCCTCAGACGTCCTGTTCATTGCCGACGAGGTCATGACGGGCTGGGGCCGCACTGGAACCCTCTTCGCGTGCGAGCAGGCCAATGTCACCCCCGATATTGCCTGCTATTCCAAAGGGATTACAGGAGGGGCGCTTCCCCTCGCGGTAACACTTTGTCGCGCGGATATTTTCGATGCGCACTATTCGAAGGATCGGACGCGCACGTTCTTCCATTCGAGTTCATATACCGCAAATCCCGTGGCCTGCGCGGCGGCAAGAGCCAATCTGGAACTCTGGCAAGATCCCCAAACTCGCCAGCGCGTGGCGGCGATCGCCGCGATGCAAGAACAGGCAATTGAGCCATTCCGGGCCGATGCGCGCTTTGAAAACGTTCGTCGAACCGGTACGATTACAGCACTCGATCTGAAGACGAGCGATCCGGGTTATCTGGCGGACATCGGTCCAAAGCTGCACGCCTTCTTCAAGAAGCGAAATCTGCTACTGCGGCCGCTTGGCAATACGATCTACGTCATGCCGCCGTATTGCGCGACAGCGGCAGACCTTGTTGAGATCTATGCTGGCATCTGGGATGCTACTGATGCGCTGGCTGGAAGGGGCGCACTAAAAAGCTTCGGTACTCGCTGGTAGAGTACGGAGCGGTCATCACGGCATGCCTGCCGCCTAAGGTCGAGCGAGCCATCTTTTGCCGACGCCCTTGGACCGGTGATGATCTGATTGTGGCGCATCAACTGAGATCTTCGCGGACTTCTGGAAGAGTCCGCGATCGGGGCCACGCGCTGCACAGTAATCGACGTCTTCAATGGCGGCCTGGTGACGCAGACGCCATAGCGCAGAGCAATCCCAAGAACTGCCAGATTAATAAGTTCAAGAGACTTCGCGGTCCGATCGACGCAGTCCTAACTTTAATGAACAGCCATTGTAACGCGCTGAAGAGCTTGGAGGCTTCCGGAACAGGCGCGGTGAAGCTCAAGAAGGCGGTCGCAGAAGTCAATAAGGCCTTTGTCTGAGGCCTACAATCAGCCCCAAGACGCTCTAAGCGACCTTGATCGCAGTCAGTTTGTAAAAGGGGGTTGCGGGTGAGTGAATCGTGTCCAGCGCAGGGCGGGGCGCAGGCTGAACCAATACGAGAATCGAGCTCGCCGGGAAGCTAACCCTCAGGATTCACAGCGGAGCCCCATGCGGGCGTTCTCGATTTAGAAGAGAACGACACTCAGCGAATCCTTTGGCCGTCCTGGGTTGACACGACAAACCGGTGCTTCTTGTTAGCTGTGCTCGCGTGGCCCGTGGGACTTCAACCAGCTTTCGCCAGCGCTCAGCTTGATGCCGTCTGCTTGATAGCCTTCAGACACGATCGTAGGGCGCAGCCCGATCGCCAAACGCCTTGCTTGTGCCCATTGACCTTCCAAAAGTAGTTGGTGGACCTTGGGGTGAATTTCTACCTTGACATCGGCCATTTCTCGCTCGGTAGTCATGGGCTCCGAATGGGTGTCAGACGCTAGGCTAAGAGCCGGTTCATAGTAGTAGCGCCACTCCGCCTCGGGCGTCGGTAAATGGATCGCATCCTTTGAGCTTGGCTCCGGGTCGCACCAGTAGAATTCGAGCTCCTCCGAGCGAAAGAACGCGAATGAACCCACTTGAAGAACGCAATTATGATTGTTCACCGAAACAAGCCTCTGCGCTTGCGTCTTGGCCTTTATCCTGTCGGCCGATGAAGGGATTGACGAGCGGCCCTTGCTTTCGAAGGCGTGCCAGTTACCACTTGCGTCCTCCCCAACGAGATCGGGGCGCGAACGTTCGAGCAAGACTGGGTTTAAGGTGCTACGAAAAACGTCAAGGTGAAGTAGCCATGGCGTAAGCAACAGGCGTGAAGCAAAAAGCTTGCAAAGCGTCATGCCCAAAAAATAGCTCACCATCCCTTTCTCTGTCGGATCGAGAGCTGCAAACGCGTCTGTCCGTCGAAGATAGCCGATGAAGTCTTGTTCGATGGCCATTCGTATCAACGCCAACCGAAAGATAGCTTCGTGGAACGAGGCCTCACCATACCGGAAGACGTGATAGGTACTAGGGCGGCCTAGTGTGACAGCTGCCCAGAGAAGTTCGTCCCAAGAGGCTGATAGGGTGTCCCGTCGGCGAAAGGAATAGCTGCCTGGGAAGGCATCGCTGCTATAGTCGATAAATAGTGTCACTCCGTTGCCCCCCAAAAAAAGCGTGTTTCACCGGTTCTGCAAGCGCGGGATCCCCAGTGGCGAGACGCTCGCCCGAAAGCCGCGCTTCCGCCGCCCGTTAGTTTTCCTCCAGCCATGGGATCGAGGAGGCGGTCACCGTCACGAGTACGTCCAAGCGGTGTTCGATGCCGCACGTCCAGCCTGATCGCTGACTTCTCCATCGGTCGTCGTGGGTAGCATACGGTGATCCGATCCCCTTACGCTTCCACTAATGCAGCTCTCGGCCCCCGAGAGGACACGTCCTCTAAGTTTAAGCGTAGAGCCGAGCACCCTACATAGAATGTATCTCTCCTACATTATCACTCAGTGCTCAAGGCGACGGCATAGGAGATCAATGACACGCACTTACTCCTAATCCAAAACCCCAGCACCGCACACCGGACCAACTTCAAGGGTCCCGTATGCGAGAGCCAAAGGTGGGAGCCAGGCTCAATGCCTCAACTCCGCTCAATGGCATCTGCACGAGTTAGAGGATGGCGATGAGGTGAGTATGCTCGCAACGATGGCATGAGGGACACGGCTCAGGGGCGTGCTCAATGCAGCGGCTCAATGTCCCTCCTCAATGCGCAGTCACCCATCACCGTTATCGTCCATTGGCGGCGACGGCCTAAAATTGCGCTGTGCCATGTTGACCAATCCCAAAGCAAATAAACGATAGGCTGAGCGAATATAGTAAAAGGGAGGTTCGGGGCAGCCCAAAGGACCAGCCTTATTGCGATCACGGTGAATCCAACGGGGATAAGCGCGGCAGATCAGTCCGCTACGATCCGATCAATGATCGCCTTCATACCCGCAGGCTTGTAACCGATCTCGGCCATCTTGCTCATGATGAGGTTCCGGAAGACTTCGTAGCCAACCGGCAGCCTCTCTGCGCTTACAAACCGCCGCAGGATGTCTCTACCGGGCAGCTGCTTCGCCCAAATGCCGCTGCCGAAGCTCTCCTCAATTTCCTGCCGAAACCTCCGCTCTTGGAGTTGAAGGGAAGCCTCGTCGATTTTACTTGCAAGGACAGCGTTAAGCCTCTCGATTGAGCGCTTTGCCGCAGCGTGCAAATCATTTGCCACGGCTTTTGTGTCCGGCTCAAATTTGAGGTCAATCGAATTCAAGATGAACCCGTTAGCGAAATGGCGCATTTTGTGGATTAGCGCGCTCGGGACAACATCTCGGGCAGCCATGCTCAGGCGTTCCCAAATCTTCTCCTCGGTGTACCCGTCCACTCCAAGTGCATTCAGAACAGACAATATGTACTTTGGCTCAAGAAGGTAATTTTCGATGTGGTAGACGTCCCATCTGAACCGATTTACCGCCTTGGGGTCCTCGGATGCATCAAAGTCACCATCGACTATGGCATAGAACTTCGTCGGCAAATCGCCTGTTCTGTGAGCGCGTTCCAATATTTCGTGAAGTGCCCTCACACGGCTCTTGTTTGTCCCCGAGATGAGATTGATGCCGCGCAGCTCGTCCACGAAAACGGTCCCGGTGAACTTCTTGTCGAACTCTGAATCTCCCCCGCCCTCAAAAATTAGCCCCTTTCCGCCTGGCCGGTATGCTGCAAGGTCTCCGACTAGGTCTGTGAGCGCGAGTTCTAGATCCTCACTGACCTTGAGCGGCCTTAGTTGCGTCGACCCCCGGGGTTCGGTCCCACAGGGTAACATGTGATAGACATTAAAACCCGGCTTTCCGACTGCTTCGCGGATCAGCGCATCTGAGTGCGTAACGAGCCATAGTTGGTTCTGCAGAGCTTCTCCGAGATGCTTGCGATAGAATTCGGGCAATCCCCTGATCAGTCGTGGATTGAGATGAAGCTCAGGTTCGTCAAGCAGAATTATAGAATCTCGTGGAGCAGAACTGCGTATACGAAGGTAGCCGTAGAGAATCTCTTTTTCCCCCGAACTCAGTTCGTCCAAATCGTGTTCGGTGCCGGTGGCTGTCAGTACCGGGAAACTCAAACTGCCCGCTGCAGTCGGCTGCGGCCCCTTGAACCTCTTTTCAGGAAAGAAAGATTCAAACAACTCTTTAAGCGTGTTCGACAATCCCTGAGATGCGACCTCAGAATTCGGTGCCGCTTTCTCCGCAAGCAATTCCTTCACGTAATTGCCTGCCATCTCGCTTTTCACATTGTTGTACTTGTTGTTGTAGTTGTAGAGCGTATGCGCGCCATGGACTTGGTTGGCCTGTTCTAGGCTCAGATTGATGCCTTGCACGTTCTCTCGCCCGTAGTGCCTTTGCGCTCCATGAAAATCGATTACACCAATCTGTCTGGGCTTGTAGTTGGTGAAGATAACAGACAACAGGCGGGAGTTACGGATCAGAACCCCTCCGGCTGGTTGGATTTCAATTGAGCCAGAGATTTGCGGCCCGTTCAGCTCAGCTAGCAGAGTTGGCATCTCGTTCTGAACGCGAGCCGTCACCTCGGGCTGTCGCTCACGAAATTGATTGGCAAATAAAGCCTTCTGATAACCACCCCACTGAAATGCTTCCGGCAGAAGTGTCTGCCAGATTGCTTCTTCTAGGAGCGCGTTTGCGTTTGCTTTGATGTAGGTCTTCTCGTTATCTCGCAGCCGAAAGTCGGCTTCGATCTTGACTGTTTTGTTCTTATCGTTGAACAAGCCTGCTAAGTTGATAGCGTTGCCGTGGAGTTGGATTGCAAACTCACCGAAGAAGTGCTGCCACTCGTTCTGCTGATAGCCGCCGTATGTCGACTTTAACAGTCGAATCGCGTCGAAGATACACGATTTGCCAGAGCCGTTCTGACCAGCGATGATGATCGTCTCGCCGAGGTCTCGTGCATCAACAAGGCTGATGCCGCGAAAGTTACTGATAAGCAGCCGGTCGATTTTCAAAACTACGCTCCTGCAAACCCGTTTGATAAAATTGAGGCCAAGAGGCTCAGCCTATGGTCTTGGCCGTTCTCTCGAGGCTTGGTCTCTCTCTCATGATTCGTCCCTCACCGCATTATACTTATTCTCTGTATAGCACCCGCTTTGGTGCGTCCAACGGAAGGCGCCAGACAAGCTGCAGAACGCCGTAGCGCGCGTGCTCGGCGGCAAGA
The DNA here is from genome assembly GCF_059803515.1 of Bradyrhizobium sp. UFLA05-125. Classification (NCBI taxonomy): domain Bacteria; kingdom Pseudomonadati; phylum Pseudomonadota; class Alphaproteobacteria; order Hyphomicrobiales; family Nitrobacteraceae; genus Bradyrhizobium; species Bradyrhizobium sp. UFLA05-125. Next base: position 20,567 of record NZ_JBANBJ010000095.1, on the reverse strand, counting down.
AGCAGACCCAGAAATACCTCAAGAAGTTGCTTGGGACGAAGGACCGTCGCGGCGCCAATCGTAGGGGACTACACGCGCTCGCTGATCTGAACCGCACAATCCGAGCGGCCTTGTGAAGTGCTGTTAGGAGGCATTGTGCGCATTAAAAGCTGCTTGCGAAATCTCAGCGCTTCCGCAGTCGCGGGCGCCCCCTAGCCAGAGGAGTGAATCCTGCGTAATTACGGCAAAATCGCTCAAATTATGCGCGAGCTGCCGCCCACCGTGCGAGTCTGCGGCTAGACGACGTGATATGCCGATCTTGCAATCGTTCTTGGGACAGTCGACGGTCCGTCAATCGGCGAAGCGAACGCGCTGAGCCTGACGAGCGAAAGACAAAAACGAAGCGCAACTGTCCGGCCGCTCTCGTCACTGGACGACGTCGATCCCGGTCTCTTCGTTAGCCTTGTGTAACAAACCCAACAGAGGTTGCGAATGGTCGGCATCTCCCCGAGCGCGAGTTTCGAGCGTTCTGATCAGAGTCGCGCAGGTAATGGTCACGGATTGTTTGGCAATTTGATTTCCACCTCAGCTGCTGTGAAACGCTTCGTATCGCCAATTCTTCCTCGAGTTCGGCCAAGCCTGCGGACCAAGATTGCGATGCTTGGAATAGTGGGCGTGCTCGTCACAGGGGCGACTTGCATCGTTGGGGTCAATTATGTTGCGCAGGTGCAGCGCGAGGCAGATCAGAGCATCCACCTTCGTGCTCATCTGGCGGCGCTTTCAGAAGCATTTCTTGAATCGCAGCACGTTGCGCTGGAGTTTTTGCGCAAGCACGATGAAGCGTTCATCGAGCGGCACGCCCAAGGCATCAGGAAGGAGCTGGCCGACCTCAATCAGATCGAGGAGTATGTTGCCTCGTTGCCGGAGGGCGATCCCCTGAAAGACATATCTTTCCTGCGCGCCGGAATCGGCCTTTATGCAACTCGTTTCAACAACATCGTTTCAGCGCAGCGTGTGCTCGGGTTCGCCGAGACTGATGGCCTCCAGGGCAAGCTGCGCGATGCCGTGCATCAGGCCGAATCGCGCCTTACGCAGTTCAATCAACCGCAGCTAACCGTGTTGATCCTGATGATGCGGCGGCACGAAAAGGATTTCATGCTGCGTCGTGAGGAGAAATACGGCGATGAACTGGACAAAGGGGTCGCCGAATTCGGAGTCGCACTTGCGTCCTCCCAGTTGGAACCGGCCGCCAAGGCGGAGCTGAAGACACTCATTGATTCCTACCGGGCGAGCTTCGTGGCCTTCATGGTTGCTCAACAGGCCTCTGATGACCAGGTTGATGATCTCGGGCAGATTTACGGTCGCAATCGTCCCCTCCTCTTGAGAGCGATCGCGGCAGCTGATGCCAGCTCCGCCACAGCGGAAGAGCGTGCCTCGCGGATCCGCCAGATGCTGGGCTGGGGAATTGGACTTACCACGCTCGCAATAAGTTTCGTTGCCATCGTTGTCGGGCAGGGCATGGCCCGGCTGATCACTCGCATGACCAGAGCGATGCGGCAGCTGGCGGCCGGGCAATTCGAGGCGACCCTACCCGGACTTGGCCGTTCGGACGAGATCGGTGAGATGGCGCAAGCCATGGAATCGTTCAAGGTCAAATTGAGGGAGAAGGCGCAGGCCGAGCTTGCAGCGAATCTGGAACAGGATCGTTTGGCGGGAATGCGACGCAAGGCGGAGCTTGAGAAGCTTGCCAGGACGTTTTGAAGATGCGATAAGCGGCGTCATCGACACACTGTCATCCGCCTCCACCGAGCTGGAGGCTTCCGCTCGCAGCCTGACGGATACGGCGCACAATACACAGCAAGTCTCTGACAAAGTCGCCTCCGCCTCGGACGAAGCTTCAGGTAATGTTCAGATTGTCGCTGCACGTACCGCGGAGATGATGGCCTCTGCTACGGAGGTCGGACGCCAGGTCGAGCAGTCTGCAGAAATCGCCAGAGGCGCCGTGCGCCAAGCCGAAGAAAGCGACCGAAGGATAAAGCACTTGTCGGCTGCGGCAGTAAAGGTTGGTGGCGTCGTTGAGCTGATCGCCGCAATCGCCAGGCAAACAAACCTTTTGGCTCTTAACGCAACGATCGAGGCTGCACGTGCGGGCAGGGCCGGCCGCGGCTTTGCCGTTGTGGCGCACGAGGTAAAGTCGCTGGCGACACAAACGGCCAAGGCGACCTCGGAGATTGCAGAGCAAATCGCAGATATCCAGGCGGCTACGAACGAATCGGTCAGTGCTATCACAGAGATCGGCAACAGCATCGGTAGGATCTCGCAAATCGCATCGACGATAGCTGCTACAAGCGAAGAGCAGGGTACGGCAACCAAAGATATTGCGCAAAATATCCAACGTGCGGCCGAAATGTCGACGCAGGTCTCCAGCAACATCCGGCAGGTTGCACAGAGCGCCTCGAGCACAGGCGCGTCTTCCTCGCAGGTACTGACATCTGCGAATGCGCTAGCCCAAAGCAGCCATCGTCTCAAACTCGAAGTCGATGGCTTTCTCGCCGGGGTTAGGTCGTGATCATTGATCCTTCTTTAGAACTGTGGACCATGGGAGCGCCCGGTGCCGATACAAGTGGCACAGTCAACAAGGAAGGCTTGGGGGCAAGTTTTGCGTTTGCGGCCTTGCGGAAGGTCGGACGAGTACCGCGGGTTGCCTTAGTGTTGAGGGAATGTGATAGCGCTCCCCCGCTACCATCGATCCCCCCGACATAGCCATGTTCGGAAACAGGGCTGGGTTGCCGCAGAGCGCGGCGAGACGCCCCTTGATGTCGATCCGCACGCTTCGGTCATCTTCGGCATTGGCCTTGGTTCCGGCCCCGCCCGGGCGGCTTGGGCTCGCATGCACGATGATCGCCGTCACCAATTCGCGGATTGTCGCAAACTCGGTGGGGGTGCCGCGCTTGAACTCGTCGGCCAGTTCCACAACTGCGCGCTTGTAGCGGTCGAGCGCCTTGGGGTGCAGGGCGATGACGCTGTCGATTTCTTTGGCGTTTTCGAGCACGGCCATGACGTTGGCCTTTTCGGCCTCAAGCTCCTTCATCCGACAACGAACTGCTCTGGCGGCATGCCCGTGATCACGATGGAGTCAACGATCCGTTTCATCTCGCGTCCGATCTCGCCGAGCCGCCGTTCCAGCCGGACGCGCTCGCTGCTCGCCTCCTTCTTGAGCCGCTAGCGCTCGGCGTTGTACGCATCGACAAATTCGGTGATCACTTCGGGATGGGCGAGGTGCTGGCGCAAACCCTTGATCGCCAGCGCCTCGATGTCATCGAGGTAAACGCGACGACTGTTTGTGCACGAGCCGCTCTCTTTGTAGGAGCTGCATTGCAGACGCACGCCTTTGCGATCAGCGCCGTTTGACGACATGCCGCCGCCACAACAACCGCATTTGAACAGCCCTGAAAAGACCCGCTTGGGGGCACGCGCCTTTTGAACCGTCGATGGGCTCGCGTCGTGGCGACGGTCGGATTTGATGACCTGCGCCGCCTTGAACGTTTCGTCATCGACGATGCGCAGATGCGGCGCCTCGACGATCTTGTATTGATCCTTTGGATTGGGGCGCGAGAGGCGTTTCCGCGTCACGGGGCCTTGATCATCGAACCTTGTTCCAGACGATCCGCCCGGCATAAAGATCGTTCAAAATCATTCCGCCTCCGCGAGCGGCGTGACCGTTGATGGTCGAGCCGTTCCAGAACCGGCCACGCGGCGGACGCACGCTGCATTTGTTGAGGTCGTGCGCTATTTGACGCGGTGTCTCGCCGGCGATGTAGCGCGCAAAGATCTGGCGAACGATCTCGGCCTCGTCCTCGACGACCTCCAACTCGCCGGGCTTTCCGGGCACCGTACGATAGCCGTATGCGCGCCCGCCAGCGTGACGCCCGTCGCGGATCACGCCTTCAAGGCCGCGCCGCGTAGGCAGCACGAGGTTCTCGATGTACATCTCACTCATGAGCGCCCGCAGCGCGCCGTCGAGCTTGCCCACTTTACCTGCGGCAGTGTGGATCGCGACGCCAAGATGATCGAGGTGTTTGCGGGTGGTGTGATAGTCGGCTTGGTCGCGGAACAGACGATCCATGTCTTCGGCGACGATGACATCGAACAAGCGCGCCTCAGCGGCGCGCATCAAAGCCTGAAGGCCGGGGCGGTTGATTGCTCCGGCGCCGGAAATCGCGCGGTCCTCAAACGTCGAGATGACCGCCATGCCCTCGCGTGCGCACAGGTCGCGGCAGAGCGCGATCTGGTCGTCGATGGAGCGGTCTTTCTGACGGTCGGACGAATAGCGGACGTAAACAGCGGCTCGGATCATGGGCTCTTGGTCCTCGCGGGGGCTGACGCTTGGCGGGCCGCGATCTCGGCTTCATGATCCTCGCGCGCGAGTCTTTTGGCAAGCTCCCGCACGTACCGAAAGAGGGCCGGTTCGGGTTGATCCGGAGGTATTATATGACTCTTATCTGGTGCTTCTGCTTTCTCGCTCGGAATGGGACCGCAGGCGCGAGCGGGCCGCGATGCGCTCCCTACCGGAGCAAATCGAAGCACACGTGCGCGGTCGAATGACGCAACCCATCCGCTACAGGGTCTGAACGCACGCTCAGCTTTGAGCGACAGCTTCAATATGCTCACCCATCCGCCCATCAACGCACCGACCGATCCTTGATGAGCGCAGCCGCAATGATCTCGCAACCGCGATCACTTCTCCGGCGATGTACGGGCATGGCCGCGCTCGGCGCCACAGCGCGCCTCGCGCTTCAATGCTTGAGCCAACGCAAGAGCGCTGCCTCCCTCGCAAGGGGCAGCAGCCAGATCAAATGCTATAGCCTTCACGCAAATCAGCTCGCGCTGCTATTCAATCGGTCGTTACGACGCAGAGCGAGATGGGTGCAATAACCCGATGTCCATTTGATTGACGGTAAGTCTTTTTGTTGTCGGTATCTGAGCTGTTCACGAGGAACCAAGCGGTCGATTGCTCATCCTTCACGCGAGCAAGCTGTGACTGCTCTAGTTGGCGGTGCATTCGCAGCTTGCGAGCAGGTGGCGAAGCATGCTCATACGAAACGATTATCGTTATCTGCAAAATATTTTTCGCAGCTGGTATATGCCATAAAATGGTACATCCTAAGATTGTTTGATATTGATCTTGCTTGAACTTTTTGGTGTCCACCATGGACACCTCTCACCCATGAGTTGAGAAGTATCCATAGTGACCACCATCGCGCGGTGCTCGCGCCGTGCATGCTCTTGACCACTGCCGCCTTCGTAGTGAATTTGTAACTGCTCTCGAACAATCGAGAGCGCGAAATAGCAGTCAAACAAATCTCTCCTTGCAGCCCGCCGACAGCAAGTTGTTGCTTCGGCGAACGGAGAGCTGTGCCTGCAAAACAGGAGTAAAACGCAAATGGCAGCGGATAGAAAAGATGACAACGAAGACCAGGCGTGTGATCGGAGTCGTGCAGCTACGGTTGATCGGCTTCGCGCATCAAAACGCACTGCTGACGCAGTGGACGCGACGCGCGGAGTGAAGGCGGGACGATTATGGGCCGAAAGAGATGCTGAATACCAATGGCTCCAACGCTTGGCGGATGAGTGCTGCATTCGTTCGCAGCCCTTTGAAACTCTCCGCGCAGCAATCGATCCAAACGAACAGATTGATCCTAATGAGGTCCACGAGATCTGTTTTGGTGATGAGAACAACATCTCCAATCAGTACATCTCTGCCTTCATCACAGGTGCTATCGGGGTCTTTGAGCAAATCCGCTCTGAACTCTGACTTAAAAGAGCTATCGCGCGATAGAAGCTATTCGCGGGCATGATGCTGCGTTTGGATTGGATATGAATTCGCAATCACAAATCCCGTTACCAAATATTTCCGACATCAACGAACACCTGTACGCGCTGTTTGCTCCGGCATTCGTCAATGCGCATCCGAACGCGTGCGTTGAGATCGCGTACGGTCATCCGCATACGGGCCATGTGAACGAAGCGAAGGTATTCTCGGCCTTCGAGCTGGCGGCGGCTGTTGACGATGCGGCGAAGTTGAATAAGTCGGGCTGCAACGTGTATGTCGGCCCGGCGCTGCGTACCTACGGCGAACGCGAGATGCCGCCCGATCGCCGCGCCAAGGAAGAGAACTATCTCGCGTCGGCGTTCGCTTGGGTGGACTTTGACGGGCCTGGCGACGCCGAGCGCATCGAAGTGCTTTTGCAGCAGCATGGGCTCAAGCCCACGGTGGTGGTGACCACTGGCACAGTTCCACATCGGCGCGGGCAGATGCTGTTAAGTGTGTCCGACATCAAAGATGCCGTGCAGCAGAGGCAGATCAACGAGACTTTGGCAAAGCTGCTCGGCACCGACCCGAGCGTAGTCGGCGCTGTTCACGTGATGCGATTGGGGGGGCTCGGTCTCGTATCCGCCAGAGAGGAAAATGCAGCGCGGCTATATCGCCGAGCTGACAAAGCTTCACAAGATTGCCGACGCACCGACGTATAACGCCGCACAACTGCTCGCGCTCGGCGGAAGTTTCACCTCTGACGCTAGTGACCCTTTTGCTGCCTACGCGAAGGACCATGGACTAAAGGTCGGCAAAAGCGACGACGAACTGGTCGCTCTGCTCAAGCAGAGCCGCGCGACGCCCGGCAAAGGCTGGTGCGAGCCGATGCTGAGGTTCATTGGTAGCACTGTCGCCAAAGGATGGTCCGACCTCCAGATCAAACTAGCATGTGCTGAGTACAGTGATGGCGGTGTCGATGACCTTGATATTCGGAAAGAGATTGACTATGCGCGCAAGAAGTTTGGCCGCCCGGAAGAGGCCAAAACGTGGGAGGCAGCAAGGGCTGCTGAACCCGATCAAGGCGGTGAAAAGGCCAACACCGCAAGTGCTCTGGCGCTAACCTACTACAACGAACTGACGGATGCGCCGCCGAAGCTCTGGATTATGAAGGGCGTGCTCGCGCGGGGCGAAAACATCGAACTGGTTCGGGCCGCCGGGCGTCGGCAAGTCGGTGCTGATGACCGATCTGGCGTTCTACGTCGCTTCAGGTTGGGATTGGCGCGGCTACCGTTCGAAAGAGCGTTGCGGCGTGGTCTACCTTGCGCTGGAGCGCGGTGCATTGGTCAAGCGCCGTTTGTCAGCCTAGATGCGAGATCACGACGCGCCGGACCTGCCGATTGCCATCGCGTCCAACGTCATCGACCTGAAGAATAGGGGCTGCGTGACGCTGATCACCGATGCGATCCGCAATGCCGAAGCTCGGTTTGGTTGCAAGGTCGGCTTGGCTGTTGTTGACACGATCAGCAAGGGCATCGCCGCCGGTGGCGCTGACGAAGACAAGGCAAGAGACGTGAACATCGTGCTTGCTAATCTGCGATGCGTCCAGGAGCTGACGAACGTTCACATCGCGTGCGTCGGTCACACTGCCAAGGATGAGGGGCGAGGACATCGCGGCTCCAATGCCAATCTGGGTGACATGGACATGATGGTTCAGATCAAGGGCGAGGGCGGGGTCAAGGTTGCAATCGTGACCAAGATCAATGATGGCGAGGAGGGGCCGCTCACGCATTACAAGATCAAAAGCACGCTGCTCGGCACCGACGATGACGGGGACCCTATCACGACCGCCGTCATATCGGATGAGGTGGCTGAAGCAGAACAGGAGGCTAATTCCAAGAAAGGGCTCAGTGGTGCGCAGCGCCGCGCACTGGAGTTGCTGACCCGCTGTATCAACGATCACGGACGACGGCCTCCGCCCTCACAGGAATTCCCGCAGAATGTCCGCGTCGTGTTGTTGGATGAATGGGAAACAATGTGCGAGCGCGGCTCCCTGTCGTCGGCCAAAAAGGCGGCTGACCGCGAAAAGGCATTCCGGCGGGCCAAGGATGCTTTGCAGACAAAGCTGCGAATTGCTTGCCTCGACGGCTGGGTCTGGCTGGTGCGGGACGATGACAGAGCGAGTGCGGACAGCGGACAAACGCGGACAATGTCCAATCTTGCCGATTTGTCCTTTTCGCGGACAGACACGGACACACCCCTATAGGGGTGTCCGGGTGTCCGCAGGACCGGGGGAGAATTCGGTAAGTAGATCGTTGAGGTGCACCGCGCCGCCGCTGCTGGCGCGCGCTTGTCGCATATGAGCATGTTGATGGAATTAGCCACCCCGCGCCACGAAGCCGGTGCCCGACCTGAGATCGGTAAAAACGACCCAGTCGCGGCTCTCACTTCCGTGCAACAGCGTATCCTTGATCGTCTGATCGAAGCCTGCCTGACGGGTGAGGAATGCCGCACGTCTGATCAAGGTCGGCGCCGTTGGGCTGCCATTAGCCCCAGCGGTTTCGGCCTGCTCAGGCGGCACAGCCTCTGGCGGCACGCGGCGGATTGCATCGCGCGCTTGGATAGCGTGCATCCCCGTGCGCAATATCGCTTTCTTGATAACTGGATGCGCATTGGCTGCTTGCTGCGCGGATTTGTCGATGACGATAGCCTGTTCTTTGCGATGATGCGCAAGATGCTGCCTGCCTATGACGGTGGACCTATGACCTTGTTTCGAGGTCAGGTGAACGGAGCCAGGGTCGAACCGTCTTGGACGCGGTCGCCGCACATTGCTCTCAAGTTCGCCAACGTCGATCCTTACAGGTTGGTACTGAACGGTACGCCCACCGGCGGCCGCGACGACGCTGTTGTGCTGAAGGCTGTGGTCCCGGCGGGCGATATCATCTGTGCGCCATGTCTGCTGGGGGGGAGGCTGAGGGCGAGTACATTGTCGATCCACGGTGCATCACCTTTACGTCGGAGGCCGCGACGGAAGCGGCGACGTGGATCAAGGTGAAAGATGGACCCCTTTCGGCGCACGCTGCTGCTTTGGGGGGAAACGATGATTTCGCATGGGTCCTTCCTGACCCCTGGTCAATGCGGGGTGCGCTCGCGCGCTCAGGGTAACTAGGGCTAGGTTTTTCTAAGCGGGTTACAGCAGTGTCTACGATCTCCGAAATCTGTAGATGGTGCGGCATCAGTCGGCCGACGTTCTACCGCGCGCTCAATAGGGGCGTCGTAACGACGAAGCCGCGCGGGCAGTACGACATTCAGGAGATCGCGCGCGCGCTGATCAAGGACGGTCAAGCCGCCAAGGGCGGCCACGGCGATTACACGTCCAAGCTCGCCTTGTCCGATGCCCGCGCGGCGCTGGCACGCGAGCAGACGGCCGCACTGCGAATGAAGAACGCCGTCACGCGCCGTGAATATGCGCCGATGGCCGTGATCCGGCGGCAAACGGAGATGGTTTTCGCGGCCTTTCGCGAGCGGGTCTTGTCGATCCCGGGCAAGCTCGCGGCGGTCTGCGAGATGCGTTCCCGTGGGGAGGTCGAGTTGGTTCTGCGTGATGAATGCTGGGAAGTACTGGAAGAGGTCGAAGAGGCCCATTTCCGAAACACATGGGCGAAGCAGTGACGAACGGCGACAAACGAGAACTTGCCATGACTGATGATCAGAACACGCTTGCCACCGAGCTTGAGCGCTTTGCCGACGGCGCGCGGCGGCTCGCTGATCGGGCGCGCCAGCGTGAAAACGAAGGCAGCGTGATCGCCCGAATTCTTCGCGGCGAGCTGTTGAACCTGGATCAGGCGGCCGACATTGCCGAGTGCTCCGATGAGAAGCTACGTAAGCACTGCGAACTGACGGCCGGAACGAACCGCCCGCTTGGCATCAAATTCGCGAACCGTTGGATGGTTGGCAAATTGGAACTGCTCGACGACCTTGAGCATGGCAAGATCGACCGTCGTCGTGGTCCTGATGTGCGCCAGCGCGCGGAGCAACGGGCGCGGAAATACGAAGGGTGGGCGCGGCCGCAGGAGCCGCCGCTCAAGGCAGTGCAGCGCGTGGCGGGCTAGCGCGCGTCCTCTTGGTGGCAATGTCGGCTTCTACGGCCAGCGGATAACGTCTGACCTTTCAGAGCATACCGCTGGTGACCCGAATGTGCGGTCATCGGCACCGATGCGCCGTGCCCCTCAATGCCAAGGGCTGCTAATCCCGTTCCTCGTCCTCTTCGTCGTCGTCGTCGAGCTGGTTAACATCAATGTGGACGCCTGACGCTGTCACGGACGGCGGTACCCGGCGAAAATCGAACTCCTCAAGATAATTATTATCGCGACCGGTGATACCCTTCGACCGCAATGATTTCGATGCGCCTTGATTGCCACCAATGGACGTGAACGTGCCTCTTTGCAGATCGACCGTTTCGACAAAGGTCACATGGCTCCCGGTTGCGCCGGTCGCCACACCGCGTCTCACTGCAATATCTCCGGGCTGCGGAAGACCAGTGACTCGCAATCCCCAATTGCGCCAGTTCGATGCAATCGAATACCCCGCTGGCGGCTGCATGCCCTTCGACTTGACGACAGCCGCCGCGAATTGTCCGCACCACGCGCCACGGCGCACGATGTTCTGCGAAAGCAAAAATCGATCAATACCACCGGGGCCGCCTTCAAGTGCGGCCTGCCGCGCTGCATCGATGACCTCTCTCGGCGCAATTGTGGCTGCGTACGCAATAGGGCTTATCGCGATGGACAGGAAGGCAGCCAGAACGAAGGCGTAGCGGCGTGTTATCATATTTCTCGCTCCTAGTTGCGTGGGCACGCACGCGTATGGAGCGCTTCACAGACCGCCGTTTTGTCGAATAAGATATTGAGAAACCTGGAGTTTTTGCCCCCAAAGCCCTCAAAACCTAGAAGTAGGTGTCGTAAAAGCCTAGCCCGTCCTTCTGCTCTTCGCCTCAAGCAGCCGTCGAAGAATGTTGCTATTCCGCCGCTGTCAGAGACCAAGCAGACATAGACCGCGTCCGGCAATTCATTGGGCCGCACCACAAGAATTGCGCTTTAGTGCAACGCCATGTGGCGCAGGCCACGGGTCGATCCTTAGCAAATCACTTTGCTCGCCATAGTCTCGGAGCATGGCCCCATTCTTCCGACGAAAATCACCCATTCAAAAACTCGAAGCCGAACTGGCCTCGCTGCGCGCGCGCGCCGAGACCTTGAACAGCCGTCATGCGACTGCTGACGCAGAGTTCCTTGACGCCAAGTCAAAGCTCCAGCGCCATCACCTCGAAGCCGATCTCAATGCAGATGACAAAGCCCGCACGAAGCTGGAGACCGCAGTCGCGACCTGCGCGACGACCCGTGACGGCTACGCCGATGCGCTCGCGGAAGTGCATAAGCAGATTGCCGACGCCGAACAGAAGCTCGCGGCCGAGCGCTCCGCTGTCGAGCGCAAGGCGGCGAGCGAAAAGCTGGCGCGTGATCTCGATGCTGTCGAGCGCGCACTGCCGGATTATCTGGCCGCTGGCAAGCGCCTGACCGACACTCTGGAGGAACTTCACTTCCACCACGAGAGCGGCGCAATGGTGCTCTTTATCGGCAACACGGCGACGCAAGTCGAAGTCGCTGCCGGTTTCGCGATCGTTGAGCTGCGCGGCATGGTGAATGCGATCCGCGACGGCGTTGCGCCGATCCCAGCAGCCAAGCAGGTCTCCGCGCTTGTGTCGGTGCATGAACCGGCCCGGCCCGCTATGACAGTGTTCATGATGAAGTCCGCGAAGTACCGTGACCATGACGGTAGCTCCCGCTTCGCCGGACAATGGGAAGACGCCACCATGCCGGAGGCGACCGCACAGCGTGCCCTGCGCCTGCGCGTGGCGGTGCCGGTGACCGATCCGCGTCGGGCACAGCTTCGTGGTTCGCGCGGCGGTGACTTTAACCCGCGCGCTCCTGATGTCGTCGATCTCGGCGCGGTCGAGCAGCCCAAGAACGTGCCGCACATCGATCCGGTGCTGCGCGCAGCCAACTTCACTCCGCTCCCTACGGCCGAACCGCGCACGATCCTAATTGACGTTCCGCGCTCGTGAAAAGCAGCTCCCGGTGGTCCGGAGAGGGACGCCGCGTTTTCGCGGCGTCGACGGAGGCGGCCAGCTCATCCCGTCCGGTGAGCTGGCCGCAGGAGTTTAAGCATGAATAATGAGAACACAGTGGTTGAGGACGAGCGCGACGAATACGATGACCTGCTCGCCGAACTTGGCCGCACCCAGGAAGAGGACGAGCGGATTGCAGTTCATGAAGCCGGTCACGCTGTGGCGGCGCGCCTGCTTGGTAAGCTGCTCGGCGGCGCGACAATCAATCCCGACCCGAACGGCAAATACGGCGGTCTCGTGTGGGGGCCGCGTAACAGCGTTGCCTTCGACCGTGACGACGACACCGACGAGGTGCCAGAGTTGTGCGACGATCTTCGGACTTGATGCCGCAGGATGGCGAGGCACGCGGCGACGCGGCGGATGTCTACTTGCACGTACACGACCGTTGCATCGAGCTGGCGGCAGCATCTGTCGCAGAGCGCATGCTTCTGCCAGGCGAGCCCGTGCCATCAGTCAGTGATGTTGAGCAAGCGGTTGCGCTCGCGTCGTTGGTCTGCAAATCGGCGGAGGCAGCCGAGCGCTTCCTGGCATTTTGTGAGCAACAGGCACACGACCTGCTGCGCCCACACGGCCCCATCATCATGGCCCTGAGCATCGTGCTGAAAATCCGCCGGACCTTAACGGGCGCGGAGATCGATGACGTGATCGCAACGACGGTCGCCAGTCTACAGTTGGCGGCCGAGCGCCGGAGGCGCGCCGAGTGGCGCAAGCGCGAGCTGGCGGCCCAGCACTTTCGTGACGCATGCGATCACGCCAATGCCGCAGCCTTGCCACGGTCTGCACCAGATCGCGTGCGGTAATCGACGACATCAAGGATCAGAAGGCACGGCGGATGTAACCGGCTTGATGATCTAAACGGCCCCGCCGTGTGCCTTATCGGCGGGGCCGTTCATTTACCTGTTTCCTTGATCTAGCTCTTGTCCTTGCTGGAGGCCTCGATCTCTCAATGCTTCGTAGAGCTGTGCGGGACCTAGCAGCACATCCTTCAAGCCCTCTCGCACCTTCTCAGAGTCAATTGCCTGCCTGCTCATGGTCGTGTGGGCCGCCAATGCATCCATCACGGCGTTCATGATTTCCTTGGAGAGCGTCGGCGAGTTAGCGAACTGCGCCTTGGTGTTGTTGCTGGCCTGGAGAACTAGCTCTTCGGACTCCAGCAACTTTCCCTTGATGACGTTGTTCACATATACGAGTTGATCGTCGTCGGTCAGATCGCCTTCGAACAGGTCGTTTACCTTTGCAATGATCTCTTCCAGGCGCGCTCTCTCTTTCTCGTGCAGCGAACCGGAACCCGCCTCCGACAGGGGCGGCAGCTTGGGCGCTTCACCATCTCCGAGCGGCAACTGCCGTTTGCCCTGGTCTTTTAGGCTGTGATGGGTGAGCTTTACCTTCGACAGGTCGATGCCCTCGCGCTCGCGACCAAACTCCAGGAGCGGGATCAGACGCCGGTAGAACATGAACCGCTTCTCTATGGCCGTGTTGCCATAGTCGAAGATTTGCGACAGGAAGCTGTACATGCGCTGGAAAGCGCCCATGTCACTCTTGAACAGGGTGAGCGCATTGATCTCGCCTTTGGCCTCTTCGATGGCCTTGGCATCGTCCCTCGCTTGCGCGGTCTGCAGCTTCTCCTGGGCCTGCTTGAACCGTTTCAGAAGGCGATCCACCACCGGCTCAAGGGATGCAATCAAGTCACCCTGTTTGGCCTTGGGGTTCATCTCGACGGCCGCCACGCGATCCACTTCGAACTCGTCATAGTGCCCCGACGCGTCGAGCTTGGCCCGCAGGTCGTAGACGAGGTTGGGATCGGTGACGCCCTCCAGCTCGGCTGTGTCGTAGTAGGTCTTGAACGCGGCCAGCACCTCTTCCGAGCTGTTGACGAAATCCAGCACATACGTCGTGTCTTTGCCCGGATAGGCGCGATTAAGCCGCGACAAGGTCTGCACGGCCTGGATGCCAGCAAGTCGTCGGTCTACATACATGCCGCAGAGCAGCGGCTGATCGAACCCAGTCTGAAACTTGTTCGCCACCAGGAGGATTTGGAACTCGTCGCCCTTGAAGGCGTCACGAATGTCGCGTCCATTCAGACCGGGGTTCAGCAGCTTGCTGGCTTCGGTGAAGGGATCAGGACCGGACTCATGATCCACCACCTCGCCTGAGAAGGCGACCAGAGTCCCGATCTTATAACCCCGCGACTTGATGTACTTCTCGATGGCGAGCTGCCAGCGCACTGCCTCAAGGCGGCTCCCAAGCACCACCATGGCCTTGGCACGGCCCTCCAGCAGCGGCGCGACGCTCTCGCGAAAATGCTCGACGATGATCTGTACCTTTTGGCTGACATTATACGGATGCAGCCGGACCCAGCGCATAATCCCCTTCAGCGCCGCGTCGCGTTCGACCTCCTTGTCGTCCCATTCCTTGCCGTTGTTGGCGAGGCGGAAGGCGAGCCGGTAGGGCGTGTAGTTCTTCAGCACATCGAGGATGAAGCCTTCCTCGATGGCCTGCCGCATCGAGTAGACGTGGAACGGGGCAGGAAGGTTATCGTCACCAATCGGCTGATCGGGCTTCGGTGGACGCCCGAACAACTGCAGTGTCTTGGCCTTCGGGGTGGCGGTGAAGGCGACATAGGTAATGCCCTTGTCGTTCGCACGAGCCGCCATCTGGGCGGCCAACATGTCCTCGATACTGACCTCGCCGCCTTCCCCCAGTTCGGCCAGTTCTTCGGGCGATAACACCTGCTTGAGTTTTGCGGCGGCTTCGCCGGTCTGCGACGAGTGTGCCTCGTCGGCGATCACCGCAAACCGCTTGCCTTCAGTAGCCGCAAGCCTGCGGACCTCCTCCAGGGCGAACGGAAAGGTCTGGATTGTGCAGACAATGATCTTCTTGCCTGCCACCAGCGCCTCCGCGAGCTGGCCGCTCTTGCTCATCCCTTCGGACTTGATGATGGCAACCACGCCAGTGGTGCGCTGGAAATCGAACAGCGCGTCCTGGAGCTGGGCGTCGATCACGTTCCGGTCGGAGATGACGATGACGGTGGAGAACAGCTTCTCATTGTTGGCATCATGCAGGTCGGCGAGGAAGTGCGCGGACCACGCAATCGAATTGGTCTTGCCGGAGCCTGCGGAGTGCTGGATGAGGAATTTGCCACCAGCACTTTCCTCCAGCACTTTGGCTTGCAGCTTCCGAGTGGCGTCGAGCTGGTGATAGCGCGGAAAGGTGATGCTCGTGATCTTCTTCTTGTCGTCGCGCTGGGTCACGAGATAGCGGCCAATGATCTCCAGCCAACTATCGCGTTGCCAGACCTGCTCCCAGAGGTAGCTCGTGTGGTGACCGACTGGGTTCGGCGGGTTGCCCTTTGCTCCTTGGTCGCCCTTGTTGAAGGGCAGAAAGACCGTCGCCGGACCGGCGAGCTGCGTAGTCATGTGGACTTCGCTGTTGCTGACGGCGAAGTGCACAAGTGCCCCGCTGGGGAAGTTCAGCAGCGGCTCGACACCCTGTCCCTTGGGGCGCGGATGGCGGTCGAAGCGATACTGGTCGATGGCATCGTCAATGCTCTGGGTGAAGTCGGTTTTGAGTTCGCAAGTGGCCACCGGAAGGCCGTTGAGGAACAGCACGAGGTCGATGCAGTTCTCGTTGGCAGACGAGTAACGCACCTGCCTCACCACCCGCAGCCGGTTGGCCGCATAGCGAGCGAGGATGTCCGCGTTCATTGCTAGGGCAGGTTTGAATTGAGCGAGCGCAATCGGCTGCCGCAGTCCGATCAACTCGACGCCATGGCGCAGCACGTCGAGAGTGCCGCGATCATCGATTTGCTTGCGGACGCGGTCGAGCAGGATGCTTTCGGCACTCGCGCCGTGGTTCTTCGACAGCGTCTGCCATGCGGTTGATTGCGTGGATTGTACCCAGCCGACAAGATCAACCGGAAAGAGAGCGCGAGGACGGTCGTAAAGGGCTGCATCGCTTTCCGCGTAGAGCCAGCCGTGCGCGGCAAGTTGGCCGCAAATCTCGTCCTCGAAACTGATCTCCTTGTGCAGGCTCATGCGGCGGCCGTTTCATAGACGGGCGCATCGGCTTCGACCAGCCCCCTCACGTCGATCTTGCCAGTGACGGCGGCGGAGATCAGGGCAGCGCGACGCTCTTGAAGGAGCGTAACGGCATTGACAGCTTCCGCGACAAGCCGATCCAGTTTCCTAAGCTCACAGTCAAGAAATACTCTGATTGCGTGTTGTTCACGAATGGGCGGGAGTACAAATTTTAGCTGTTTGTATTGGCCGAGCCCAACTCGTGTCCTAGTTGAGTCCACTGAAATTGAATTGATCTGTTCTCGTCCAAAATCTGAGTTTAGAAGATGAACAAGGAAGTTGGCATCGACGGTCTCGCGCACTCGTAGCCGGATGACGTCCTGCGTCACAATCGCTTCAGGTTCTCCTGGCGGATAAACAGCCGCCAATCCTGGTGGATCGCCAACTTTTGCGACAAGAACATCGCCGGGGATAACGCGACAAAACGACAGCTGTTTGGCCTTTGCATCAGTCACGCACCATTCACTGACACGACAATAGCCGGTCTGTTTAATGTCTCGGATATAGATCACCGGCACCCCTTCGGACATCAGCTCGCCCGTCAGGAGGTCACTTCCAAAAGGACCATTTACAAACGAATGTTGTGTCGGTTCAGACAGTTCGTTCAATTTTTCTGCAGGGCCCCAATGCGCAGGAACTTCTCCCAGCCACTGCAAACCCGAATGCATCATCGGTACATTCGGATCGAGGCCCCTGGTAACCGCGTGGGAGATGACGGCCTGCCGCTTCTCTTTCAGTAGATCGATCAGCCGCTTTTGCTCCTCCACCAGGGCATCATTTTTTTCGGTTTCTCGTTCGAGAAAGTTGGCAATTGCAAATTGCTCGGCGAATGGAGGGACCGGGAGCATGAAGTCGTTGAAACTGTCAGTTGGCATTCGCCAACGTCCAAACCCGGACGCCCCTTGCCCAAAGGCATAGAATATTCTTTGCTGATACCCGTTTTGGAACAGATACAGAAAGTATTTATGGCAGAGGTGATCTTTCCTTCGCGCCGCGAAAACCCTGTAGTCCGGGCTGGTTACACCGTGGCACCTTGATAAATCGACATATCCTGTCAAAAGGTCCATATGGTTCATGACGAAGTCATCGGGCTCGACGAATTGATACTTCGAATAGTCCATCGAGAGTTGCCCGTCGTTGCTATCTGTATCCCGAACTTTGAGGCCCTGTTGGGTTACTGACAACACATCGTGGCCGAGTTCTCCAGCTATCCTCTTTCGGATTTCGAAGAGAGTTTTGATACGCGGGGCGGACCAGTGTTCTGGAATTTCACTGAACCATTCGGTGCCGCTTGGTCGGTAGCTTGGGTATCGTGTGAAGCTCATGCGGCCAATCCCTCAATCATCGCTTTGATGCGTACGGTGACCTGCGCCAGATCAGCATCGATCTCCGCCAAGGAGCGCGCAGGCTCAAACACGTAGAAAAGCCTCGTGAAGGGGACCTCGTATCCCGTCTTGATACTCTCTTCGTTGATCCAGGCGTCCGGCGTAAGGGGCAACACCTCGCGGCTGAAGTAAGCATGAATATCTTCCGATAGAGGCACGTTCTCGGTATCACGCAGTTGGCTGTCTGCCTGTAGCTTGCCTTTGGCTTTGCCTTTGGTGCCCAGAACGACATTGCCGTTCTGGTCGCGAAGCGGCCGCTCAACAGTAATCGTGCGATAGCCAAAGATCTCATTCGGGAAGATGCGAGATAGTGGCGCGAGCTTCACCTTCCCGCCGCTGGGCAGCAGGGATGGCTTCTCGCCTTCCACTACAATCTGTCGAGCGATCTCCTTGCCCTCCCCATCGAATATAGTGGCGAGCTGAGCTTCGACGAAGCGGCCGAACAACTTCGTCACATCAGCGATATGTGCATCAGTCATCTCTTTGCGTTTTGAACCAAGGCTCTTGCGCATCCGCTGCCACAGCGAAGAAGCGTCGATGAGCTGTACCTTGCCCTTACGCGCATTTGGCTTGCGATTGGACACAATCCAGACGTAGGTGGAGATACCAGTGTTGTAGAACATATCGGTCGGCAGACCGATGATGGCCTCGACCAGATCATTCTCAAGCAGGTAGCGTCGGATTTCACTTTCACCCGATCCCGCGCCGCCAGTGAAGAGCGGCGACCCGTTCAGCACGATACCGAAGCGGCTGCCGCCGTCGTGGGCAGGCCGCATCTTGGAGAGTAGGTGCAGGAGGAAGAGAAGGGAGCCATCCGACACGCGCGGCAGGCCGGGACCGAAGCGCCCATTGAAGCCCTCGCTCTCGTGCTCCTTGCGGACCTCCTTCTCGACCTTCTTCCACTCCACGCCGAATGGAGGATTGGAGAGCATGTAGTCGAACTTCGTGCCGCCGTGCCCATCTTCCGACAGCGTGTTGCCCGCGACAATGTTGGCCACATCTTGCCCCTTGATCAGCATATCGGCCTTGCAGATCGCGTAGCTCTCGTCGTTCAGCTCCTGGCCGAACATGGTCAGCCGAGCCTGCGGGTTCAGCGCCGCAAGGTGTTCGCCAGCAACCGACAGCATGCCGCCCGTGCCCGCTGTGGGATCATAGATGGTTCGGACCACACCGGGTTTGGTCAGAACGTCGTCGTCCTCGACGAACAACAGGTTGACCATCAACCGGATGACTTCGCGCGGCGTGAAGTGCTCACCGGCCGTTTCGTTCGATAGTTCGGCAAACTTGCGGATCAGCTCCTCGAACGCCAGTCCCATCTCATGGTTGTCAACGGCCTCTGGATGGAGGTCGATACCCGTGAACTTCTCGGTGACGAGATACAGCAGCCCGCTCTTCGCCAGCTTGTCGATCTGGTTGGAGAAGCTGAACCGCTCGAAGATGTCGCGCACCGCCGGTGAGAACGCCTGAACGTAGGCATATAGGTTCTGGCTGATGTGGTCCTGGTCACCCATAAGCCTGCGCAGATCGAGGTCGGATGTGTTGTAGAAGCTCTGGCCTGATGCCCGGAGAAGGAACGGGTCCGGGTTCAGCCCGGCTTTCTTCTTTGCCGCAAACTCGACAAGCACCTTTGCTTTCGTTCGCTCAAGCACACAGTCCAGACGACGAAGGACCGTAAACGGCAAAATGACCTTGCCGTAGTCGGACTGTTTGTAGTCACCCCGCAATAGATCGGCGACCGACCAAATGAACGATGACAGATTTTGATGGTTCACGAATTGCCCCCAGGGTACCAGACCAGCCGCTCCCCGAAGCAGGCTGCGAAAAGTGGAACATTTTTGAGATCAGGTCGCGCAACCATGCGCGACTCGAACGTGCGGTTCAAGATATTCCTTGTACAATCTGAGGGTTACAGCACGGCGGGATGTGTGCCAGTGCGGTGACGAGGCTTTCCGGATCAAGAGGCGAAAGAGTTCGCCCAGGAAACAAAATCTTGCAAGAGCAGTCTGGCCTTGGTCGGGGGCGCGTTTTCCGAAAGCGCGTCGTTCACCCAGCTCCCCATCGTGCTAAGCGGAAGCGCCTTCCACCAATCCGCGCACGTAGTTGCAGGCAGCCCTTGGTCCAGAGCGCCGCACTTTTGTTTTAATCGTACCAGATCGGCTGTATTCGTGACGACAATCACCCGAACCTCAGCCAAAGGAAATTCTTTCCTTCCCAAATCGTAGTAAGTTTTGAGATTTGCGATCTTTTCACCGGCCCGGCGCGGCGGTAACGCAAAGTCGTCCATTATGGCGACGAATTCGGCGCCTTCGCGCGACGGTATTGCGACAAGCAAATCCGGCCATTGCTCTATGCTAGTCAGTGGATGCAAATGACGCAGTTTGTACTCGCAGCGTGACCAACATTCGGTCGCCCCATTGCCGAAGGCAAACTCGCTAAAGGAGCGCAATATGGATGAGCCGCAACCGTGCCCCTCGTCCGCCGTCAGCAGCCAGCTTGTCATGCGCCAAACCGCGTCCCATCGAAGAGACCGACGCCCCACCGTCACTTCAAATATGTTGTCCATTGCTCATTCGGCTCCAAAGTGATGTAGCGATGGCCGTGCAACAGTCTGCCCAAGAAAACGTCCGGAAGATTGGGTCGCTCGTGGCCCCGACGACGGCACACAGCGCAGCGCATGGGCGGAAATCTTTGTGCCAGTAGTTAGACCAAGGCATAGCCGCGCACCTCCGAGTAGTCCTTGCACCGCATGTAGCGCTCCAGCTCGTGGATCGGCGTGGTCTTCGTCCGCCGCACGATGTCGAGCGCGACGGTTTGATGAGTGTCGCAGCCGGACGACGCCTGGGCTGGAGTTGCTGTAAGTATGACATATTGCGCCAAAAAAGATGGTCAACGAGCGCTAAGTATCTCGGCCTGTTTTTTGAATTGCAGTCTCATGCCCCACATTTCGACATCGATGATCGCTTCGTCCGGTAACGGCATTGTCCGAAGTAGTCGTTGTATATACTCGTCCTTAATTGCAACCGAAGTTGTATTGTCATCTCTTGACCACGTAATGAGTATTTCCCGCTCTTCGGGAGCCGCGAAATTCTTGATCAATGTGCCGTCAAACACATTGCCCCGTAGTGATCTTA
>NZ_JBANBJ010000094.1:0-31038 GCF_059803515.1 Bradyrhizobium sp. UFLA05-125 | reverse complement strand
GCCTGTGGACAGGTCTGTCCGGCGCATGGGGAGAGGTCGCGCGGGGATCGCGCGGAAATCTGGGACCAGACCGGGGATATCCTGGGGACAAATTCGGGATATCCCTGTGGACCAGCCAGTAGATAAACACTGGCTTGAAGCGCTGGAATCCTGTGGGCCACCGGTGGTGTCTCAGACATCGCCGCCAAAAACGACTGCGCCCGCAAGGGACATTCCCCTGCGGGCGTCGGTCGATGTTTTCAATCAAATAGCCCCCGCTCGGGAAATGGAGGCGCGAAATTACTTCAAGTTGCTGCTAACTGAACCGAACTTGTCATTCAGGCTGGTGCCCAGGCTGTTGACCACGGTAATGATCGCCAAGGCGATGCCGGCTGCGATCAGACCGTATTCGATCGCGGTGGCGCCAGACTCATCGGACCAGAACTTTTGAACCATGCGCTTCAAGATTTTGCCTCCAATTTCCAGTTGCGTTGGCTGCACCCAACATCCGGTAATCTACGGATCGGAACCTAAAGTTGAATAAACGCGGGAACCACAAGTTTTGAGAATGATGCGAGGCGATAACTCATTAAATTGGATCGAACTGAGCGAGTGTAGCTGAGTAAAATGCCCCCCTCCCCCACCCACCGCGCGAGCTTTGCGATCGGCGACGAGGCCGCCGCCAAGCGCGTTGTCGACGTCCTGACCGAGATCTTTTTCGATGGCGACGCCGCGGTCGCCGCGTTCGAGCAGCCCGACGGGCGCTGGGACGTCACGCTGCACTTCGCGGATGCGCCGGATCAGGATTTCCTGAGGGGAATCATCGCTGAAACGGCAGGTAACGGGATCGCGGACACGCTGGTATTCGACAGCGTCGAGGCCAAGGATTGGGTCAAGGCCAGCCTCGAAGACCTCGTGCCCGTTCCGGCCGGACGCTTCGTCGTCCACGGCAGCCATGACCGCGACCGCGTGCCGCCGAACAAGCTCGCCATCGAGATCGAAGCGGCGCTGGCTTTCGGCACCGGCCATCACGGCACGACGCGTGGCTGTTTACTTCTGCTTGACCATGTCTTGAAACGTTCCCGACCGAACCGCGTGCTCGACCTCGGGACCGGAACCGGCGTGCTGGCGATCGCGGCGGCGAAGGCCATGCATAGCCCGGTGCTGGCGAGCGACATCGACCCGCCCTCGGTGCGCGTCGCCCGCGAGAACGCAGCACTGAACGAGGCCGGTCACCTCGTGCATGCGATCCGCGCCACCGGCTTTGCCGCGCCCGATTTTGCCAAATGGGGACCGTTCGACCTGGTGCTGGCCAACATCCTCGCCAACCCCCTGCGGCAATTGGCGGGCCCCATGGTGCGGCACCTTGCGCCGACGGCGCACGTCATCCTGTCGGGCCTCCTGACGCCTCAGGCACCCGCGGTGATTGCGGCCTACCGCGCACGCGGCCTCGTGCCGGTGCGGCACTTGCGGATCGAGGGATGGAGCAGCCTGTTGCTGCGGAGGGTCGGGTGAGGTGCTGTAGGGTGGGGGCGCTCTTCGCGCGCCGTGCCCACCATCGATCCACACTTGGCGATAGACGTGGTGGGCACGCTTCGCTTTGCCCACCCTACGGACTCCCCGCGAGCGGAGCGAGGTGAAGCGCTATTCCGCCGGCTTGTCGTCGCGGCTAATCGGAACGCGCTTCTCGCGCAGGATCCGCCTAGCGCGGCGCTCGGCGAAGCGGTCGATCATCTGGTAGATGACGCCGCGCGGCTTCTCGGGTTCGGGTGAGGACGGTCCACGACGGACCGGAGGCGAGATCTTTTCAAACGTAAACGCAGGCATCGTGTGTCCCCTCGCCGTTGAGATGAACCACTTGCTCTTTTTGCCCTGTCATCCGGATGAAGCGCAGGAGCCGCATCCCTTACTCCACGCGACGCGAATGGAACTTCGCAAGCACAGTCTATGCCAATGCACAACGATTGCGTCCACATTGCGGAGCAATCCCGGTCACCCTAAGATAGTCACAGCATGTTCGAAGCTCACTTCCAGACATTCGAGGAGCCGGAGGCCGGCGTCGCATTGAGCGCGCGGCTTGCGGCACTTCGCGAAGAACTCGCCCGTCGCAAGCTCACCGGTTTCGTCGTTCCGCGCGCCGACCAGCAGCAGAATGAATATGTGGCGCCGTCGGAGGAACGCCTGGCCTGGCTCACCGGCTTCACCGGCTCGGCGGGACTGGCCGTCGTGCTGCCGCAAGAGGCAGCGGTGTTCGTCGACGGCCGCTATACGCTGCAAGCGGCAAAGCAGGTCGACGCAAAGGCCTGGGCCGTCGAACCGCTGATCGAACCGCCGCCGGAGAGCTGGCTCTCCGCGCATCTGGAGGCGGGCGATCGCCTAGGATTTGACCCATGGCTGCACACTTTTGCGGCAGCCGAACGCCTGTCCGCCGCCTGCGCCAAGGCCGGCGCCGAGCTGGTGGCGGTCGACTCGAACCCGGTCGATGCCGTCTGGCACGACCGGCCACCCGCGCCAATCGCGCCGGTCGTGATTCACGCCCTTCAATATGCGGGGATCGCGGAGGTGGAGAAGCTCGCGCAGATCCGTAGCGAGATCGGCAAGCTCGGCGCCGATGCGCTGGTGCTGTCCGACAGCCATGCGGTGGCCTGGAGCTTCAACATCCGCGGCGGCGACGTCGCGCACACGCCCCTGCCGCTCTCCTACGCCTTGGTGCCGAAGGACGGCCGGCCGACCGTGTTCATCGACCACCGAAAACTCTCCAACCTGACGCGCGACCACCTCGAACACTCCGCCGACGTGCGCGAGCCGGACGCGCTAGCACCGACGCTGATGGCACTCGCCAAGAGCGGCGCGGCCATCGCACTGGACAATGCCACCGCCGCCGAGGCGGTCAGCCGGCTGATCACGAGCAGCGGCGGCAAGCCGCTGCGCGGCGCCGATCCGGTGACGCTGCTGAAGGCGGTCAAGAACGGCACCGAGATCGCAGGGACGAAGACCGCGCACCGGCGCGACGCGGTGGCGCTGGCGCGTTTCCTCGCCTTCATCGATCGCGGGGCGCCCAGGGGCAAGCTCACCGAGATCGATGCGGTGGAGGCGCTGGAAACCTTTCGGCGCGACACCGGCGCACTGAAGGACGTGTCGTTCCCGACCATTTCCGGCACGGGCCCGAACGGCGCCATCGTGCACTACCGTGTCACCCGCAAGAGCAACCGGCGGATCGCACCCGGCGATCTGCTCTTGATCGATTCCGGCGCGCAATACGAGGACGGCACCACCGACGTCACGCGCACCATGGCCGTCGGCGAGCCCAGCGCAGAGATGCGCGACCGCTTCACGCGCGTGCTGCGTGGCCATATAGCGATCGCGCGCGCGGTATTTCCTGACGGCACCACCGGCGCGCAGCTCGATACGCTGGCCCGGCAATATCTCTGGGCCGCCGGTGTTGATTTCGAGCACGGCACCGGCCATGGCGTCGGCAGCTATCTCTCCGTGCATGAAGGACCGGCCCGCATTTCGAAGCTCGGCACCACGCCGCTCAAGCGCGGCATGATCCTCTCCAACGAGCCCGGCTACTACAAGACCGACGATTTCGGCATCCGGATCGAGAATCTCGAGCTGGTGGTTGCCGCCGACATCGCAGGCGCCGAGAAGCCGATGAACGCCTTCGAGACGCTGACGCTCGCACCGATCGACCGGCGCCTGATCGATGTGGCGATGCTGAGCAGGGATGAGCTCGACTGGCTCAACGCCTACCACGCGCGCGTCAGGGCCGAGGTGCGGCCCGCGCTCGATGAGGCCACCAGGGCGTGGCTCGATGAGGCGACGGCGGAGCTGACTTAGCATCGCATAGCACGCTCGCGTTCAGCGCAACTCTGGCCCCACCACTCTCGCCCCGCCCTCCGCTGTCATTCCCCGCGAAGGCGGGGAATCCAGTATTCCAGAGACAGTAATTGTAGACGGAGACGCCGCGGCGTACTGGATCGCCCGGTCAAGCGGGCGATGACACCTGCTTTGCGGCAGCGCCTCGCACGAATGACAGTAAAATCTGCGGTGGCAGCCTCACGCATAGCCGCATACCGAAACGACCGTATTCGGCTCGCGCACGATGCGGCTAGTGTCGATCCATGCATGGCATGATGGGCAAGCCGACGCTCTCGGCGCAACAGAACCTCGCGACCTCGCGCGTGATGCTGATGTTGCTCGTCGCCATGACCGGCGTTGCGCCGATCTCGCTCTACATGCTGGTTCCGGCGCTGCCGGTGCTGGCAACGACGTTCGGTCGCGACATCTCGGTCGCGCAGATGACGGTGTCGCTCTACATGGTCGGCATCGCCTGCTCGCAGATCATCATGGGACCGCTGTCGGACCGGTTCGGCCGGCGACCGGTGCTGCTTGCAGGGCTCGCGCTGATGGTCGCGGCGAGCATCGCCTGCATGTTCGCGGACAACCTGCCGCAACTGATCGCCGCGCGCTTCTTCCAGGCGCTGGGCGGCGCCACCGGCATGGTGGTGAGCCGCGCCATCATCCGCGATCTCTACGAACGCGAGCGGGTCGGCGCGATGATCAGCCTCGTCATCGCCGTCATGATGATCGCGCAAATGCTCTCGCCCCTGACCGGCGGCCTGATCGAGACCGCGTTCGGCTGGCGCGCGATCTTCTACGCCATCACGGGAGGCGCGCTCATAGTCGCCGTCGGCATCGCGCTTGTACTGCCCGAGACGCGCCGCGCCCGCGCCGCCGGCAGCGGCTTTCGCGGCGACGTCGGCAGCCTCATCCGCAACCGCGCCTTCGTCGGCTATGTGCTGTGCCAGGTGCTGGCCTCGCAGATCATCTTCACCTTCGCCGGCGGCGGCCCCTATGTCGTGGTGACGCAGATGGGGCGCAGCAGCGCCGAATATGGCGCGTGGTTCGCCACCACCGGCTTTGCGTATCTGGTCGGCAATCTCGCCTGCGTGCGCTTTGCGCCGCGCCACTCGCTGGAGAGACTGATCTGGTTCGGTCTCGCGCTCCAGCTCAGCGGCAGCGTGCTGAACCTGGTCTGGAGCCTCACCGGCTGGAACGAAGCCCCCGCCTGGCTGTTCGGCACGCAGATGATCGTGATGATAGGCAATGCCTTCGTGATGGCGAACTCGGCGGCCGGCGCGATCAGCGTCCGCCCGGAGGCGGCCGGTACCGCGTCGGGCGCGATGGGCTTTTTGCAGCAGGGCATCGGCGCGCTGGTGTCGCAATTCGGGGCCTATCTCGGCGGCCACTCCACGACGACGCTGCCGCTGACCTCGGCCATCCTCGCCATCTCGCTGCTGTGCGCCTCCACCATGATCTTCATCGTGCCGCGGCGCGAGGTCGTGGTGAGCGAAGCGCTGATCGAGCAGGCGGAAGAGGAAGAGAGCGGGATCTTGTGAAGCTTCTCCGGTGGCGTCTCTCTCCCGTGCGCGGCGCTGATGCTACCATTGGTTTCCCATTTGACCTTTCACTGGCGTGACATCTGTATGACATCCCGTTCCAGCCATACGGGATCCGCCGGAACCAGCTCTCTCGAGTGCGCGCCAAGTCACGCTAGACGTGAACGAGCAGGCGTTTTCGGTCTGTGCGTCAGCAGAACTCACCGACGCGTGAGCGGCTTCTTGACGTAGGTCAAGTCATCCCTGGACCCGATGCTCCCTTCTGCCTGGGGGCGAATGACTCGAGACCAGGAGTTTGCGATGATCCTCAAGAAAACAGCCGTTGCAGCGACTGCAGTTCTCATGCTTGCGTCACCCCTTGCCTACGCAGAAGATGCGTCCACCACTGTAGGCATGAGGCATCCTACCGCCACCGACCTCAAAGCACTGACGGATGCGCGTGTAGGTATAATCAAGGCGGCCTTGCAGATGACGCCGGACCAGGAAAAATTATGGCCGGCAATCGAGGACGCCATCCGCGCGAGAGCGAAAAACCGACAAGCCCGGATGGAACGGGTGGCTGAACTACGCGGTAGCGGCGACCCAATCGAGGCCGTTGCCGAACGCAATCCAGTCGAACTCATGCAACGTCGAGCGGAGATGCTGACTCAACGCGCTGCCGACCTCAAGAAGGTCGCCGATGCCTGGGAGCCGCTCTATAAGACGCTAAGCCCGGATCAGAAGAAGAGGATGGCCTTCGCGACCTATGCGGCCATGCATGGGATACAGGATTCGATTGAACATCGCATGGGATCCGAGGATGACGACGACTAATGATCTTGTTGCATGAGCCGTCACCGCCGCGCATCAATTCGCTTTGGTCGGCGGCGGTGCCGTCGTTTATGCGATCGCGACTAACGCATGATCCGGAAAAGTGCGAAGCGGTTTTCCCTCGCGAGAAACGCGGAACGCGTTTGCGCGGAGATCATGCGCAAACAAGAACCTAAAGCGCGATGACGATTCAACCCTAATCTCATCGCGCTTTAACGCGAGGGAAGCGCGCAACACGAGTCGAGCCTCACTCCCCGATCAGCTTCAGCCATTCGTCTTCGGTCAGCACCTTGACGCCGTGTTTGTTGGCATCCGCAAGCTTTGAGCCGGCGCCAGGGCCGGCGACGACGAGGTCGGTCTTCTTCGACACCGAGCCCGAGACCTTTGCACCGAGCCGCTCGGCCGTGGCCTTGGCCTCATCGCGCGTCATCTTTTCCAGCGAGCCCGTGAACACCACGGTCTTGCCGGCGACGGCTGAATTGCTCTTCGGCTTCTCCGCGTCGATGATGTCGACTTCGCCGGTCAGCCGTTCGACGATGCCGCGGTTGTGGCTCTCGCCGAAATAGTCGGCGATGCTCTTGATCACGGTGTCGCCGATCTGGTCCAGCGCATCCATGTCGGCAACGGCCTCCTCGTCGCCGCGAACGACCTTCAGGCAGGCGTCGTGGAAGGCGTCCCAGGAGCCATAGCCGCGCGCCAGCGCCAGGGCCGTCGTCTCGCCGACATGACGCATGCCGAGTGCATAGATGAAACGTTCCAGCGCGATGTTGCGCCGGCTTTCGATGGCGCCGAAGAGGTTGCGTATCGAGGTCTCGCCGTAACCCTCGATCTCCTCCAGCTTCAGCTTCGCATTCCGCTTCTGTAGCGTGAAGATGTCGGCGGGCTCCTTCACAAAACCTTCGTCGAAGAAGTACTGAAGCTGCTTCTCGCCGAGGCCATCGATGTCGAACGCCCGCCGCGACACGAACAGCTTCAAATGCTCGATCTTCTGATAGGGACAGGCGAACTCGCCGGTGCAGCGGGCCCGCGACCCCTCCTCGCCCGTCGCCGTCTCCTCGCGCACCACATCGGTGTGCAGCGGGCACGGGCACTTCTTCGGGAACTGGAATTCCTTCGCATTCTTCGGCCGCTTGTCGATCACGACGTCGACGACCTGCGGAATGACGTCGCCGGCGCGCTGGATCACGACGGTGTCGCCGATCCGAATGTCGCGGCCTTCGCGCAGCACCTCGCCCTTGTTGCCGATGCCCTTGATGTAATCCTCGTTGTGCAGTGTGACGTTCTGCACGATCACGCCGCCGACGCCGATCGGTTCGAGCTTGCCAACCGGCGTGAACGAGCCGGTGCGACCGACCTGGATCTCGATGTCGCGCAGTACCGTCATGGCACGCTCGGCCGGAAACTTGTGCGCAATGCCCCAGCGCGGCGTGCGCGACACGAAGCCGAGCCGTTCCTGCCAGTCGATGCGGTCGACCTTGTAAACGACGCCGTCGATGTCGTAGTCGAGCTCGGCACGCTGCTCTTCGATTGAATGATGAAACGCGAGCAGCTCCTCGACGGAGTGACAGAGCCTCGTCAGCGGATTGGTCTTGAAGCCGCAGCGCTCGAACCAGTGGATCATGCCGCTCTGCGTGCCTTCCGGCATCGCGCTCATCTGCCCCCACGCATAGGCGAAGAAGCCAAGCGGGCGCGAGGCGGTGATGCCGGGATCCTTTTGCCGCAAGGAGCCTGCTGCCGAGTTGCGCGGATTGGCGAAGATGGTGTCGCCGGCCGCCTTCTGCCGCTCGTTGAGCGCCAGGAACGCCTTCTTGGTCATGTAGACCTCGCCCCGCACCTCGCAGATGTCGGGAACGTTGCGGCCTTTGAGCGTCTTCGGCACGTCCTCGAGCGTACGGATGTTGGCGGTGACGTCCTCGCCCTCCGCGCCGTCGCCACGCGTCGCCGCGGTGACGAGTTCGCCACCCTCATAGCGTAGCGACATCGAGAGCCCGTCGATCTTGGGCTCGGCGGAGAAATCGATCCGGTCGTCGGCAAGCTTCAGGAAGCGCGCGATTCGCCCAACGAAATCGCGCACGTCTCCTTCCGCAAAGGCGTTGTCGAGGGACAGCATCGGCACTGCGTGCCGCACCTTCTTGAAGCGCCCGGACGGCGCCGCGCCGATCTTCTGCGACGGCGACTCCGCACTCACGAATTCGGGGAAGCGCTTCTCGATCGCGTTGAAGCGTTGGCGCAGGGCGTCATATTCAGCGTCCGTTATCGTCGGCGCGTCGTCCTGATAGTAGCGTTTGTCGTGCCCCTCGAGTTCGAGGGCAAGCCGCATATGCTCGACCTTGGCCTGTGCCTTGGTGAGATCGGCGACGTCGGGAAGCGTCTTCACTTTGGATTTTGCTGCTCTTGCCATTGTGCTTGGATACGACGGAGCGGGCGGGACGGTAAAGGCGGTTACAGTTTCGTGCCCCGGACGCACCGCAGCGCTTCTTCAGCGGTGCGCTGCAGAGCCGGGGCCCATGTGGCAGCGCTCTGGGTCCCGGGTCGCGCTACGCGGGTCCGGGACGCGAGAATTAAGCCGTTGCGGCCCTCAGCAAGCGTTCCGCCGCCGCCCTCGCCTCCGCGGTGATCTCCGCCCCCGCCAGCATGCGCGCGATCTCCTCGCGGCGGTGGTCGGCGGCAAGCGCATTGACGCGGGTGGCGACGCGCTTGCCCTTGTCGAGGGCGTCCTTGGAAATCAGGAGATGCTGGTCGGCGCGGGCGGCAACCTGCGGGGCGTGGGTCACGGCCATCACCTGCACCTGGCCGGCAAGCCGCGCGAGACGCGCGCCGATGGCGTCAGCCACCGCGCCGCCAACGCCGGTGTCGATTTCGTCGAACACCAGGGTCGGCGCCGAGCCACGGTCGGACAGCACGACCTTCAGCGCGAGGAGGAAGCGCGACAGCTCGCCGCCGGAGGCGACCTTCATCATCGGCCCTGGCTTGGTGCCCGGATTGGTCTGCACCCAGAACTCGACGCGATCGAAACCCTGCGGCCCTGGAGCGCGCTCATCGGTCTCGACCTGGGTCATGAATTTCGCGCGTTCGAGCTTGAGCGGGGCAAGCTCGGCGTTGACGGCCTTGTTGAGCTTCTCCGCCGATTTCTGCCGCGCAGCCGACAGCTTCTTTGCAGCAGCAGCGTACCGCGCGTCGGCCTCGATCGCGGCCTGCTCGAGCTTCTTCAACTGTTCGGCGCCGGCATCGATCAGCCGGACGTCGGCCGCATATTTCGCGGCGAGCGCCGCCAGACCGTCGACTGGTGTCGAATATTTGCGCGAGGCGGCACGCAGCGCGAACAGCCGTTCCTCGATACGTTCGAGCTCCGAGGGGTCGAAATCGGTGGCGGCGAGCGCGGCCTGGAGATGCTGGTCGGCTTCCTCCAACGAATTGATCGCGGCGTCGATCGCCTTCACCGCGGGCTCGACCAGCGCCGGCGAATTGACGCCGCGGCGCTCCAGCCTGCGCACGGCAGCCGAAAGAGCCGCGACCGGCGAATTGTGACCGCCGACGATCTCCTGCGCCTCGCGCAGATCGGAGGCGATCTTCTCGCCCTGCATCATGGTGGTGCGGCGGGAGGCCAGCGCCGTCTCCTCGCCGTCCTTCGGCGCGAGCTGCTTCAATTCATCCGAGGCATGGCGCAAATAATCCGCCTCGCGCGCGGCGCGCTCCATGCCGGCGCGATGCTCCTCCAGAGCCGTATTTGCCGTGCGGCGCGCGTCCCACAGCGATTCGACAGCGGTGACATCCTTCTCCAGCCCGGCAAACGCATCGAGCAGGCGGCGGTGCGTGGAGGCATCGACCAGCGCGCGCTCGTCATGCTGGCCGTGGATCTCGACCAGCGCAGCGCCGACAGCCTTGAGGGTCTGCACGCTGATCGACTGGTCGTTGATGAAGGCACGAGTGCGGCCGTCGGCGAACTGCACGCGGCGCAGGATCATCTCGCCGGTGTCGTCGAGCCCGTTCTCGGCGAGGATCTTCGTCGCGGGATGGGCCTTGGGCACGTCAAACACGGCCGTGACCTGCCCCTGCTCCGCACCGTGGCGCACGAGGCCGGCATCGCCGCGGCCGCCGAGCGCCAGCGCAAAGGCATCGAGCAGGATGGATTTTCCCGCGCCGGTCTCGCCGGTCAAAACCGCAAGGCCGGTCGCGAATTCGATATCGAGCCGTTCGATCAGGACGATGTCACGGATCGACAGACGCGCCAGCATGGAACCCCAAATTTCCTAGCCGCCGAGGCCCATCTTCTTGAAGGTCCTGCTGATCCAGGACCCCTGATTCTCGCTCGGCTCGAGACCGCCGGATTTTACAAGATTATAGGCGTCCTTGTACCAGCGGCTGTCAGGAAAATTGTGCCCGAGCACAGCGGCCGCGGTCTGCGCCTCGCCGACGATGCCGATCGCCATATAGGCCTCGGTCAGGCGGTAGAGCGCCTCCTCGACGTGACGCGTGGTCTGGTACTGCGTGACCACGGTCTTGTAGCGGTTGATCGCGGCCGTGAAGTCGCGCTTCTGCGCGTAATAGCGGCCGACGGCCATCTCCTTGCCGGCGAGCTGGTCGCGCCCGCCCTCGATCTTGGCCTTGGCGCTGGTCGCGTATTCAGAGTTCGGATATTTGCGCACCACCTCTTCGAGCGAGGCGATCGCCTTCTCGGTACGGGTCTGGTCGCGGCTGACGTCGGGGATCTGGTCGTAATGGGAGGCCGCGATCAGATATTGCGCGTAGGCCGCATCCGGGCTGCCGGGATGCAGGGTGACGTAGCGGCTCGCAGAGCCGATGCAGCTGTCATAGTCGCCGGCCTGGTAGGACGCGTAAGCCGACATCAGAAGCGACTTGCGGGCCAGATCGGAATAGGGGTGCTGTCGGTCGACCTCCTCGAACTTCTTGTTCGCCGCCTTGATGTCCTTCTTCTCGTTCATGAGGTACAGGCCCTCATTGTAGAGCTTGTCGGCCGGCTCCTCGACGAAGGTGTCGTCCTTGGCGGTGAACTTGTCCCACAGCTCGCCCGCGCCGCAGCCGCCGAGCGGCAGCGCGAGCGCGAGGAACGCGGCAGCCTGCAGCAATCGTCGCGCCGAGGGCGCGAGCGAAGCCGTGAATGATTCGCGCGTCATACGCTGTGCTGACATGAATTTAAGACCTGACGTCCTGTGATGCGCTGCCCGCCATGCCATGACCCCGCCATGGCCGCGAAATCCGCTAGTTTTGCCCGTGCCTTGGCGCCCTGCCATGCGACCAAGCCGGTGGACCTAAAAAACGATCGTCAACGTCCCGGATAGGCAGGCATTTCGCCCGGATTAAGGCGACGGTGTGCCGATGCTAGTCGATCATGGTTACCAGGAAATGCGCAGGTCAGCCAAAGCAGCCGGAATCGGCCGTTCAGGACACGTCCGGCCCGTAGGCGGCGGCAATCCGGCCACCCACGATACCGCTGCCGACCTCGACCACGGGACGCGGGGTGCGGCGAGCCGTCTCACCTTCGACCACCCGCCAGGCTGTCCGATCGGCAAGCAGCGCGGTCAGGACGGCGTGGTTGAGCTTATGGCCGCCGCGGACCGAGCGATAGGCGCCGAGCAGCGGCAGGCCGGCCAGCGCCAGATCCCCCACCACGTCCAGCACCTTGTGGCGCACGCATTCGTCGGCGTAGCGCAGGCCTTCGGTATTCAGCAGCCGCTCATCGTCGAACACCACGGTATTCTCGAAGGAGGCGCCCCGCGCGAAACCTGCGCTCCAGAGACGCGCCTGATCGCACATCAGGCCGAAGGTGCGTGCCCGCGCGATCTCGCGGCGGAAACGCTCCGGGCTGAGCTCAAACGTGTAGGCCTGCCGGCCGATCACGGGATTGGCGAAATTGATCTCGACCTCGGCGCGGAAGCCGTTGGCGTAAGGCCGCAGCTCGCCGAAGGAATCGCCGATCGCAACCGAGACCGGCTTTAAAATCTGGATGAACCGGCGCTGCGCCGGCTGGCTGACGATACCGGCTTGGTCGATCGCCGCGACGAACGCCGCCGCGCTGCCGTCCATGATCGGTACTTCCGGACCGTCGATCTCGATGGTGGCGTTGTCCACACCCATGCCACGCAGTGCAGCAAGCACGTGCTCGGCTGTTGACACCAGCGCACCGTCGCTGTCGCCGAGCACGGTCGCGAAATCGGTCGCGATGACCTGCTCGGCAGTGGCGTGCACTTCGCGGTCGCAACCTTCGAGGCCGGTGCGGACAAAAACCAGGCCTGCATCGACAGGTGCAGGCCCCAAGGTCAGCGTGACGGGGAGACCGGAATGAACGCCGACGCCAACCACTGTGGCCTGCGCGCGGAGCGTTGTTTGCCGGCTAAATTTCATCAGGAACTGCCCACCCTACGACCTACTGCGACTTATACTGGACCGAACTGGCCGTCTGAGGCACCAGCTCGAATCTCGTATCCCCAAGTCACGCGCAAACCATAGTCACTGACCCAAACAAGCCAACTCACGCTTTTTTACCAATTGTTACCCCAACTCTGCCGCATTCGAGCGAGGCGTGAACCAATTTGGGCCACGTTTGGAGCCGGTTCCGGCAACTTTACTCCACCACGAAATACATAATTAATCATTTAGAATCAGTTGGTTGCGATCGCAACCCGAGATTCGGCGGACCAAATACAAAGGTCCCGGCAAACATTTCGCCGGGACCTTTTTCGTCGCCTTGATTGTAACAATCCTCACGTCGCCTGCCGGCGCAGGAAAGCCGGGATATCAAGATGGTCGTCTCCCTGTGGCGCCGGTGCAACAGGCGCAGGGCGGCCATGGACGTCCAAACCTTGCGGTGCGGGCCGTCGAGCATACTCGGATACCGGTTCGCTGCCTGCGATCTGCTGGGCTACACTGCGCTGCGGTTTGCGGTCGGGCAGCGGCGGCATCGCGGGACCTGCGCTGCGGGCGACAACCGGCGGCTCGCTCTCCTCGTCGCGACGGCCGAGGCCGACATTGGCAAGGCGCTGCAATAGCGACAGACGGGTCTTCTGGGTCGGCTCGTCCTCGGTCTCGCGGCCTTGGCGAATCTCGGCCTGGGCCGGCATCGGCAGGTCCTCGAGGCGCGGCATCCGGGGCGCACGCACAGGCGGACGTTCGGCCTGCGGCGGGATGAAGGTTTCCGGGGTCATCGGCTCCTGCATCGCGACGGGTGCTGCTTCCGGCTCGGGGAACAGTGAGGGCTTTTGCGCGATCGGGCGCACGGTGACATCGCCATAGGTCTGGGGCGCCGGGGCCTGCGGCACTTCAGGAGCCACAGCGGCGGCAATCGCAGCCAGCGCAGCACGCTCGACATTGGGACGTGGCGCCATCGGGGCGGCAGCGACCGGTGCGGCCGCCGCCGGCGGGATCTGCGCTTCCAGCCTCTGGGCGCGCTCGGCGAGCCGCTGATTGTCCGCGCGCAGCCGCGCGGTGAGATCGGCGAGCCGGGTTTCAGCCACGGCAGCGGGTGCCTGCGGGGCGGCAACGGCGACGGCCGGTGCGCTCGAGGCCAGGCTGTTGCGGGCGATCGCCGCCTGCTCGATACCGGTGGCGACGACCGAGACGCGGATCAGGCCGTCGAGGGCTTCGTCGAAGGTGGCGCCGACGATGATGTTGGCGTCCTGGTCGACCTCCTCGCGGATGCGGGTCGCGGCTTCGTCGACCTCGAACAAAGTGAGGTCCTTGCCGCCGGTGATCGAGATCAGCAGGCCCTTGGCACCCTTCATCGAGGAATCGTCGATCAGAGGATTGGCGATCGCAGCTTCAGCGGCGGTCAGCGCACGCTTGTCGCCGGAGGCTTCGCCCGTACCCATCATCGCCTTGCCCATCTCACGCATTACGGCGCGGACGTCGGCGAAGTCGAGGTTGATCAGACCTTCCTTCACCATCAGGTCGGTGATGCAGGCAACGCCCGAATAAAGCACCTGGTCGGCCATCGCGAAGGCGTCGGCGAAGGTGGTTTTCTCGTTGGCGACCCGGAACAGGTTCTGGTTCGGAATGATCAGGAGCGTATCGACGACCTTGTGCAGCTCGTTGATGCCGGCTTCAGCGGTGCGCATGCGGCGGCCGCCTTCGAAGTGGAAAGGCTTGGTCACCACGCCGACGGTGAGGATGCCCATGTCGCGCGCTGTCTTGGCGATCACCGGAGCTGCACCGGTGCCGGTGCCGCCGCCCATGCCGGCGGTGACGAACACCATGTTGGCGCCCGAGAGATGGTCGCGGAGCTCGTCGATCACCTCTTCCGCGGCGGCCGCGCCGACGTTGGGCTGCGAACCAGCGCCCAACCCCTGCGTCACCTGCGTACCCATCTGCACGA
Source organism: Bradyrhizobium sp. UFLA05-125 (assembly GCF_059803515.1). Classification (NCBI taxonomy): domain Bacteria; kingdom Pseudomonadati; phylum Pseudomonadota; class Alphaproteobacteria; order Hyphomicrobiales; family Nitrobacteraceae; genus Bradyrhizobium; species Bradyrhizobium sp. UFLA05-125. The sequence goes on along the minus strand of NZ_JBANBJ010000094.1, from coordinate 16,518 downwards.
TGCGCTGCGCCTTCGACATCGTCAGCGCCTGCGCGTCGGTATTGGCGACCACGAAGTCGACGCCCTGAAGGCCCGCCGTGATCATGTTGTTGACGGCGTTTCCGCCGGCGCCGCCGACGCCAAATACGGTGATCCGCGGCTTCAGTTCGTGAATATCAGGAACGTTGATACTGATGGTCATGGTTGCCTCTCGATCACGCGCGCGTGGGTTCGCCCCGGCCGGCGGCCGCGGGAGTTGGTGAAAATCCGGGAACGTGGAAACGAGTCATCAGAAGCCCTCGCGAAGCCATCGTCCGACCTTTCCGAAATAACCGCCGGTCCCTGTCTTGATCTGCCGCGTATGCCGCGGTTCGACATGTTCAAGGTGAACATATTGCGGGTAGACCAGGAGCCCGGCGGGCACCGCGAAGGCGGCGTTCTTCGCCTCATTGGGCAGCCGGCCGAAGCCGAGCGGTCGGCCGATCCGCACGGGACGGCCGATAATTTGCGTGCCGAGCTCGACGAGCCCGGTGAGCTGCGATGCACCGCCGCTGAGAACGACGCGGCCATTCGGCTCGGCCGCGAAGGGCGATTCCTTCAGCTTGTCGCGGACCATCTCGAAGATTTCCTCGGCCCGGTGCTTGACGATGTTGGCAATGGTCGCGCGGGAGACGATCTGCGGCAGATCCTGTTCGTCGCCTGCGGTCGGCACCGACATCAGCTCGCGCGAGTCCGATCCGCCGGTGATGACCGTGCCGTAAAGCGTCTTGATGCGCTCGGCGTCGGCGATGGTCGCCGACAGTCCGCGCGCCAGGTCCATCGTGATGTGATGGCCGCCGACCGCAAAGCCTGCCGCATGTACGAAGCGTCCGCCGGAATAGACGGCGATGGTCGTGGTGCCCGCACCCATCTCGACGACGGCGGCGCCGAGATCGGCCTCGTCGTCGGTCAGCACGGAAAGGCCGGCGACATAGGGGCTCGCCGCCATGGCTTCGACGTTGATGTGGCAGCGTTCAACTGCGAGCATCAGGTTGCGCGCCACGGTGGCGTCGCAGGTGACCACGTTCATGTCGACGCCGAACTGGCGCGCGACCATGCCGCGAGCATCTCGGATACCCTTGACGCCATCGAGCGTATAGCCGACGGGGAGCGCGTGCAGCACGGTACGGCCCGCGCCGGTGGCGTGGCGCATGCCGGTGGAGGTGACCCGACTGACGTCGGCCGGCGTGACCGCGCCGCCGCGAATGTCGGCAGCGGCTTCCACCATATGCCCGGCGAGCCTGCCGCCGGAGACCGACAGCAGGACGGATTCGACCCGCACCTTGGCCATCTTCTCCGCAAGCCCGACGGCTTGGCGCACCGCCTGCTCGCATTCGCCGAGATCGATCACCGCGCCGGCCTTCATGCCGCGCGCCTGGATCTGGCTGTAGCCGGTCAATTCCACTGCATGGGTGCGGCCGCGCAGGGCCTCGCTCGGCGCAGACGGCTTCAACCGTGCGATCATGCAGGCGATCTTGCTGGTGCCGATGTCGAGACAAGCGACGAGCCCGGCGCGCTTATGCGGCATCGGGCGGGTCTTCGGCGTCTGGGTGCGATCGAGACCGGTCATGCGGAATCACCGGCCTTCTTCTTGGACTTCTTGTCCTTGAACAACTCTTCGCGCGCCTTCGCGGCGTCGTCGGAGAGCTGCACCACGAGACGATCGGGCAGACGCATGTCGACGGCGACGATGTCCTTGGAGAACAGCTTCTCCTCCTTGTCGAGCTTGGACAGGGCGGCAAGCGCATTGCCGACGTCCTGCTCGGGCAGCCGCACGTCGAGGCCGTCCTTCAACCGCAGATTCCAGCGGCGCTCGCCGATGAAGATCGCCGCCTTGGTCACCGACTGCACCTGCGGATAGCGTGCGAGCAGCGCGAGGAAATCGCGCGCCTGGGTGGCAGCGCCCTTGCCGACCACGAGCGGCAGAGTCAGGAAGCGGCGCGAAACGTAGGGCTCGAGCACGGCGCCGTCGTCGGCGATCACGGAGAGCCGGCCAGCTTCCTGCCACAGCGCGAACGCCTTGCGCTCGGTGAGGTCGATCTGGAGCTGGCCCGGGTAGAGCTTCAGCACGGTCGCGTCCGCGATCCAGGGATTGGCCTTGAGCTTGTCGCGCAGGCCGTCGGCATCGAGGAACAGCAGCGAGGAGCGGCCGCTGACGCCGCCGATGGCAAGGATCTCGTCCTGGCTGAGCTGCTTGCGGCCATTGATGACGACGGACGTGATGCGGAAGCCAGCGGAATTGGCCAGCGCATTGCGGGCATCGCGGACAGCGGCGATGAAATCCTGGAGATGGCCGCCCTTGACGATGCCGAGGCCGGTCGCGCCTGCGAGCAGGATGACGGTCAGGCTGATCCCGACCCGGCGCGGCAGGAAGCGCTCGACCAGCGCGACGATGCGCGGCGTCGGCTCGCGCTCCGGAACGGCCTTGGCGCGGGCGCGCTTTTCCTGGAGCTTCTCTTCGCGCTTCTGCTCGACCCACTCGCGCAAGAGCACGACCGCTCCGATAGCGGCCGCCTTCAGGTCAGTTTGGGGCCTCAGCGATCGAAGTAGTGACCGGGTGAGGCTGCCTGCACCATCCATTGCACGAGCTCGTCAACAGTTAGCCCGCGGAAAATTCGCGGGTTCTGGCGCCCATGACGTCTCGGACCGGCCGGCCGGGTGGTCTTCAGCAGAAGAAGCCTCTCCCCTTCAAAGCGTTGGCCGGAGACGGGAACACCCGCGACAGCCCACGCGCCGGCAGCCAAATCGCCATATGCGCCGCCAGCGTTAACCTTCGGACTTCCTGGTAAACAAAAGGTAAAGGTCGTTAACGGCCAGAGCTTTTTGCCTCGTCTTGTGAGGCATTTATGCCGCTATCCCCGGCATTTTATCGATTTTTGGGTTCCAAAACGGGCGGTTTCGCCCGACCGGCCGTTAACCAACCCTAATTATTTCCGCACGCGCCGTTCGGCGAGTTCGACCAGGTCACGCAGGAAATCGGCGAACTCGATGCCCTGCGCCTTCAGCGCCTTGGGATAGAGCGAGGACTTGGTGAGACCTGGCAGGGTGTTGGTCTCGAGATAGACCAGGCCCTTGTCCGACACGATGAAATCCGAACGCGAATAGCCGGTGCAGGACATCGCCCGGTGCGCCCGCATCGCCTGGTCCATCAGCGCAGCGGTGACGTCAGGTGAAAAGCGGCCGGGGCAGATCTCCTGGGTCGACTTCAAGAGATATTTTGCGGCGTAATCGAAATTGCCCTCGCCCGGGATGATCTCGATCGGCGGCAGCGACATCATCGAGCCGTCCGGCCGCTCCAGGACGCCGCAGGTTGCTTCGATCCCGGCGATATAGGGTTCGATGACGTATTCTTCATGCTTGGCAGCATTGCGGACAGCGACAATATCCTGCTTGGCGTTGACGAATATCAGACCGTAACTCGATCCATCGCGCGCTGGCTTTGCAATCAGCCTGCCGTATTCGGCAAAGGCCTCGTCGATATCTTCCAACGCGATGCCGTTTGGCGGCGTCACGCCGCCGAGCGCGGCAAACTGTTTGGCGGCGATCTTGTCGAAGGCGAGATGCGAGGAAGCCGAGCCCGAACCGGTGAAAGCCACGCCGCGCGATTCGCACATCACCTGCAATTCGCCGTTCTCGGCACGGCCGCCATGGAGCGCGAGCACCAGCACACGATCCTCGGCCTTGGCCCGGTCCAGCGCCTGCTCCAGTGGAATGCCGCGGGTGCCCGGATTGAACTCAACCTCGAAGGGACGAGCGTGTTCGACGAGCTGCTTGGACTGGACGACATGCACATTGTCCTGGACATCCCAGAACCAGAGATCGGCTTCGGGCAAGGCCTGCTGCAGGGCCTGCGCGCTTGCGACCGAGACCAGACGCTCCCTGTTGGAGCCGCCGAAGAGAATGGTGATGCGCATTTTTGATTCGCTACCTTTCCACCTTCGTCATTCCGTGATGCGCCGTTAGGCGTAGGCCCGGAATGACAGCTACGCTGGAACCCCGATCCTTTTGATTTCCCAGTGCAGCTCAACTCCCGAATCTGCCTTCACGCGTTCGCGCACGGTCTCGCCCAGTGTCTCGATTTCTTGGCCGGTCGCATCGCCCGTGTTGATCAGGAAATTGCAGTGCATCTCCGACACCTGCGCACCGCCGACGCGCAAGCCGCGGCAGCCGGCGGCGTCGATCAGCTTCCAGGCAGAGTGACCGGGCGGATTCTTGAAGGTCGAGCCGCCGGTCTTTTCGCGGATCGGCTGCGCCGTCTCCCGATGGCTCTGCACCTCCGCCATGCGGGCGCGGATCGCGTCTGCGTCCTTGATGACGCCGCGAAAGCGCGCCGAAGTAAAGATGATCGATGGATCGACACCGCTGTTGCGGTAGACGAACTTCATGTCGGCATTGGAGAAGATGTGCTTCGTGCCGTCGCGACCGATGCCGGTCGCCTCGATCAGCACGTCCTTGGTCTCGCCGCCATTGGCTCCCGCATTCATGCGCAGCGCGCCGCCGATCGTGCCGGGAATGCCGAAGAAGAACTCGAGCCCACCGATATCAGCGTTGGCCGCCACTTCCGCAACGCGCTTGTCGAGCGCGGCAGCCCCTGCGGCGACGATGTCGCCGCTCGCGCGCGCATCGCCAAAAGCGCGTGGCGCAAGGCGGATCACGACGCCCGACATGCCGCCATCGCGCACGATCAGGTTGGAGCCGACGCCGACGACGTAGACCGGAATGTCTGTCGAGAGATGCGCCAGGAAATAAGCAAGATCGTCTTCATCGGCCGGCGTGAACAACACCTGCGCCGGACCACCGACGCGAAACCAGGTGAGCTCGGCCAGCGACTGGTTCGCCAGCAGCCGCCCGCGCAGCTCAGGCATCGCGGCTTTCAGCTCGGGTGTGATGTCGGGGAAAGTCATGCGACTGCTCACCCCAGCGCCTTCAATTCGCCGGGCAGCGCGTACGCCCATTGCGTGATGTTGCCGGCGCCCAGGCACACGACGAGATCGCCTGACTTCGCCACGCCCTTGACGATGCCGGCGAGATCCGAGGATGCCGGCAGCGGAATCACCTGGCGGTGGCCGTGGGCGCGCAGCCCGGCGACGAAATGATCGCGATCGATGCCTTCGATCGGCGCCTCGCCGGCGGGATAGACCTCGGCGACGATCACCGCATCCGCATCGTTGAAGCAGGTACAAAATTCCTCGAACAGCGATTGCAGGCGGGTGAAGCGATGCGGCTGCACCACGGCGAGGATCTTGCCATTGGTGGATTCGCGCGCCGCCTTCAGCACGGCAGCGATCTCGACGGGATGGTGACCGTAATCGTCGATCACCGTGATGCCGTTCCACTCGCCGGTCTTGGTGAAGCGGCGCTTCACGCCGCCGAAGGTGGCCATCGCCTTGCGGATCGCCTCGTCAGAGACGCCGAGCTCATGCGCTACCGCGATCGCGGCGGTGGCGTTGGAGGCGTTGTGACGTCCCGGCATCGGCAGCATGAGATCAGCGATCTCATGCACGGCACCGGTTTTTCGATCGCGGATCGCGACCTTGAATTTCGATCCACCGCCCATCGGCGTGAGATCGAGGAGCCGCGCATCGGCCTGCGGGTTCTCGCCATAGGTGATGATGCGGCGATCCTCGATCTTGCCGACCAGGCTCTGCACGGTCGGGTGATCGATGCACATCACGGCAAAGCCGTAGAACGGCAGGTTCTCGACGAAGTTGCGGAACGCATCCTGCACGGCTTCGAACGTCTTGAAGTGATCGAGATGCTCGGGGTCGACATTGGTGACGATCGCGACATCCGTCGGCAACTTCAAAAAGGTGCCGTCGCTCTCGTCGGCTTCCACCACCATCCAGTCGCCCGCACCCAAGCGTGCATTCGAGCCATAGGCGTTGATGATGCCACCGTTGATCACGGTCGGATCGAGGCCGCCGGCATCGAGGAGTGTCGCGACCATCGTCGTCGTCGTGGTCTTGCCGTGGGTGCCGGCGATCGCGACGCAGCTCTTCAGCCGCATCAATTCGGCCAGCATCTCAGCACGGCGCACCACGGGAATGCGCTGCGCGCGCGCCGCCATCAATTCCGGATTGTCGCGCTTGATCGCAGACGACACCACGACGACGTCGGCGCCATCGACATTCTCGGCCTTGTGGCCAACCGAGACCTTTGCGCCCTTCTTGCGCAGCCGGTCGAGATTGTAATTGTCAGAGGCGTCGGAGCCCTGCACGGTGTAGCCGAGATTGACCAGCACCTCGGCGATGCCGCTCATGCCGATGCCGCCGATCCCGACGAAGTGGATGGGTCCGATCCCACGCGGCAGTCTCATGTTGTCTCCTCGACGTCACCGTCCGCCTTGTGCGCTCTTGCGCACTGGGGCGGGACGATCCAGTACTCCGCGAAGCCTGAGATTCAAATCGGCCCGCGCCGGTTACTGGATGCCCCGCTTTCGCGGGGCATGACAAGGGGCATTTTTGGTCATTCCGGGGCGGAACTGGCGTCAGAGTCCCGCCACTTTGACCACCAGATCGGCCAGCCGCTCGGCGGCATCGAGCCGGCCGGCGCCGCGGGCAGCCTCGGCCATGGCGGCAAGGCGGGCAGGCTCGGCAGCGAAAGCAGAGATCTCGCCAGCCAGCCGATCCGAGGTGAACTCGGTCTGCGGGATACGCAAGCCGCCGTTCACCTGGGCGAGCACGCCGGCATTGGCGAACTGGTCCTGGTCGATCGAGCCGGGCAGCGGCACCAGGATCGAGGGCCGTCCGATCGCGGCGAGCTCGGCGACCGTGCCAGCGCCGGAGCGCGACACCACCAGATGATTGGAGGCAAGCCGCGCCGGCAAATCCGTGAAGAACGGCGCGAGCTCGGCATTGATCTTGAGCTTGTCGTAGACCGCGCGCACCCGCGTCATGTCCTCATCGCGGACCTGCTGGGTGAGGATCAGCCGGCTCCAGATCGCAGGCGCGAGCTGCTCGATCGCGCCCGGCACGATATCGGCCATGATGCGCGCGCCCTGGCTGCCGCCAACGACGAGCAGGCGAAGCGGCCCGTTCGGCTCCGGCGGGGCGTACTTCACCGCGGCGGCTGCGAGGATCGCCGGGCGCATCGGCGTGCCGACCGTCGTGGTCTTCGGCGCCAGCGCGGGATCGCGTTCGAGCACACCTGGCAAGGACGTCGCGATCGCGCGGACATAACGGGCCAGGAAGCGGTTGGCGCGGCCGAGCACCGCGTTGGCATCGTGGATGATACCCGGCACGCCGGCGAGTTTTGCGGCGATCAAGGGCGGCAGCGTCGGATAGCCGCCGAAACCGACGACCGCGACCGGCTTCAATCGGCGCATCAGACTGAAGGCCGATAGCGTGCCGGTGGCAAGCGTGAGGCCGGCATGGGCAAGCTGAATTGGATTGCGGCCACGTGCGGTCTCGCTTGCCACGACGTCGATCATGTCCTTGCTGAACAGCCCGCTATAGCGGAGCGCCCTCGCGTCCGTGACGAGCCGCACACGAAATCCGCGCCGGACCAGCTCGACACCGAGCGCCTCGGCCGGAAACAGATGACCGCCGGTGCCGCCCGCGGCGAGAAGAATCAATGGGGAAGTGTCCATGATGGAGGGTTTTACAGGCAGTCAGCCTTCATTGCGAGGCAGGCAACGAGGATGGTTCTCATGCCTCGGGCGCAGCGCAGCGCGCGTTTTGCACGGCGTGTTGCGCTGCTGAACCGGGCCCATCCTTGCGACGATCTGGGCCCCGGATCTGCGCTTCGCTTGTCCGGGGCACGAGAGCAACTCACGCGTAGCTGCGCATCGCCTCGGCGTGGCCGATCGACTCGACCTCGGTGCGGGGGCGCAGCCGCGTCAATGCCAGCATCATGCCGACGCCATAGGCGAGTGTCACGATGGAGGAGCCGCCATAGGAGATGAAGGGCAGCGTCATGCCCTTGGCCGGGATGAGCTGGAGATTGACCGACATGTTGATCGCGGCCTGCACACCGAACAGGATGGCAAGGCCGGAAGCCGCGAAGCGCGAGAACATATCCTCATTGGCATAGGCGCGCGACAGCGTGCGGATGACGATGAAGGCGAACAGCGCCACCATCGCAAGGCACAGAATGATGCCAAACTCTTCGGCGGCGACCGCGAACACGAAGTCGGTGTGGCTGTCCGGCAGGCTGCGCTTGGCGATGCCCTCGCCCGGCCCCAGGCCGAACCAGCCGCCGTTGTAGAAGGCTTCCATCGCGGTATCGACCTGGAAGGTATCGCCGGAAGCCGGATTCATGAAGCGCTTGATGCGACCTGCAACGTGCGGAACGAAGAGATAGGCGGTGAACAGGCCGACGCCGGCCGCGCCGGCGAGCCCGAACACCCAGATCATCCGCATGCCGGCGATGAAGAACAGCGCGCCCCAGACCATCAGGATCAGCATGGTCTGACCAAAATCGGGCTCCATGATGAGAAGCGAGACCAGCATCAACAGCAGCACCAACGCCATCGAGGTCGCGGGCATCTCCGGCCGCTTGGTCGATTCCGCGAACAGCCAGGCAGCGATGACGACGAAGGACGGCTTTGCGGCCTCGGAGGCCTGGATGTTGACGCCGAGCAGCGTGATCCAGCGCCGCGAGCCCTTCACCTCGGGACCGATGGCGAGCGTCACCACGATCAGGATGATGCTGATCGCAAAGATGATCAACGCGCTGCGGCGGATCGCGCGCGGCGACAGAAACGACACGCCGATCAGCACGATGAAGGACGGCAGCAGAAACATCACGTGCCGGCTGAAGAAGTGGAAGGGATCAAGCCCGATGCGGGTCGCAACCTGCGGGCTCGCCGCCAGCGACAGGATGACCCCGGTCAGCATCAGCGCCAGGATGACGCCGAGCAGCGGCTTATCGACGGTCCACCACCACTCGGAAAAGGGGGTGCGTTCTTCACGGGAGAGCATGGGCGGCCGACCTTGGGACAGAGATCAGCCCATTGGTCGCCGAGGTTGGTTTACGGGGGGTTAATGAAGTCGATCACTTTGGAGATAGCGCACAGCGCCTTCACAAATGCTCGCATGGCCCGGCTTGACCGGGCCAACGAGACGCCGCAGCCTATCCGTATCCATCGCCGCCTCTGGAATACTCGATCGCCCGCCTTCGCGGGCGATGACAGCAGAGAACGAGGGACCAGCGCGCCCTAGACCACCGGTTTCACATCGGGCAGCGCCTGGACCAGTTCGCGGAACCTGGCGCCGCGAATCTCGAAATTGCGGTACTGGTCGAAGGAGGCGCAGGCGGGCGAGAGCAGGACGATGGCTTCGCCGAGGCCGGAGGCTTCTGCGTCGCGCGCGGCGTGCTCCACTGCAACATCGAGCGTTTGACTGATCTCGTGGGCCACCTGCGTGCCGAGCGTGCCCGAAAACTCCTGCGCGGCCTCGCCGATCAGATAGGCCTTTCGGATGCGAGGGAAGAAGCTGGTCAAGCTGGTGATGCCGCCCATCTTCGGCTTGCCGCCCGCGATCCAGAAGATGTCGGCAAAGGACGACAGCGCGTGCGCGGCGGCATCCGCGTTGGTGCCCTTGGAGTCGTTGACGAACAGCACGTTGCCGCGGCGACCGACCTGCTCCATGCGATGCGCAAGGCCGGGGAAGCTACGCAGGCCGTTCTGAAGCACGTCGAGGCTGATGCCCATGGCGAGCGCAGCGGCCGAGGCGCAGGCGGCGTTCTGCGCATTGTGCAGGCCGCGCAGCGAGCCGATGCCGCCGAGCTTTGCAACTTCGCTGCGGGCACCGCCCGAAGCACGCACGATCGTGCCACGCTCGACATAGATGCCGTCGGCGACCGGATTCTTGACGGAGATGCGCACGACCTTCTTGCCGGCGCGGTCGAGGCGGTCAGCGATGTCGCGGCACCAGCCGTCGTCGACGCCGACGATCGAGGTGCCGCCTGCTTGCACGCCGGCGACGAGATGCTCCTTCACCTCGGCATAGTGCTGGATGGTGCCGTGGCGGTCGATGTGGTCCTCGCTGACGTTGAGCAAAATGCCGACGGAGGGATCGAGCGAAGGAGTGAGGTCGATCTGATAGGACGACATCTCCACGACATGGACGCGGCCCATGCGCGGCGGCTCCAGCGACAGGATCGCGGTGCCGATATTGCCGCCCATCTGGCTGTCGTAGCCGGCAACCCTGGTCAGATGCGCGATCAGCGCGGTCGTGGTCGACTTGCCGTTGGTGCCGGTGATCGCGACGAACGGCGCGTTAGGCGCGTGGCGCCGCCGCTCGCGGCAGAACAGCTCGATGTCGCCGATCACCTCGATGCCGGCCTCGCGCGCTTTCAGCACGCTCCAGTGCGGCGCAGGGTGCGTGAGCGGCACGCCGGGCGCGAGCACCAGCGCCGAAAAGTTCGCCCATGACACGGTGCGCAGATCGGCGGTGATGAAACCGGCCTGCGCCGCCTTGGCGAGATTGTCGGCACCGTCGTCGCCGGCGATCACCTCGGCGCCGCCGGCTTTCAGGGCGCGACAGCTTGCGAGACCCGAGCCGCCGAGCCCGAACACCGCGACCGTCTTGCCCGCATACGATGTGACCGGGATCATCGATCGATCACCGCAGCTTCAGCGTGGAGAGGCCGGCGAGCGCCAGCATCACCGAGATGATCCAGAAGCGGATCACGATCTGCGGTTCGGTCCAGCCGAGCTGCTCGAAATGGTGATGAATCGGCGCCATCCTGAAGATGCGTTTTCCCGTCAGCTTGAACGAGACGACCTGCACGATCACCGAGACCGCCTCCAGCACGAAAAGGCCGCCGATCACGGCGAGCACGATCTCGTGCTTCACCGCAACGGCGATCGAGCCGAGCATGCCGCCGAGCGCGAGCGAGCCGGTGTCGCCCATGAAGATCGATGCCGGCGGCGCATTGAACCAGAGGAAGCCGAGGCCTGCTCCCAGCAGCGCTCCGCAGAGCACGGCGAGTTCGCCGGTGCCGGCGACATACTTGATCTGGAGGTAATCGGCGAACACGGCGTTACCGGCGAGATAGGCGATCATGGCAAAGCTCGCAGTCGCGATCATCACCGGCACGATGGCGAGGCCATCGAGGCCGTCGGTGAGGTTCACCGCATTGCCGGCGCCGACGATGACGAATGCGCCGAAGATCACGAAGAACCAGCCGAAATGGAGCACGACATCCTTGAAGAAGGGAATCGCGAGCGCGGTGGAGGAGGGATCGCGGTTGAGGCGCACCAGCGCGTAACAGGCAACCAGCGCGATGATCGCCTCGATCAGCAGGCGAAGCTTGCCGCCGAACCCACTCGTCGTCTGCTTGGTCACCTTGAGGTAATCGTCGTAGAAGCCGACGAAGCCGAAGCCGAGCGTCACCGCGAGCACGATCCAGACATAGGGATTGAGCGGGTTGGCCCACAGCACCGTGCCGACAGTAAGGCCGGACAGGATCATCAGCCCGCCCATGGTGGGCGTGCCCTTCTTGCTGAGATGCGATTGCGGGCCATCTTCCCGGATCGGCTGGCCTTTGCCCTGGCGGATGCGCAAATGATCGATGATCCAGGGCCCGAACAGGAACACGAACAACGCGCCGGTGACGACGGCGCCACCGGTGCGAAACGTGATGTAACGGAAGACGTTCAGCACGGTACGAAACGCGCCGAGGCTCGGAAACGTGTTGGAGAGCTCGATCAGCCAATAAAACATTCAGACAGTCCTATACCGCCTCTTCGCATGCGGCCTTGCCGGAAAGCGCTTTTGGCGCGTTCGCCGGCTTTCATCATGTGGTCGGGCGACCCTCAAAAAACCGGACGGCCGGGAATGGTGGGATCAGACACGGCGCTTCACGAGTTTACGCCTTTGCCTGCAAGGCGGCCACTAGCCCCGGCACAAACTTGTTGACCCAGAACATCTTTTTGCTGCCCTTGACAACCACGACATCGCCTGCCTTCAGCAGATCAGCGACATCTCGCGGGGCCAGCGTGACGGGATCGTCATGCCAGCCAAGGCTCTTGGCCGGCGGCAGCTTCTGGTAGAGATGATGCATCAAGGGACCGACGCAGTAGACGCCGTCGATCCCATCGAGATGCTTTGCAAGGTTCACATGATAGGACGGCGCGTCAGTTCCCAGCTCGAGCATGTCGCCGATCACGGCGATGCGGCGACCAACGTTCATGTGGCGCGCCTTGAGGCTTTCCAGAGCCGCCGCCATGCTGGCCGGATTGCCGTTGAAGCTGTCGTCGATCACGGTGATGCCGCCCACGGTCTGCTCGAAGCCGCGGCCGGTCATGATGCCGACGCCGTCGAGCCTTGAAGCGAGCGCAGCCGCATCGAGATGGGCCGCGTGAATCGAGGCCAGCGCGGCCAGCGCGTTGTGGACGCGGTGCGGCGCGCCGGGCGTGAGACTGAAATCGATCTCCTTGCCGCCGACTTGCGCCCTCACCTGCCAGCTTTCGCCCAGCGGCGTGTGCCCGAGCTCGCGGACCTCGGTGCCGTCGCCGAAGCGGATGACCTTGCCGCGCCATTCGGGTGCGGCGATATCGGCCGGCAGCACCAGCACGCCGTCGTTCGGCAGGCCGAGCGCGATGGAGAGCTTCTCGCGCCGGATCGCTTCGAGCGAGCCGAGCTTTTCCAGATGCACCGGCTGCACGTTGACGACCAGCGCCACCGTCGGCCGCGTCAGCTCGCTCAGCCGCGCGATCTCGCCGGTCTGGTTCATGCCCATCTCGACGACCCAGAGGCTCGCATCAGGCCTCGCATTGCACAGCGTCAGCGGCACACCCCAGAAATTGTTGAAGCTGGACGGGTTCGCATAGGCGTTCGGATAGGCGGCGAGATATTCCTTGGTGCTGGTCTTGCCGGCGCTTCCCGTGAGCCCGATCACCGGCCCCTTGAAGCGCGCACGGGCCGCACGCGCGAGGCCCCAGAGGCCGTCGATCAGCGTGTCCTTGACGACGAGCTGCGGAATACGGATGCCCGCGATCTCGTGCGGCACGATCATCGCGACCGCGCCCGAAGCTTCCGCCTTGTCCGCAAACTCCCAGCCGTCGCGCGCGCTGGCGAAGGCCGAGATGAAGCCGCCGCTCGGAGTGCCGCTCAGCGCGACGAACAGGCTGCCCGGCTTCACCAGGCGGCTGTCCTGGGTGACGAAGTCGATGACTGTCTCCGGGAACGATCCCGCGATGCCCAGCGCTCGCGCCAGCTCGGCAATCGTCCACAATGGCGCGCTCATGAAACCCTCGTCGCTAGTGCGGCGGCGACCGCCTCGTGATCGCTGAACGGCAGCACATCGCCGCCGATGATCTGCCCGGTCTCGTGGCCCTTGCCGGCAATCAGCAGCGCATCGCCCGGTTCGAGTTCATCGATTGCAGCGCGGATCGCCGCTGCGCGATCACCAATCTCCTTCGCGCCTTTTGCAGCGCCAAGGATCGCCGCGCGAATGGCTTCCGGATTTTCGCTGCGCGGATTGTCGTCGGTGATGATGACGCCGTCGGCATTCTCGGCCGCGATCGCCCCCATGATCGGTCGCTTGCCGGCATCGCGATCGCCGCCGGCGCCGAACACGACGATCAGCTTGCGCTTCGCATAGGGCCGCAATGCCTGAAGTGCCTTGACCAGTGCGTCCGGTTTGTGCGCGTAGTCGACGAAGATCGGCGCGCCGTTGCGTTCGCCGACGAGTTCGAGCCGACCCTTGGCGCCTTCAAGACGTTCGAGGCTCGCAAACACGCCTTCCGGATCGCTGCCGGTGCCGATCGCAAGGCCCGCGGCGACCAGCGCGTTCTCGATCTGGAACGCGCCGACCAGCGGCAGCCTGATTGAATAGGCCTTTCCGCGGTGCTCGATTGCGAGCTGCTGCGAAAAGCCGTCGACCCTGGCATCGACGAGGCGAATGCCCTCGCCTGCCCCGTCGCCGCTGCGACCGACTGCCATGACGCGCAAGCCGCGCGATCTTGCGGCCTCGATCGCATCGGTCGAACAATCATGATCGGCGGAGATCACGGCCGCGCCGCCCGGCGGGACCAGATCGCGGAACAGCCGCAGCTTCGCAGCAAGATAATGCGCGACGGTCGGATGATAATCCATGTGGTCGCGCGAAAGATTAGTGAAGCCGCCGGCCGCGATGCGCGCGCCGTCGAGGCGGTATTGGTCGAGCCCGTGCGAGGACGCTTCGAACGCCAGATGAGTGACGCCATCACGCGCGATCTCATCGAGCTGCCGGTGCAGCGCGATCGGATCGGGCGTCGTCAGCGAGCCATAGACCGTGCGCTTCGGCGAGACCAGGCCGATGGTCCCGATGCTGGCGGAGACGTGGCCGAGCCGCTCCCATATCTGCCGAGTAAACGCTGCGACCGAGGTCTTGCCGCTGGTGCCGGTCACCGCCGCGATGGTCGCGGGCTGCGCCGGAAAGAATCTTGCCGCGGCCAGAGCCAGCGCGCGGCGTGGATTGGAGACCGCGATGAACGGCACCTTGCAGGCATCCGGCGCATGGTCGCCGACGACGGCCGCCGCACCCGCCGCAACGGCAGTGTCGATGAACCGCGCCCCGTCGGTCTTGCTGCCCGCAAGCGCGAAGAAGAGATCACCTGATTTGACCACGCGGCTGTCGAGCGCGAGCCCCGTCACCTCAAGCGCGCCAGTCGCGTCGAGCGCCGCGGCAGCGGGCTCGATTGCGGCGTCATTGCCCGGAAGATCCTGACCTAGGAGGTCGCGCAGTTTCATGGCTTTCCAGTCGAAATGCCAAGCCGGATCCAGGGGGAAACCCGACTCAGGGCAGCTTGGGTACGGCTTACTGGGTTGTCCTGGATGCTGCAAGAATAAGGCGGTCCGCAGGCGGCAGGTCGAACCGTGGCTCGATTCCGAGCAGCGGCGCGATACGGGCGATGACCTTGCCCGCGGTCGGGACGGCGTTCCAGCCGGACTGGATGAAGCCGTAGGTTTCCTTCAGCGGCTGCGGCTCGTCGAGCATGATCAGGAGCTGGTACTTCGGCTTGTCGGCCGGCAGGATCGCGGTGAACGCAGTCAGCACCTTCTTCTTGGCATAACGGCCGTTGACCACCTTTTCGGCGGTGCCGGTCTTGCCGCCGATGTAGTAACCGGGAACATTCGCCCTCTTGGCGGTGCCGATCTCTGCGTTCAGGCGCATCAGGAACCGCATCTTGTCCGACGTCTCGGGCTTGATCACGCGCTTTGCGATCGCCCGCGCTTCCTCTTCGGAGCGCTTGAGGAAGGTCGGCGGAATGAGAAGGCCGCCATTGGCGAGCGCGCTGACGCCCATCACCGCCTGCAACGGCGCCACCGCAATGCCGTGGCCGAACGCAATGGTAACGGTGTTCAATTCGCTCCAACGTCGCGGCAGGATCGGCGACGCGCTCTCGGGCAATTCCGTACGCAGCCGATCGAGCTGACCCATCTTGCGCAGGAACGCCTTGTGCGCCTCCACGCCCTGCGACAGAGCGATCCGCCCCGCGCCGACGTTGGAGGAGAAGGTGAACACTTCCTTCATGTTCAGGAAGCGACCCTTCGGCTCGTCGTCATGGATCGCAAATTTGCCGTAGTGCAGCGGCCCGCGCGCATCCCACAGCGAGTCGAGGCCGTACTTGCCGGTGTCGAGCGCCATCGCCAGCGTGAACGCCTTGAAGGTCGAGCCCATCTCGTAGACACCTGTTGTCAGGCGGTTGATGCGATCGGGATCGTGCACTTCCTTCGGGTTGTTCGGATCGAAGTCGGGCAATGACACCATGGCGATGATCTCGCCGGTGTTGACATTGGTCACGAGGCCGGAGGCGGCCTTGGCTTGAAACTTTTCCTTGGCTTTCAGCAGTTCGTCGCGCAGCGCATGCTCGACGCGCAGATCGACCGACAGCTCGATCGGCTTTTGCAGACGATCGGTGGCAAAACCCGCGCGGTGGAGGTCGGCGAGCCCGTTATTGTCGAGCCACTTCTCCATGCCGGCGATGCCCTGGTTGTCGATGTTGACGAGACCGATGAGGTGGGCGACCTCGTTGCCGGTCGGATAGACGCGCTTGTTCTCGCGAAAAAAGCCGATGCCGGGAATGCCGAGCTTGTGGATCTCCTGCTGCTGCTTCGGCGTGATCTCGCGCTTGAGCCAGACGAAGCCTTTCCGCGAGCTCAGCCTCTCGCGCACCTCGGCCTCGTCGAGATCCGGGACGGTCGCCGTGAGGAGTTCGATCGCCTCGTCCTTGTCGATGATGCGGCGCGGTTCGCCGAACAGGCTCGGCGCCTTGACGTCAGTGGCAAGGATCTCGCCGTTGCGGTCGACGATGTCGGGCCGCGCGGTCGCAACCACGTCCTGCGCGCCGCCGCGGCGGGCGCTGTGGACGTCGGCTCCGATGGCGAACATCACGAGCCGGCCGGCGATCAGCACATACACGGCCGAGAACGCCAGGATCGCAAGGCCGACACGCGCGCGCGCCTTCGCCGCGCGATCGACGTTGCGCCCGTAGAGCAGGCTGCGGATCAACCGCTGACGCCAGGGTTCTGGCTTTGCGGGTTTGCCCGGAGTGGCAGCGCTCATTGC
>NZ_JBANBJ010000093.1:0-31722 GCF_059803515.1 Bradyrhizobium sp. UFLA05-125 | reverse complement strand
ACCGATCGCAATGCGCGGCATGAAGCGTGCGATCAACGAATTCGCGCGCGGCGCGCTCGACGAGGAGGCCGCAGCCCGCCGCCATCGCGAAAGCATGCGCGGCGACGAGATCAAGGAAGGCATCAAGGCCTTTGCCGAGAAGCGGCCGCCGCGGTTTTGAGAACAGGCCCGTCGCGGGAAGCAGCATTCTTGACGCCGGAAACCCGAGGCCAAGGTCTTTCTCCTCTCTACGAAACAATCCTGAAACACGATTCCCGCGTGCACGAATGAACGCGTTTCGGAGTCACACCGACCGAGACGCAGGGACACAACAACGGCTTCGTGCCACACTGGAGAGAAGAGAATGTTTCGTAAGCTTGCCCTTGGTCTCGTCGCCGCCGGTTCGCTCGGCGTTGCCGCCCTTGCGCCCAGCGCCGCGTCGGCCCACGGCTTCCATCATCACTGGGGTCCCGGCTGGGGCTGGGGTCATGGCGGCATCTATGTCAACACCGGCGTGAGCGGCTGCTACCAGGAGCGCGTGGTGCCCACCCGCCACGGCCCGCGCGTGCGCGTCGTGAACGTCTGCGCGTACGGGATCTACTGAAGCATGATCCGGAAAAGTGCGAAGCGGTTTTCCGAAACGATATGCGTAAACAACAACCTAAAGCGCGATGATGATTCATCCTAATCTCAGCGCGCTTTAAGCGACAACGTCCGACAACGAAGCCCCGATCTCGGTGATCGGGGCTTTCGTCACCCGCGGCTCACCAGGGTGAGTAGCCCGGATGAGCGAAGCGACATCCGGGGAATCGCTGGTCCCGGATATCGCTTCGCTCATCCGGGCTACAAGCGTTGCATCGCGTGGGGATCACTCGTCCACGAACGTCACGGTATCGGCTATCCTCGCCCGTGAGGTGCGGTAGCTGTTGACCTTGTGGGCATGATCGGCATAGCCGAATGAGATGCCACAGACGACGCGTCGGTCGCCGGGCAGATTGAAATGCTGGCGGATCAGGCCGGAGTGGCGCGCGAGCGCGGCTTGCGGAATCGTACCGAGCCCGAGCGCCTGCGCGGCCAGCATGAAGTTCGAGACATAGCCGCCGCAATCGATCGCACCGTAGATGCCGAGCGGCTCGTTGGTGTGAATGATCGCGACGTGCGGCGCGCCAAAGAAGTTGTAGTTCTCCAGCGCCTGCCTCGCATAGGCGGCCTTGTCACCACGGACGATGCCCAGCGTGTTGTAGAGTTGAAAGCCGCTCTCGCGGCGGCGCTCCAGATATACGCCGACATATTCGCGCGGCGGTGTGAAATCATAGTCATCGCCGAGGCCGCCGGAGGCCTCCTGGTAGATCGCCTTGCGAAAGCGTTCCTTGGCCTCACCGCTCGCAATCACGACCTGCCATGGCTGGCTGTTGCACCAGGACGCGGTGCGCTGCGCCGTCATCAGGACATGCTCGATGGTTGCCCGGTCGACTTCCTTCGGCAGGAAGGCGCGCACCGAATAGCGCTCGTTGAGGAGCTCTTCGAGGACGCCGATGCGGTTCTCAGTAGAGTAGTGGGCGTTCGGCGATTTCGCATCCATGGCGTTCTCTTCTTCGTAGGGTGGGCAAAGCGAAGCGTGCCCACCACTTCCAGACAAGGTGGGCACGGCGCTGACGCGCCTTTGCCCACCCTACGATGATTTCGCCGGACGCGAGGCAGCACTGCGCGCCGCACCGCGTCCGGGACACGAGAGAGATTATCGCCCCTTCGTGGGGATCTTGTTATACGGCACATCCTTGTCGACACGGATGTCGCCGGGCAAGCCCAGCACGCGTTCGGCGATGATGTTGCGCAAGATCTCGTCGGTACCACCGGCAATGCGCATCGAGGGCGAGGACAACAGCATCTGCTGGAACTGGCCGTGGACGGTTTCCTCGTCTGCGCCTGTGAGAACGCCAGCCGCGCCTTGCAGGTCCATCGCGTAGGTCGCGATGTCCTGGAGCATCATACCCGACACCAGCTTGCCGATGGAGTTTTCCGGGCCCGGACGCTCGCCCTTCGACAGCGCCGAGATCGCGCGGTAGCTGGTATATTTCAGTCCGTTCGATTTCACCGCCCAGCTCGCAAGTTTCGAGCGCACGGCGGGATCGTCGATCGCAAGGCCATCCTCCAGCATCAGGTTCGAGCAGAACTCGAACATCTCAGGTACGCCGGTCGCAAGCCGCGAGCCGATCGACATGCGCTCGTTCATGAGCGTGGTCAGCGACACGTTCCAGCCGTCGCCGATAGCGCCCAGGCGCTGGCTGTCCGGGATCACCACGTCAGTGAAATAGACCTCGTTGAACTCCTGCATGCCGTTGGCCTGCTTGATCGGCCGCACCTCGACACCAGGGCTCTTCATGCTCAGGAAGAACATGGTGAGGCCCTTGTGCTTGGGCACGTTGGAATCGGTCCGCGCAATCAGGAGCCCGTGGTCGGAATAATGCGCGCCAGAAGTCCAGATCTTCTGGCCATTGACGACCCAGTCGTCGCCCTTCTTCTCCGCGCGGGTGCGAAGCCCCGCGACGTCGGAGCCGGCGGACGGCTCGGAGAAGAGCTGGCACCAGATCTCCTCGCCAGAGGCGAGCTTGGGCAGATATCGGCGCTTGGCCTCCTCGCTGCCCCAGGCCATCACGGTCGGGCCGCACATGCCCTCGCCGATCTGGAACGGTTGCGTCAGCTTACCGTAGACGCCCTCTTCCTGCTGCCAGATCACCCGTTCGATCGGCGTTGCGCCACGGCCGCCATATTCCCTTGGCCAGTGCAGGCAGGCCCAACCGGCTTCTGACTTCTTCTTCTGCCAGGCCTTGCCGACCTCGACCATGTCGTGTTTCGCAAGCCGGATGCGACCGAGCGAGGATTTTGACAGTTGCTCCTCGAACTCCTTCGGCGCGTTGGCGGCGACCCATGTGCGAGCGGTTGCGCGAAACTCGGCTTCCTGCGGCGTGTCGTCGAAATTCATGGCGCTTTCCCTTGTCTTCGTAGGGTGGGCAAAGCGGAGCGTGCCCACCACTTTCGGCTATTCTCAACAGAAGTGGTGGGCACGGCGCTCCGCGCCTGCCCACCCTACGATTCGAGTTCATCTTCCCCTCGTCGGGATCTTGTTGAACGGCACGTCCTTGTCGACGCGGATATCGCCGGGCAGGCCCAGCACGCGCTCCGCGATGATGTTGCGCATGATCTCGTCGGTGCCGCCCTCGACACGGGTGCCGGGCGCGCGCAGCAGCATGGCCTGGAAGCGGCCTGCGACTTCGGCATCCTCCGGGCCGCTGACGACGCCGGCGGCGCCTTGCAGGTCGAGCGCATACATCGCGACCTCCTGGACCATGGAGCCAGCGACCAGCTTGCCGATGGAATTCTCCGGCCCCGGCCGCTCGCCCCGCGACAGTGCCGAGATCGCGCGCATGCTGGTGTATCTCAAGCCGCTCGCCTTCACCGCGTAGTTTGCAAGCTTCGAGCGCACGCTGCGGTCTTCGATCGCAGGACCGCCGTCGAGCATCAGGCTCGCGCAATAGTCGAACAGCTCCGGGAAACCGGTGGCAACACCAGCGCCGATCGACATCCGCTCGTTCATCAGCGTGGTCAGCGAGACGTTCCAGCCGTCATTGACCTCGCCGAGACGCTGGTGATCGGGAATGCGGACGTTGGTGAAATAGACCTCGTTGAAGTCGGAATTGCCGTTGGCTTGCTTGATCGGCCTGACCTCGACGCCGGGGCTCTTCATGTCCAGGAAGAACATGGTGAGGCCCTTGTGCTTGGGCACGTTGGGATCGGTGCGGGTAAGCAGGATGCCGTAGTCGGAATAATGCGCGCCTGAGGTCCAGATCTTCTGGCCATTGATCACCCAGTCGTCGCCGTCCTTCTCGGCGCGGGTGCGCAGGCCCGCAACATCGGAGCCGCCGGCCGGCTCGGAGAAGAGCTGGCACCAGATCTTCTCACCGGAGGCAAGTGGCGGCAGATATTTGCGCTTATGCTCCTCGCGCGCGAACGCCATCATGGTCGGCCCGCACATGCCGTGGCCGATGATGAACATAGCCGAGAGCTTGCCGAACGCGCCCTCTTCCTGCTGCCAGATCACGCGTTCGATCGGCGAGGCACCACGGCCGCCATAATCCTTCGGCCAGTGCAGGCAGGCCCAGCCTGCATCCGCCTTCTTCTTCTGCCAGGCCTTTGCGACGTCCAGGATGTCAGCGTTCCTGAGCTGCGTGCGGCCGAGCGATGATTTGCGCAGCTCGTCCTCATACTGCTTCGGCGCATTCGCGGCGATCCAGGCGCGCGCGGTGGCGCGAAACGCGGCTTCCTGCGGGGTGTCGTCGAAGTTCATGGTCCTGTCTCTCGGTTCGTTCCCCGGACGCTGCGCAGCACGAAGTGGTGCGCTGCAGATCCGGGGTCCATTGCGGCCCTGGATCCCGGCTCTGCGAAGCGGCACTGCGTGCCGCATCGCGTCCGGGACACGTGCGGCGATTACGCCGCGTTCTTCTTGCGCATGCGGTCGATCAGCTGGTCTTCCCAATAGGACAGGCTGCCGAGCCCCAGCGCGAGCGCGTTGGCGCGGCGGTAGTACATGTGGCAGTCGAACTCCCAGGTGAAACCCATGCCGCCGTGAACCTGGATGTTGTTCTTGGCGCAATGCTGGAACGCCTGCGTCGCGCTGATGCGCGCGGCGGCAGCGGCCTCCGGCAGTTCGGATGCATTGGTTGAGAGCGCCCAGGCGCCGTAATAGCTATTGGAACGCGCCAGCGTCGCCGCGACATACATGTCCGCGAGCATGTGCTTGATGGCCTGGAACGAGCCGATCGGGCGGCCGAAGGCGATGCGGTCGAGCGCGTAGTCGCGCCCCATCTCGAGCGCGCGATCGGCGCCGCCGACCTGCTCGAAGGCTGTGAGCACCGCGGCGCGATCGAGCACCTGGGTCAGGATACTCCAGCCTTCGCCGGCGGCTCCCAGCGGCTCGGCCTTGCAATTCTTGAAGGTGAGCTCGGCCTGACCGCGTGTCGGATCGAGATTGGTCAGGCTCTTCGTCTCGACGCCGCCAGCCTTCAGATCGACGAGGAACAACGAGATATCGCTATCGCGACCGCTCGATCCCGTACGCGCAGCGACAATGGCGAAGTCAGCGATTACGCCGTCTGCGACCGGCTTCTTCACGCCGTTCAGCGTGCCGCCGGAGCCGGTGAGTTTCACGTTGCCCGGCAACGGATTGCCCTTGCCCTCGAACAGCGCCAACGTACCAATCGCCTCGCCCGAGGCGATCGCCGGCAGCCATTTCGTCTTCTGCGCCTCGTTTCCGGCGATCAGCAGCGCCTCGGCAGCGAGATAGACGGTGGAGGAAAACGGTACCGGCGCATTCGCGCGGCCCATCTCCTCCGCGATGACGCAGAGTTCGAGATGCCCGGCGCCCGCGCCGCCGAACTCCTCGGGAATGGCGACGCCGAGGAAACCCATCTCGGCGAGACCCTTCCACAGCTCCTTGTCATAGGGCGCCTTGCCATCAAGCACGACCCGCACCGCCTTGGGCGAGCATTTTTCGCTGAGGAATTTGCGCGCCTGGTCGCGGAGCTGCTTTTGATCGTCAGAGAAATCGAAGTTCATGGCGGCTTACCCTTTTTTTCGTTGTTCGTTGAGGCCGTCATTCCGGGGCGCGACGAAGTCGCGAGCCCGGAATCCATTTCGCCACACGCCCTGTGGCCCGATGGATTCCGGGTTCGCGCTACGCGCGCCCCGGAATGACGAGTGGCGAGAGATGAGCTTCATCGCAGCACGATCACATCGTCATCAGGCTTCTCGGCATACAGCCGCTCGACCAGCGCCGAGCGGCGTTCCAGGCCAGCGCGCTGGTTGATGTAGCCCTTGTCTGTCAGCTCGTTTCCGTCGATCGAAGGCGGCTCGACCATCAGCATGGCGCGCGCGATCACGCGGCTGCTCGCGCCTTCGCATTCCCTATTATGTGCCTCCAGCCCGCGCCTCAAGCAGGCAATCACCTCGGGATGCTTCACGGCGTCATCGAAGCTCAGCTCGGGATTGCCGACGAGTTGGCGACAGGCATGCAGGTTCGGCCAGGCGAGCAGGCCAATGGAGCAACGATCCTGGCCCGCGACCAGCGCGTCATGCACGACCGGCGTCGCGGCCGCGATCGCATCGGTGCGGAGCGAACCGACATGCACGAAGGTGCCAGTCGTAAGCTTGAAATCCTCGACCACTCGGCCGGCAAAGATGATGCCCTGCACGGGATCCTCGTCGTCGACAAAGATGCCGGCATCGCCGATGCAGTAAAAACCTTCCTCGTCGAACATCTTCTTCGTCAGCTCCGTCTGGCCGAAATAGCCGGGCGTGACGTTGACGCCGCGCAGCCGCAGCTCGTACTTCGAGCCGCACGGCACCATCTTCAATTCGACACCGGGGAACGGCAGGCCGATCAGGCCGACGCGCTCGGTATCCCAATAGGTGCCGGTCGAGGTCGGCGCGGTCTCGGTCGATCCCCAGCCGGTGTAGAATACGATGCGTTCGCCGGTGGTCTTCACCGCAAGCGCCTGCATGCGATCGTAGAGATCGTCAGGCAGCCGTGCCCCGCCATAGGCCATGATGGAGAGGTTCTTGAAGAAGGAGCGGCAAAGCGCGTCATCCTTCTCCATCGCCGCGGCGAGCGCGGCGTAGCCGGCTGGAACGTTGGCGTAGTAGGTCGGCGAGATCTCGCGCAGATTGCGTAGCGTCTCCTCGAACTGGCCCGGCATCGGCCGTCCGTCGTCGATATAGAGCGTGCCGCCGTCGACCAGGATCGGATGAAAGGCGGCATTGCCGCCCATGGTGTGATTCCAGGGCATCCAGTCGAGCATGGTCGCGATCGGGCCGTCCGGGCGACGCGGCCGCACCTGCATCATCATCGCCGCGTTCGCGCACATCATCGCCTGCGTGTTGATGACGGCCTTGGGCATGCCGGTCGAACCCGACGTGAACAGGAGCTTGCCGACCGTCTCGGGAATGATCTGCGCGATCGATGCATCGACGTCCGCGGTTACCGGCGTTGCTGCGAGCCCAGCGAAACTGACGCTCTTGATGCCCTCGCAGGGTCGCAACACATGCACGATTGTAACGCCGGTGAGATCGAGCGACTTCAGCGCTTTCTCGAAGGTCGGACCATCCTGCACCATGACGACGGCCGGCTTGATCAGATCAAACAGATACTTCAGCTTGACGTGATCGTGGCTCATCAGGGAGTAGGCCGGCGACACCGGCGCTGCAGGCGAGCGCGCCTGCATCGCAGCCTGCGTCATCAGCGCGTGCTCGATCGAATTGCCGGAGAGGATCGCAACCGGCCGGCCGTCGAGACCGAGATTGAGCAGGCCTTGCGTCAGCGCATCCACCGTGCGTTTGGCTTCACCGTAGGACACCTTGCGCCATGCGCGATCCGAGCCGCCGCGCTGCGCAAGCCAGATGCGCTCGGGCGCTTCCCTCGCCCATTTCGCCAGCGAGGCGGGAATATGCGTCTCGTAAGCCTGCAGCGGAATGCGCGACTTCAGCACCACCGTGCCGTCGTCGCGCCGCTCGACGTCGATGTCGCGCGGCAGCCATTCGATCTTGCGAAAAGCGGGCTTCGTCATCACCGCCGCCGCATTCCCACTCATTTTGCGTCTCCCGGAATTATTGTCCTTTGCGGATCATTCTCGTTCAGCGCTTGATATAGACAGGCTTTCGCTTGCTGAGGAAGTCCTGGTCGACGCCGTCGTCACGCTCGATCAGCAGCGGTTGCGACATGCGGGCTCCCCATCGTCGTCCTGGACAAGCGAGCGGAGCGAGCGCCGATCCAGGACCCATAACCACAGGCCTTTATTGTTGACCACCGACGTTGACCAAACGTGTGCCAGAGCTCACGCCGGTGGTAATGGGTCCTGGCTTTCGCCAGGACGACTGTGGAGTTACCTCGGCGCCATGCGGATGGCGCCGTCGAGGCGAATGGTCTCGCCGTTGAGCATCGCGTTCTCGACGATGTGCACGGCGAGCGCGCCGTATTCGGCGGCGTCGCCGAGCCGCGAGGGATGTGGGACCTGTGAGCCAAGGCTCTTCAGTGCTTCTTCGCTCAGGCCCATCAGCAGCGGCGTGAAGAACAGGCCGGGCGCAATGGTGTTGACGCGGATCTTCTGGCTCGCGAGGTCGCGCGCGGCCGGCAGGGTCAGGCCGACGACGCCGCCTTTTGAGGCCGAATAGGCAATCTGGCCGATCTGGCCTTCATAGGCCGCAACGGATGCGGTGTTGATGATGACGCCGCGCTCCTCGCCGATCGGCTCGGCCGTAGCGAGACGCTCGGCGAACAGGCGCAGGCAGTTGAAGGTGCCGATCAGATTGACGTTGATGATGCGCGCGAACTTCGCCAGCGGATAGATGCCGTCCCTGCCGACGATGCGCTGCGAGCCGCCGATGCCGGCGCAGTTCATCAGCACGCGCGCAATGCCGTGCGCGGCTTCCGCCTTGGCAATGGCGGCCTTGATCCCGTCCTCGTCGGTGACGTCGGCGTGCAGCGCGACGCCCTTCACTTCCGCCGCGATCTTCTCCGCATTCTCCTTGCTCTGGTCGATCACGCCGATCCTGGCGCCTTTGGCCGCCATGGCGCGGGCGGTCGCAGCACCAAGGCCCGAACCACCGCCGGTGATGAGAACGGCAACATCTTTCAACTGCATCGTTAGTACCTCTCCTTGGGCGTTTCTTCTCTGGACTTGAACGTCTCTGGACTTGAAGTTTTGGGCCGATTATCCGGCCGCGGCAGCTTCCTCGGCTTGCGTGAGGATGCCGCCGCAGATCAGCGTTTCCATGTGCTTGATGTATTGCCGGCAGACTTCGTCGGTGACCGGGCCGACGCCGGTCGCGCGAGACATCGCGTGCCGGCCGAAGAACAGGTGATCGCAGGCGCCGATCAGGCTGGTGTAGAACAGCACGGGATCGGTGATGCGGAACTCGCCGCGGCTGACACCGTCGGCGAGCAGGCGGCGATGAAAGTCGAGCAGGGGCGCGACGAAGAACTTCGAGACCTCGTCGGCGGACTCCGCCGTGCTCTCATGCAGGAGATAGTGGATCAACCGGTTCATGTAGGGGAACCGGTGATAGGCGCGGATGATTCCGCCGATATGCAGCTTCAACTTCGCAGTCGGCGTGATCGGCTGCACCAGGAGGTATTCGAGGTTCGACAACTCGGTCGCGGCGTCACGCGCGAGCAGCGCGAGCAAGAGGCCGTCCTTGTTGCCGAAGTGATATTTGACCAGCGCGGCGTTCGCGCCGGACTTCTGGGCAATGTCGCTGAGCGAAATCTCGATCGAGGAGCGTTCGATCATCAGCTCGCTCGCGGCCACCAGCAGTTTCTCTGCCGTGGAATTTTTGCCGCCCGGAAGCCTGCTCGGTACGCTGGTAGTCACGGAGATCCCTGTCTCGACCGCATGAAGGGCCGCAGATAAGCGCATGCAGCGCCTCCTCACAAGAGTTAATTGATCGATTGACTAAATCTTCATCGGGCCCTTTAATCCGCCCCCGACAACCAACCATTCAGAAGAATTCAGGGAGAAACCGACATGGCCGAGGCTTACATCGTCGCCGCTGCGCGGACCGCCGGCGGGCGCAAGGGGGGCCGCCTCGCCGGCTGGCATCCGGCCGATCTCGCCGCAAAAGTGCTGGACGAGCTGGTCGACCGCAGCAAGGCCGATCCGGCCCAGGTCGAAGACGTGATCATGGGCTGCGTGATGCAGGTCGGCGAGCAGTCGAACAACGTCGCGCGCAACGCGGTGATGGCTTCAAAACTGCCCGAGAGCGTGCCGGGCACCTCGATCGACCGGCAGTGCGGCTCCTCGCAGCAGGCGCTGCATTTCGCGGCCCAAGCCGTGATGTCCGGCGCAATGGACGTGGTGATCGCCGCCGGCGTGGAATCGATGACGCGCGTACCGATGGGCCTGTCCTCGCAACTCGCGGCGAAGAACGGCTTTGGCCATTACAAGAGCCCGGGCATCGAGCAGCGCTATCCGAACATCGTGTTCAGCCAGTTCACCGGCGCGGAGATGATGGCCGAGAGGTACGGCCTCTCCAAGGATGAGCTCGACGAGTATTCCTACAACAGCCATCAGCGCGCGATTGCGGCGACGCAAGGAGGCCACTTCAAGGACGAGATCGTGCCGCTCGAGATCACCCGCGCCGACGGCTCGAAGGACACACACCACATCGATGAAGGTATCCGCTTCGACGCCAGCCTTGACGGCATCAGGAGCGTCAAGCTGATCGCCGAGAACGGCAGGCTGACGGCGGCGAGCGCCAGCCAGATCTGCGACGGCGCCTCCGGCGTGATGGTGGTGAACGAGCGCGGGCTCAAGTCGCTCGGCGTCAAGCCGCTTGCGCGCGTGCACCACATGACGATGACGGGCGGCGACCCCGTCATCATGCTCGACGCGCCGCTGCACGCCACCAAGCGCGCGCTGGAAAAGGCCGGCATGGGAATTGGCGACATCGACCTGTTCGAGGTCAACGAAGCCTTTGCCTCGGTGCCGACCGCTTGGCTGAAGACCACCGGCGCCGATCCTGCCCGTCTCAACGTCAATGGCGGCGCGATTGCGCTCGGCCATCCCCTCGGCGGCTCCGGCACCAAGCTGATGACGACGCTGGTCCATGCGCTGAAGCAGCGTGGCAAGCGCTACGGCCTCCAGACCATGTGCGAAGGCGGCGGCATGGCGAATGTGACGATCGTGGAGCGGCTGTAAGCTTCTCGTGTCCCGGCCGCGATGCACCGCGTAGCGCTGCATCGCAGAGCCGAGACCCATGCTTGTACATTGGACCCCGGATCAGCAGCGCACCACTTCGTGCTGCGCTGCGTCCGGGGAACGCCACAGCTAGCTGCAAAGCAGGACGATGACTCACCCCTCCGTCTACGCCCGCACCACGCCAGACAAGATCGCCTACCGGATGGCCGGAACCGGCAAGGCGATCACCTATCGCGAGCTCGACGAGCTCTCGAACCAGGGCGCGCAGCTCTTCCGCTCGCTGGGGCTGAAGGCTGGCGATCACATCGCGCTGTTGATGGAGAACCGTCTTGCTTTCATGGAGATCTGCTGGGCCGCGCAGCGCAGCGGGCTCTATTACACCGCGATCAGCCGCTATCTGAAGCAGGACGAGATCGACTACATCGTCAAAGACTGTGGCGCCAAGGTCGTGATCACCACGCCGAAATGCGCCGACCAGATCAAGGGCCTCGTCAAGGGCGCGCCAGGTGAACCCATCTTCTACATGATGGACGAGCCGCTGCCCGGCTTCCGTTCCTACGACAAGGAAGCCGCGGCGCAGCCGGTGGCGCCGATCGCGGACGAGGTCGCCGGCTATGACATGCTGTATTCGTCGGGCACGACCGGCCGCCCGAAGGGCATCAAGAAAGCGTTCGAGGGCAAGCCCATCGACGAGCCGAACGCCTTCCTGCGCGTGCTCTGCGCCGACATGTGCGGTATGAATACGGGGACCACTTACCTGTCACCGGCGCCGCTCTATCACGCGGCTCCCTTGCGCTTCAACATGATGGCGATCGTGCTCGGCGGCACCTCGATCATCATGGAGCATTTCGACGCCGAGGAGTTCCTGAAGCTGGTCGAGAAATACAAGGCGACGCAGTCGCAGCTCGTACCGACCATGTTCGTGCGCATGCTGAAACTGCCGGACGAGACCCGCGCGAAGTACGACGTCTCAACGCTCAAAGGCGCGATTCATGCCGCCGCTCCGTGCCCGGTCGACGTCAAGGCAAAGATGATCGAATGGTGGGGGCCGATCCTGATCGAGTATTACGCGGGCTCGGAAGGCAACGGCGTCACCGTCTGCAACTCGCAGCAATGGCTGGAGCATCGCGGCAGCGTCGGCCGCGCGGTGGTCGGCAATATCAAGATTTTGGACGAGAACGACGAGGAGCAGCCGGTCGGCGAGATCGGCACGGTCTATTTCGCCGACGCGCCCGCGTTCACCTATCACAACGATCCCGAGAAGACGAAGAGGGCCTATAATGCCAAGGGCTGGTCGACGCTCGGCGATGTTGGCTTTCTCGACGAGGATGGCTTCCTCTATCTCACCGATCGCAAGTCCTACATGATCATCTCGGGCGGCGTGAACATCTATCCGCAGGAGACCGAGGACGTGCTGATCGGCCATCCCGAGGTCGCCGACGTCGCCGTGTTCGGCGTGCCGAACGAGGAAATGGGCGAAGAAGTGAAGGCCGTGGTGCAGCCGCACGACATGAGTCGCGCGAGCAAGGAACTCGAAGCCGACCTGATCGTCTACTGCAAGACCCACCTCTCCGCCCTCAAATGCCCGCGCTCGATCGACTTCGAAGCCGAGCTGCCGCGCACGCCGACCGGCAAGCTGGTCAAGCGCCATTTGCGCGACAGGTATTGGCCGAAAACCGCGGTGAAGATTTAACTGAGCTCTCGTGTCCCGGACGCGGCGCGGCGCGCAAGCGGTGCGGCGCTGAGCCGGGACCCATGACGATTTCCTGTATAGTGTCGAAAGGCTGCGCCCCGGCTCAGCAGCGCGTCATTGCATGCTGCGCTGCGTCCGGGGCACGAGAAAACTTGCTGCGGCCGCGGCCACGACGAGGAAATGCAATGACCGATCTCCCCGACATCCCCCTGCCCGCCGGCATCCGCTCCCGCTACGTCGACGGCATCAACGGCCTGCGCGTGCACGTGCTCGAAGCCGGCTTCGAGACGCAGGGTCGGCCCTGCGTTTTGCTGCTGCACGGCTTCCCGGAGCTCGCCTTCTCCTGGCGCAAGGTGATGCCGGCGCTCGCCAACGCCGGCTATCACGTGGTCGCGCCGGACCAGCGCGGCTACGGGCGCACCACCGGATGGCAGACGGACTATGACGGCGATCTCGCGCCCTTCCGGCTTTTCAACCTGGTACGCGACGCGCTCGGACTGGTGTCGGCGTTCGGCTATCGGCATGTCGACGTGATCGGGCATGATTTCGGCAGTCCGGTTGCGTCCTGGTGCGCGCTGGTGCGGCCGGACGTGTTCCGCTCGGTGGTGATGATGAGCGCGCCGTTCGGCGGACCGCCAACCTTGCCGTTCGACAGAGCCGACAAGCCGGCGGCGGCGCCGAGCGATGATCCCGTGCATCGCGAGCTCGCCGCGCTGCCGCGGCCGCGCAAACACTACCAGTGGTACTATTCGACACGCGAAGCGAATGCCGACATGCACCGCGCGCCGCAGGGCGTGCACGATTTTCTGCGCGCCTACTATCATCACAAGAGCGCAGACTGGAAAGACAACAAGCCGTATGCGCTGAAATTCTGGTCCGCGAGCGAGCTCGCAAAGCTGCCGACCTATTACGTGATGGATCTCGGCGAGACCATGCCGCAGACAGTGGCAAAGGAGATGCCGTCACTGGCCGAGATCGCCGCCAATCAATGGCTGCCAGATCGCGAGTTGGCCTACTACAGCGCCGAATATGACCGCACCGGATTCCAGGGCGGACTGCAATGGTACCGCTGCGGCACGTCGGGTGCTTTCAACAACGAATTGCAACTGCTCGCGGGCCGCACCATCGACGTGCCCTCCTGCTTCATCTCCGGCAAACAGGATTGGGGCACATATCAACGACCTGGCGGGTTCGAGGCGATGCAGGCCCGCGCCTGCACGAACATGATCGGCTGCCATCTCGTCGACGGCGCCGGTCATTGGGTGCAGCAGGAGCAGCCCGCCGAGGTCAGCCGGCTGCTGATCGAGTTCCTCGCCAAGACACGCTGACGAGGACCCGCTGACGCGGCCCCGCCGAGCCCAAGGCTCAAGCAGCATGATTTGACCCCGGAACCAGCGCGCTCTATAACAATTTAGAACCATTCTAAATTGATTGGGACGCGCCGTGAAGAATTTTGCCGATCTGACCGAGCGAGAGGTGCTCGCGGTTGCGATTTCCTCCGAAGAGGAAGACAGCCGCATCTACATGACCTTCGCCGAGGACCTGAACGAACGCTATCCGGACTCGGCCAAGATCTTCGAGCAGATGGCGGAGGAGGAACGCGGCCACCGCCATCGCCTGCTTCAGCTGTACGAAGAACGCTTTGGCCCGCATCTGCCGCCGATCCGCCGCGAGGACGTACGGGGCTTCCTGCGCCGCCGCCCGATCTGGCTGACCAAGAACCTGCCGCTCGACACGATCCGGAAAGAGGTCGAGACCATGGAGCTCGAGGCCGAGCGGTTCTACGCGCGCGCTGCCGAGCAGGCCGAGGATGTCGGCGTGCGCCGCCTCCTCGGCGATCTCGCCGAGGAGGAAAAGCATCACGAGAATACCGCTGCCAAGCTGACGGACGAGATTCTCAAGCCCGACGTGCGCGCGGAGGAAGACCGCACGCGCCGCCGCATGTTCGTGCTGCAATATGTGCAGCCGGGCCTCGCCGGTCTGATGGACGGCTCGGTCTCGACGCTGGCGCCGCTGTTCGCCGCCGCCTTCGCCACCCACCAGAACTGGCAGACGTTTCTGGTGGGACTCGCCGCTTCGATCGGCGCCGGCATCAGCATGGGCTTTGCGGAAGCGCTGTCCGACGACGGCTCGCTCACCGGCCGCGGCTCGCCCTGGCTGCGCGGTATCACCTGCGGCTTGATGACGACGCTCGGCGGGCTCGGCCACACCATGCCCTATCTGGTGCCCGATAGCTGGCAGAACGCGTTCTGGATTGCCACCGCGATTGCTTGCGTCGTCGTGTTCTTCGAATTGTGGGCGATCGCCTTCATCCGCGCGCGCTACATGGACACGCCGTTCCTTCAGGCCGTGTTCCAGATCGTGCTCGGCGGCGCCATCGTGCTCGGGGTGGGGATATTGATCGGGGCAGCATAGGTCTTGCTGCATTCCTTCGTCCCACCGCAACCACCGTCAAACGGCGGTTGCGGCGTTCGGCCAAACTGCGCATCATCCCTCCAACAAGAGCGGGAGAAGCGCCGTGGCCAAGTCGGAATGGAGTTTCAAGAGCGCGGTCGAATTGTCGGCCGCGCTGACCGCAAGAAAAGTGTCCGCGGACGAACTCACGCAGGACGCCATCAGCCGTATCGAACGTCATGACGGCAAGATCAACGCCATCTGCGTGCGCGATTTCGAGCGCGCGTTGGCCGCCGCACGCGAGGCTGACGCCGCGCTCGGACGTGGCGAGAGGCGGCCGCTACTCGGCCTGCCCGTGACGATCAAGGAATCCTTCAACATCGCGGGCCTGCCCACGACCTGGGGTCTCGTGCCGCAAAAGGATTTCAAGCCGCCGGAAGATGCGCTTGCCGTGACCCGCATCAAGGCCGCTGGCGGCGTGATCCTCGGCAAGACCAACATACCGGTGGGGCTCGGCGACTGGCAGAGCTACAACGAGATCTACGGCACCACGAACAATCCATACGATCTCACCCGCACACCGGGCGGCTCGTCCGGCGGCTCGTCGGCTGCGCTTGCCGCCGGCTTCTCGGTCCTTGCCACCGGCTCCGACATCGGCGGCTCCCTGCGCGTGCCGGCCTTCCATTGCGGCATCTATGCCCACAAGCCGACCATCAATATTTGCGCGGCGCGTGGCGAGACGCCACCGCCGTTTCCGGCGATCCCCCGCGACAACGACCTCGCCGTCATCGGCCCGATGGCGCGCACGGCGGCGGACCTCACCCTGCTGCTGGACGTCATGGCCGGGCCGGATCCGCTGGAGGCCGGCGTCGGCTACAAGCTCGACCTGCCGGCCGCACGTCATCAGGTACTGAAGGAATTTCGCGTGCTGGTCATTGGCAGCCATCCGCTGCTGCCGCCGGACCGGGAAGTCCGCGGCGCGATCGAGACGCTAGCAGCCAACCTCGCAAAGGCCGGCGTGACCGTCGAACGCGAGAGCGCGCTGCTGCCGGACTTCGCGGAGACCTCGCGGCTCTATATGCGTATGCTCCTCGGCTTCCTCGGCGCATTCTTCATGCCCGACATCTATGCGGACGCGCAGGCGGGCGCGAGCCAGCTTTCGCCGGCCGACAAGAGCCTCGGCGCCGAGCGGCTGCGCGGCATCGCTGCGAGTCATCGCGCCTGGGTGCTCGACGCCAGCGTCCGCGCCGGCTTGCGGGCCCAATGGCGCGCGCTATTCAAGAGCTTCGATGCGGTGATCTGCCCGATCATGCCGACGCCCGCCTATCCGCATGACCACACCCCGGATCAGAACGACCGGCGCATCAGGATCGATGGCGAGGACTATCCTTATATCGACCAGCTGGCCTGGCCCGGCATCGCAACGCTGCCCGGCCTGCCCGCAACGGCCGTTCCGCTCGGGTTCTCGAAGGATGGCCTGCCACTAGGCGTGCAAATCGTCGGCCCCTTCCTCGAAGACCGGACACCGCTGAAGCTCGCCGAACTGATCGAGCGGGAATTCGGCGGCTTCAAGCCGCCGCCGATGTTTGATGACTAGCGTAGCCATGATGGCGCCACCATCATGGCGCCATGACGCTTCGGTCGAGACCGAAACATCATTGCGATCAGGCATGCTCTTGTCCGTCATCAACCGAATCTCGCTGAAGCTTGGAGACTGTGGGATCGTACCTCGCGCGCCCCGGAGCGAGCAGAAGGGAAAGAAATGTCATGAACAGAGATCTGGAAGAGCTGACCGTGCTCAACCGCGACTATGTCGCGTCCGTGCAGAACTGCGACGTCGGGCGCTTCGACGAGATCCTCGCGCCGGAGTTTTATTGCTCCAATCCCGACAAGACGCTGGTCGATCGCGCCGGTTTTTTGGAGCAGACGGCACAGCCGATCGCGATCCGCAATCTCAGGGAGCATGACGTCAAGATCCGCATCATGGGCGATTTCGCCATCATTCACGGCGCGACCAGCTATACGACCGCGGATGGCCAGCAGGCCACCGGCCGTTACACCGACTGCTGGGCGAAGCAGAACGGGAAGTGGCTCGCGGTGTCGGCACACGTCTCGCGGTGAGGCGAGCGGTGCTGCGAGGGCACGTGTCGCGGTGAGGCGGGCGCATCGCCCCACATTCTCCGCCGTCATGCCCCGGCTTGACCGGGGCGTCCAGTACGCCGCAGCTTCTCCGTATCCCACAGCCGTCTCTGGAATACTGGATCGCCCGACTTGAGCCGGGCGATGACGCCTGAGTAGCAGACGACGCCTGAAATTGTCGCTCAGCTATCAATAACAATCACGCTGCGCAGCGTCTTACCAGCTTTCATGCTGGCAAAGCCCTCGTTGATCTCGCTGAGCTTCAGCTTGGCCGAAATCCAGTCTTCCAGATGCAAGCGGCCGCGCAGATAGAATTCGACCAGGCGCGGCATGTCGACGCGGAAGTGGTTCGAGCCCATCGACGAGCCCTGTATCTTGCGCTCGCGCAGGAAGTCGAAGCCGTGAAGCTCGATCTTCTGCCCGAACGGGATCATGCCGACGATCGTCGCCGTGCCGCCGGCGGCGAGCATGCCGAACGCCTGCTCCGCGGTCTCCTTGCGACCAAGCACCTCGAAGGAATGCTGCACGCCGCCATTGGTGAGGTCGCGCACCTGCTTGACCACATCGCCATCGGCGGGATTGATGATGTCGGTCGCCCCTAACTTGGTCGCGAGCTGGAGTTTTGAGGGGTTGGTATCGATCGCGATGATGCGGCCGGCACCGGCGATCTCGGCGCCGTTGATCGCGGCCATACCGACGCCGCCGCAGCCGATCACCGCCACGGTCTCGCCGGCCTGGACTTTTGCGGTGTTCACCACCGCGCCATAGCCAGTGATCACCCCGCAGCCGATCAGCGCAGCAAGCTCGAGCGGCATGTCCTTGCGAATTTTGACGATCGCGTTCTCATGTACCAGCATCTGCTCGGCGAAGGACGACAAATTGAGGAACTGGTGCAGCTTCTCCGGCTTCGACCACTGCATCCGATCGGAGACGCCCGGCAGCATCTTCACCGTCGTGTCGGTGCAGAGTACCGTGCGGCCCGTCGTGCAGTTGTCGCAGGTGCCGCAGAACACGGACAGGCAGGTGACGACGTGATCGCCCGGCTTCACGTAAGTCACGTCGGAGCCGACCTGCTCGACGACACCAGCCGACTCATGACCGAGCACCGCGGGCAGCGGATGCGGATAGAGCCCCTCCATGAAGTGCAGATCCGAGTGGCAGAGGCCGGCGACAGCGGTGCGGATCAGGACCTCGCGCGGGCCCGGCTTCGGCAGGCTGACGTCCTCGATGACGAGCGGCTTGTTGACTTCATAGAGAACGGCAGCCTTCATCGAGCACTCCCTATCGCTTTTTCTTGGTTTATGCGCGCGGCGCAGCCTACGCTGCCAAGACCAGTTCGCCAACCTCGGCCATTGCAGCCGCGCGGTCGCCCAGCAGCAGCGACACGACGGCTTGCTGGGTTCGATTTTCCGTGAGCCGGAACGGATCGCTTGGCGATACCCGATGATCGATCACGAGCCGCGACAACAGGAGCCGTCGCGCATCACCGCGCATCTCGTGAATGCGGTGCGATTCCCATGCGAGCGCCACGGCGCTCGCGACGTGATAGAGCAGGCTCGTGGCGCGCCGCGCATCGGCTTCGTTGTCGGCGCTACCAGCGACCTCGCGCGCGAAGCCGACTGCACGATCGGTGAGCCCGCGCAACCGATCGCGCCAGGCCTGTGGCACGGACGGGCTGTCGTCGAGCCGCGCATGCAGATCGGCGGCGAGTGCGGCTTCTGCGCCATGGCGACCGACCGCGCGCGTCAAGGTGTCGATCGCCACGATATTGCCGGTGCCTTCCCAGATCGAGCCGAGATGGGCATCGCGGAGCAGCCGCGATGTGGCGAACTCCTCGATATAGCCGATGCCACCACGCATCTCGAGCGCGTCGCCGCAGGCCTTTCGCGCATCGCGCGTGGCGCGGAACTTCAGCGTCGGGGTGAGGATGCGCAGCAGCGCCGCGGCATCCTGGCTGCCGGCCTCGGCGCGGTCGAGCGCGTCGGCGGTCAGAAAGCTCATCGACAGTGCCTGCTCGACCGGCAGCATGATCTTCATCATCTGGCGCCGTCCGAGCGGCAGGTCGATGATGCGCTTGCCGAACACCACGCGATTGGTCGCTACCGTCATCGCATCGTGGTAGGCGCGGCGCATCAGCGCCGTCGACTTCACGCCGTTCGAGAGCCGCGACGAATTGACCATCTCCGCCATCTGCACGAAGCCGCGATCGAGCTTGCCAACCGCATAAGCGATTGCACCTTCGAGCTTGATCTCGCCCGAGGCCATCGAACGGGTGCCGAGCTTGTCCTTCAGCCGAACTATCCGGTAGTGGTTCTGCGAACCGTCATCGAGGAAGCGTGGCATCAGGAACAGGCCGACGCCACGCGTGCCGGGGCCTGCGCCTTCAGGGCGAGCCAGCAGCATCACGACCTTGGCGTCGGCATTCGAGCAGAACCATTTTTCGCCATAGAGCCGCCAATGGTCGCCCTCCCGAACCGCACGAGTAGTCAGCGTGCCGACGTCGGAGCCACCCTCCTTCTCGGTCATGAACTGGCCGCCCTGGGTCAGCTTGCTCATGTCGGTCTGGGTCAGGCCGTCCAGATATTTTGCCTTCAGCACCTCGCTGCCAAAATTCGCCAAGAGCTTGGCGCAGCCATCGGTGACATTGATCGGGCAGCCCATGCCGAATTCGGTCTGGTTGAACAGGAAGGTGAAGGCGTGCTTTGCGACCACCGGATATTTGTCCGGCCAGCCCATGATGCCTTTGCGAATCGACAGCGCGTGAATGCCGAACTCGCCGAACGCAGCTTTTTCCAGCTCGCGATAGGCCGGATGATATTCGATCCACTGCACGTCGCGGCCGAACTTGTCGCGCTGATGCAGCACCGGCGTATGCCGGTCGGCAAGCCGCGCGCATTCGTCGAGAGTGCCGCCGGCGAGCTCGCCGAGACGGTCCAGGTGCGGCTCGATGTGACGGAATAGTGGATCGGGCAGATGAATGCGCAAGAGATCGGTCAATGCCGGATCGGCGCGGTAGAGGTTCATGCCAGTGGTGTCGGGCGCAAGCAGGCCCGGCTGCTCGGCCGCGACGCTCTCCTGCTGTGACGTGCCCGGCTTGTGCATGATCGACCTCTCTCGTTTCCGTCCTACGGGATTTCCTGCCGCTTTGGTGCTTGCTGCTTTGGATGATGTCGATCATGCTCCAGGCGAGGAGGCCGATAAAGCCGCAAATTGTCAGGGAGGCATGAGCGCTGGCGATGGCCCAGACCGCTCTGCGGAATTGTGATCAGCCGTTTTGGCGGGCGCGGCTGGTCGTTCGAACGACGCATGCATAAATCCGCTGTTCCTGCTTCCCAGAGGATCGCAACATGGAACATCCCAAATACAACATCGCGCTCATCGTCGGTGCCGGCGAAGGCCTGAGCGCCTCGCTGGCACGGCTGTTGTCCGCCCAGGGCCTGCGCGTGGCGCTCGCCGCGCGGAAGATCGAAAAACTCGGCGCGCTCTGCGGCGAGACCAGCGCGAAGGCCTTTGCGTGCGACGCGACCAAGCCGGAGGAGGTCGAGCGGCTGTTCGGCCTCGTCGAGCGCGAGATCGGCACGCCCGACGTCGTGGTCTACAATGCGAGCGGCCGGACGCGTGGACCGTTCGTCGAGCTCGTCGCAGCCGATGTCGCGCAGTCGATCACGGTCAGCGCCTTCGGCGGTTTCCTGGTGGCGCAAGAGGCGGCAAAGCGCATGCTGCCCAACAAGCACGGTGCGATCCTGTTCACGGGCGCATCGGCGAGCGTGAAGGGCTATGCGCAGTCGGCGCCGTTCGCGATGGGCAAGTTCGCGCTGCGCGGGCTTGCGCAGAGCATGGCGCGTGAGCTCGCGCCGCAGGGTATTCACGTCGCCCATTTCGTCATCGACGGCGGCATCCGTAGCGCAGCGCGCGCGGAGGCGTCGGACAGGCCGGATTCGATGCTCGATCCCGATGCGGTCGCACAGAGCTATTGGAACGTCCTGCAACAGCCGCGCAGCGCCTGGGCCTGGGAAATGGAGCTGCGGCCCTGGGTGGAGAAGTTTTGAGGTGCACTACCGTAGGGTAGGCAAAGGCGCGCAGCGCCGTGCCCACCTCTCATGATCGACACGGGAAGCAGACGTGGTGGGCACGCTGCGCTTTGCCCACCCTACCGGAGCAGGGAAGCATGACCACCGAAACCACCATCGACACCGGCACCGACGAACTCGTTTGCGTCATTCGCGACCGCGTCGCGGTGATCACGCTGAACCGGCCCGAGGCGCGCAATTCACTGTCGGACACGCTGACGCCGGCGCTGCGCACGATGATCCGAACCTGTGGCGAGGATCCCAATGTCGGCGTGCTCCTGATCACAGGCGCAGGGCAAGCCTTCTGCGCTGGCGGCGACGTCAAAGGCATGGGCGCGCATCGCGACAAGGCCAAGCTCGAAATGTCCTTCGACGACAAGGTCGCCGACCTCCAGGAGCGGCAGCGCCTGCTCACCGGCGCTTTGGTCTCGGTGCGCAAGCCGACGATCGCCGCCCTGCCCGGGCCTGCGGCTGGCGCCGGGCTCGCAATCGCCATGGCCTGCGACATCCGCATCGCTGCGCAATCGGCTTTTGTCACCACCGGCTACGCCCGCGTGGCTCTGAGTGGCGACTACGGCATTGCCTGGCTTTTGACGCGGCTCGTCGGCACCGCGCGGGCGCGCGAATTGATGTTCACCGGCGACAAGGTCGATGCCGCCAGGTGCGAGGCGATTGGTCTCGTCAATCGCGTGGTGCCGGACGACAAATTGCAGGATGAAGCCTTCGCGCTGGCCAGATCGCTGGCCGAGGGCCCGCGGCTCGCGCTGCGCTACATGAAGGACAATCTCGACGAGGCGCTGCTGTTCGATTTCGAAACCGCTCGCGACCACGAGGCTGGGCGGCTGATCCGCCTGACTACGACGGCCGATCACAAGGAAGCGGTGCAGGCGTTCATCGAGAAGCGCAAGCCGGTATTCACGGGGAGGTAGGAGCTCGGCTCATACGGGAGCGACAATGTAGCCCGGACGAAGCGAAGCGAAATCCGGGAAAGCCTGCCAGCGTGCCACAAATCCCGGATTGCGCTTCACTCCATCCAGGTTACGCGGCAGGCGTCCGTGCAAAATCGACAAAGGCCCGCAGTGCTGCCGGCAATTGCCGGCGGCTCGGATAGTACAAGAAGAAACCCGGATAGGCCGGGCACCAATCTGCGAGCACGCGAACCAGCTTGCGCCTGGCCAGCAGTGCTTCGACTTGGCCTTCGAACACATAGGCAAGGCCGAGCCCGTCGAGTGCCGCATCGACCATCAGATCCTGGTCGTTCAGCGTCAGCGGTCCCGTGACATCGATATCGACCCCGATGCCGCCGCGCTCGAACTCCCAATGATAGACCGCGCCGCTGGTGAAGCGGTAGCGAATGCAGGGCAGGCCCTTCAGATCGTGCGGCATCGCCGGCGTCTTGTGGGACTTGAAGAAAGCAGGCGAGCCAATCACCGCAAAGCGATGCCGCGGACCGATCGGCACCGCGATCATGTCTGCGGCGATGGTCTCGCCAAAGCGCACGCCGGCATCGAAGCCGGCCGCGACCATGTCGATCAGGGCATCATTGATCATGATCTCGATGCCGACGTCCGGGAACGCCTTCAGGAAGCGCGTCACGATCGGCAATAGAACGAGCTGCGCGGACTGGCGGGCGGCGGTAAACCGCAGCGTGCCGGCCGGCTTGCCGCGGAAATTGTTGAGGTCTTCGAGCGCGTCGTCGATATCGCGAAACGCCGGCTTGATGCGAGCGAACAGCCGCTCGCCGGCTTCGGTCAAGGCCACGCTGCGCGTGGTGCGGTTCACCAGCCGCAGGGCGAGCCGTTCCTCGATGTTACGCAGTGCATGGGACAAGGCCGATGGCGTGACGCCGAGCTCGGTCGCCGCCGCCCGAAAGCTGCGGTGACGGGCGATGGCGAGGAAGGTCGCGAGGTCGGACGGGTGGATCCGCATTGATGAATTTTGCTCAATATCTTGTAGAATATATAACGGATTATCTCATCTATGGCGAGGCGCTACACCTTGCCCATCAGCTTCGGCACGTCGCCGGGGCCTCAAATGGAAAGGGCAACACCATGCGTGTCTGGTTCATCACAGGAGCGTCCCGCGGATTTGGCGCGTTGATCGCCGAGGCAGCACTTGGCGCCGGCGATGCCGTGGTTGCGACCGCGCGCGATCCCTCGACCGTCACTGCCCGGCTCGGCAGTCACGAGCGGCTCCTGGCCACCCGGCTCGACGTCACCAGCGAAACGGAGGCGCATGAAGCTGCAGGCCAGGCGGTCAAGCGGTTCGGGCGCATCGACATTCTCGTCAACAATGCCGGCTACGGCCTGCTCGGTGCGATCGAGGAGGCGAGTGCTGCGGAAACGCAGAGGCTGTTCGGCACGAACGTGTTCGGCCTGCTGAGCGTCACCCGCGCAGTGCTGCCGCATATGCGCCGCCAACGTTCAGGCCACATCATCAACGTCTCGTCGGTCGGCGGCTACACCGGCTATCCCGGCTGGGGCGTCTATGGCGCCACCAAGTTCGCGGTCGAAGGGATCAGCGAGGCGCTTGCCGGCGAAGTGGCTCCCCTCGGAATCAAGGTGACCGTGGTCGAGCCGGGCTTCTTCCGCACCGATTTCCTCGACGAGACCTCACTGTCGCGCACGGCACTCCAGATCGATGACTACAGTGAGACCGTCGGCAAGACGCGGGCGCACGCCGCCGACGTCAATCACGGTCAGCGCGGCGACCCGCGCAAGCTGGCGCAGGCCTTCCTCAAACTGGCCGACGCGGCCACGCCGCCGCTGCGCTTGCCGCTCGGCAGCGACACCGTGGAACGGATCGAGGCAAAGAACGCCTTTGTCGAACGGGAGCTTGCGGAGTGGCTGACGGTGGCGACCTCGACCGACTTTAGCGGCGCTGCCACCTCGTGATCTGGCAAAAAACAAGCCCGATTCTGGCTTCACCAGAACCGGGCTTCGAGTACGGTCAGGCTGTGGCTGAGGGACTTTCGGCCTGACGGGAAAGGGCAGCGAGACGCCAGCTTGCGCAGGGAATGTCCTTCGGCTCGACGGCGATCTCCTTGTCGAAGCGAACGAGCTTCCAGTCGTCGGGATGATTGACGAAAGCAAAGCCGGACTTCCGGGCGAGCGAAATCATCACATCGTTGGCGCGCAGCGTGTCGCCGAAGAGATGCTCGGCACCGAAGGCCGCCGCACGGCATTCGAGATTTTTGAGCAGCGCCGTGCCGATGCCGTGGCCCTGCCAGTGGTCGTCGACCGACAGACCGAATTCGAGGCTCGAACTCTCGGCGTGGAAGGCATAGCGCGCTTCTCCCACGATGGTCTCGAAACCGTCGACCATCAGGGTCGCGATCACGCTGAAACGCTCGCGCTCGCCGACATGAGTGAAGTCGTGCAGCAGCGCCTTGGGCAGCTCGCTCAGCGCGCCGAAGAAACGATTGTAGCGGGAACGGGACGACAGCGAGCGGAAATAGTGCTGGAGCTCATCGGTGTCGCGCGGCTCAACGAAGCGCAACGTGAGCGCCTCCCCGTGACGGGTGCGCAGCGTATCCGAATATTGCTTGAGATCATCCAGGCGCAGCGTGCTCATGGGATTCTCCCGCGGGACAAAGGACCGCCGGCGCCCCTCTCCGGAGGCGGCGCCGGCCGGGCGGCCAATCAGGCCCGCCAGAAGGGTTTTTCAGCCTCAAAGGCAATGTCGCTCCAGGACAAGCCGACGTCCTGGAGATCGCGGCTGGTCCACTGGTAGAGCTCTTGGCGGGTGCGGTAGCGCTCATGCCAGACATGAAGGGTCTCCCCGATCTGGTAGAGCAGGCTCGGCGCATGATGATTTGTCATCGAATTGTGGGTCAACGTAGACATTTTCAGCTCCTAGAGCTAACTTGTACGCGTAATATCTGCTCTGGTTGGCGTTTCGACAAACGACAATTTGTACCCATTCGCATGAAATAAGCTCATGCATCCTGCTGCCAAATGACTGCCAGATTGCCCTCCCTGAACGGTTTGCGTGCCTTTGAGGCCGCCGCGCGCCACCTCAGCTTCACGCTGGCCGCGGCCGAGCTGAACGTGACGCAGACCGCAATCAGCCATCAGATCCGCAGGCTCGAGGAGGAGCTCGGCATCCGCCTGTTCGTCCGTCAGAACCGCGCGCTGGGGTTGACGCCAGAGGCCCGCGACTACCTGCCGGGCGTCCGTGCGGCGTTCAACGATCTCAGGCTTGCGACCGACCGGCTGCTCCGCAAGGACGACGACAAGGTGCTGACCGTCTCGACCATCGCCTCGCTTGCTGCCAAATGGTTGTTGCCGCGGCTGACCAATTTCCAGGAGCAGCATCCCGGCATCGACGTCCGCATCACCACATCGACGAGCCTCGTGGATTTCCAGCGCGACAATGTCGATGCCGCGATTCGTTACGGCCGAGGCCAATGGCCGGGCGTGCGCGCCGAATGGTTGATGCGGGACGAGCTGTTCCCGGTGTGCAGCCCGTCGCTGCTGAGGAGCGACAAGCCGCTGCGCACGCCACAGGACCTGAAAGACCACGTGCTGCTGCACACCAACAATGGCGACGACTGGCGGCTGTGGCTGACGGCTGCGGGGCTTTCGACCAGCATTTCCAAGCAGCCCGGTATCACCTTCGACATGACGCTCATGACGGTGCAGGCGGCGATCGACGGCATGGGGGTGGCGATGGGACGGACCACCTACGTCCAGGATGACATCGCCAAGGGCCGCCTCGTGGTCCCCTTCCGCATCGCGCTTCCCGCGGATGCCGGGTTCTACCTGGTCGCACCGGACAGCCGCCGCGAGGCGCCGAAATTGGTCGCTTTCCGCGATTGGCTGGTCGCTGCAGCGCAGAATAAAGCCTGAATAATCATCAGCTTCGGAGGCGAAATTGGTTGACTCGCGCAATCCTGCGCGAGAGGGGTAAGTCAGATTGTCGCAGCACGATCCGTCGCCTGCCGTGAAAATGAGTTCCGGTCCGGCTACATCTTCAGGGAGTAAGCGTCATGGCTGGACCGGCCACTTCAACCAATCCGCCCGAAATCAAGTCGCGCATCGGCGCCATCCTGCGCGCGACCTCGGGCAATTTCCTCGAACAGTTCGATTTCTTCCTGTTCGGCTTCTATGCCGCGGCGATCGGCAAGGCGTTCTTCCCCTCGACGAATGAGACGGCCTCGCTGCTCAACACTTTTGGTGTGTTCTGGCTCGGCGCGTTGATGCGCCCTGTCGGCGCGATCGTGTTAGGGGCCTATATCGACCGCATCGGCCGCCGTCAGGGCCTGATCGTCACGCTCGCGATCATGGCCGCCGGCACGGTGGTGATCGCGTTCTGCCCGAGCTATGCGACCATCGGCATCGCGGCGCCGATCATCGTGCTGCTCGGCCGCCTGTTGCAGGGCTTCTCTGCCGGCGTCGAGCTCGGCGGCGTCTCGGTTTATCTTGCGGAGATCTCGACGCCCGGCAATCGGGGCTTCTACACCTCGTTCCAGTCGTCGAGCCAGCAGGTCGCGATCTTCGTGGCTTCGATCCTCGGCTACATCCTCTCCGAGCTGATGCCGGCCGATATCGTCACCGCCTGGGGCTGGCGCATTCCATTTTTCGTCGGCTGCCTGATCATCCCCTTGATCTTCTTCCTGCGGCGGACACTCCAGGAAACGCCGGAATTCCTGGCGATGAAGAAACATCCGACCGCTGCACAGGTGTTCGCGTCGGCACTGGCCAACTGGCGCATCGTCATCCTCGGCATGATGATCGCGATCCTCACCACCACGACGTTCTATTTCGTAACGGTCTATACGCCGACCTTCGGCAAGACCGTGCTGAAGCTGTCGACGCAGGATGCGCTGCTGGTCACGCTGCTGGTCGCCGTGACGAACTTCATCTGGAATCCGGTCGGCGGCGCGCTGTCGGACCGCATCGGGCGCAAGCCGGTGCTGCTCACCATCGCCTGCCTGTCGCTGCTGACCGCCTATCCGGCGCTGCATTGGCTGGTGGCCGCGCCGACCTTCGGCAAGCTGCTCGCGGTCGAGATGATGTTCTCGTTTTATTTCGGCATCTACAGCGGCACCATGCTTGGCGCACTCGTCGAGATCGTGCCGGCACATGTGCGTACCACCTGCTTCTCGCTAGCCTTTGCGCTCGCGGCCGCCTTGTTCGGCACCTTCACGCCGTTCGCCGCGACTTGGCTGATCGACAAAACCGGCGACAAGGCCTCGCCCGGCTTCTGGCTGATGTTCGCCGCCGTGCTCGGCATCATCGCGGCGGCGACCGTCTATCGCGGCGGCGGCAAGGCGGTCGCGACGTATGATCCGGTGGCCGAGCCGGTCGCCGGCCACTAGCCGCATCGTCATTCCGGGGCGATGCGCAGCATCGAGCCCGGAATGACAGCGGGGTTACAGCTCCACCACCACGTAGTCGCTCTCGACGCGCACCGAAATCGTCTCGGCGACATACGGCCCCTTCACGACCCTTGTGCCCGGTTCGACATGGGCCGGATACGCCTTGACGCGGAAGCGGCGCGGATCGCAGTAGGATTGACCGGTGCGCACGTCGAATTCCCAGCCGTGCCAGGGGCAACGGATGATCTCGCCGAACCTGGTGTATTCGATCTCGCCGGGATCTTTTGATTGCGCGAGCCCTATCAGCGGTCCCTCGCACAACGCCGCGCCTTGATGCGGACAGCGATTGAGCAGGCCGAAATACTCGCCCTTGATGTTGAAGACCGCGATTGGCCGC
Organism: Bradyrhizobium sp. UFLA05-125; assembly: GCF_059803515.1. Lineage (NCBI taxonomy): Bacteria > Pseudomonadati > Pseudomonadota > Alphaproteobacteria > Hyphomicrobiales > Nitrobacteraceae > Bradyrhizobium > Bradyrhizobium sp. UFLA05-125. The sequence continues at coordinate 3,980 of NZ_JBANBJ010000093.1, read as the reverse complement.
CCGTCGATCTCAAGAAATTTTCGCGTCCCCGGCGGAAGCTCCTCCACCGAGGCGATGACGTGACGGGCCATGCCTTATGTCTTTCGCATGATCTGATCGAAAAACCGCTGCACACTTTTTCGGATCATGCGGTGATCCCGTACAGCGTCCGCGCGTTACCCAGATAGAACGCCTCGCGGTTGGCCTCATTCACCCCCGGCGGCAGCACGCGCGACGGCTCGTCATAGTCCCAATGCGGATAGTCGGTCGCGAACAGGAGCCGGTCCCAGCCGACCCATTTGATGACGTCGAACAGGTCTTCGCGCCGCTCCGGATCTTCCATCGGCTGCGTCGTCCACCACACCTGCGCGCGGATATATTCGGACGGCGGCCGCTTCACATGCGGCACCTCGCTTCGCAGCCGCTGCCAGACCTTGTCGAGCCGCCAGGCGAGCGACGGCGCCCAGCCGAAGTCGGCCTCGATCATCACCATCTTCAGTTTCGGGAAACGCTCGAACACGCCTTCCAGTACGAGGCTCGCGAGCGCCGATTGCTGGCACTGCGAATGTCCCACCATCTCCTCGACGTAATAGCTCGGCCAGCCCGACGGCGTGATCGGATTGCCGCCGAAGCCGAAGGCATGCACGCCGACCGGGAGGCCGGCCTCTTCCGCGGCCTGGTAGATCGGCCAATAGCGACGCTGGCCGAGCGGCTCGACGTTGCGGCTCAGCAGCAGCACCTGCACGAAGTTCTTGTCACCAGCACGCTCGCGGATTTCGGCGGCCGCCGTCATCGCATCCTCATTGCCGACGACGATCGAGGCCTTCAGCCGCTTGTCCTTTGAGGTCCATTTGTCGATCTGCCAATCGTTGATCGCCGAGCACAGCGCCGCTGAGAGCTCGTGATTGCGAATGCCCTGCCCGGTGCCGAGCGGATTGAGGACCCCCAGTTGCACGTTGTTGGGATCGAGATGCTGCTCCTGCATGAAGGAGAGCGAAGAGCCTTGCGGACCGCCTTCCGGTGGATAGGCATCGCGGCGCGAGGCGTTGGGCTGGGCTTTCGGATAGGGCGGGCCTTCCATCATGCCTTGATAGGCATGCACGCCGTAGACGTCGAGATGATGCTGCCAGCGCTTGGCGAGATAGGGATAGAGCTCGGTTCGGGTCGCACGCGACGGGTGGATATCGCAGTCCGCAATTGCGGTCTTGGTAGTCAGGGCAGACGCGGACTCGGACGCTTCGCGGAACTGGATATTCATCGCCTTGCCTCCTTTGGCAGCGGCTAACTCAGGCGGGGATAGGTGGCGCGCGGATTGTCGATCATGATCTTGCGCACGAGATCGGGGGCGAGACCTTCGGGCAGCGCGTCCTGGCCGTCGAACTGCCAGTGCGGATAGTCCGTGGAGAATAGGACTAATTCGTCGGACTGCATATGCTCAAACAGGCGAATTAATGTCGCCTGGTCCGGCGGTGCGTCAAATGGTTGTAACGAGAAGCGGATGTTGCTGCGCACAATTTCCAGTGGCGCGCGGTCGACCCAAGGCGTCTCCATCCGCACCCCGCGCCAGAACTTGTGCAGCCGCCAGAGAAAGGGCGCGATCCAGGTGATGCCGGATTCCAGCATCACCATCTTCAGCCGCGGATGGCGGGCGAAGACGCCCTCGACGATCAGGCTGGTCAGCTGAGTCTGGAACGCTTGCGCCTGACCAACATAGTCCTCGATGTGATAGGAGCCCCATCCCACTGCGGTCGGCGGATTGTGATAGGCGGAACCGGCATGGATACCGACCGCGAGGTCGAGCCGCTCCGCAGCCGAATAAATCGGCCACAGCGCGCGCTTTCCCAGCGGCGTGTCGCCCATGACGAGCATCAGCACCTGCACGAAGCGCCTGTCCGCCGCGCAGCGTTCGATCTCGGCCACCGACTTCTCGACATTTTGCAAGGGGACGACGATCGAGCCGCGCAGCCGCGGTTCCCGGTCGAGCCATTCCCTCGCCAGCCAATCGTTCAGCGCGCGGCAGAAGGCGTTTTGCATGTCTTCGGAAAACACCATCTGTACGCCATAGAGCGGGTTGCAGATGGCGTAGCTGAGCGCGAAGGGATCGAGCACATGGCGCCGCATGTCCTCCAGCTGCGATCCCGGCTTGCCGGCCTGAGGACGCCAATCGGGGCGTGCCGTGATCGGCGAATTCTGCGGATAGGACTGCGAGATCAGATCGACCATGCCACGCGTCGTCACCTGGTCACGCCAGTAATCATCCAGATACGGCAAAAGACTGGTGAGGTGCGGCACCGCCGGGTGCACGTCGCAGTCCACACCGCCGGCGATCAGGGACGTCATGACGCTTCCTCTTCACGCGCGCTTGGCTGCATCGCTTGTTGATGCCATTCAAGCAGGCCTGCAAGCCGCCTGCAACTCGGCCAGCGCCGCTGTCATATGCTAGAAGAGAGCAGCTAGGCTGCTCGGGAGTGAAGCGCAAGATGAAAGAGCTCGTGGGGATTGCGGAACAGGTCGCGGCCAAATTGATCGCGCGCAAACAGACGATTGCGGTGGCGGAATCCTCCGCAGGCGGCCTGATCGCCGCAAGCCTGCTCGCGGTGCCCGGCGCGTCGGCCTATTTCCTCGGCGGCGCCGTCGTCTACACGCGCGATGCGCGGCGCGTGCTGATGGATATTTCGGATGACGGCATGAAGAGCTTTCGCTCGTCGTCCGAGCCTTACGCAAAACTGCTCGCCGAGCGGATGCGCGAGCGTTTCGACTGCGACTGGGGCCTGTCCGAGACCGGCGCGGCCGGCCCGACCGGCAATCGCTACGGCGACGCCGCCGGCCATAGCTGCATGGCAATCGCCGGCCCTGCGGCCGAGGTGATGACGCTGGAAACCGGCAGCAACGACCGCTTGGCGAACATGGAGACGTTTGCCGCGACGGCGCTCAAGCTGTTGCTGAAGAATTTGGAGCAGTGAGCGCGAGATGCGCGTCGCACACTCGGTGTCGTCCTGGCCGTCGCCAGGACGACATTGGCCCTGTTGCTGCTACCTCCCCAGATGCTTGGTGAAAATCCGCACCACGTATCCCCTGAAGCGCGGCGCCTCGTCGTAGAGGTCTGACGCCATCCGTTCGATCGTCTCGCGCAGCGAGAGGAATTGCGCCTGGCGTGCGCTGCTTTCCGTACCTTGCATGCCGGCGAGCTCATCCATCGCGGCGTCGCTGATCTGGCACGTCACTTCCTCGCCATCACTCAGCATGGTGAAGCGGAAGGCCAGACGTTCGAGGTCATGGCCAATGATCTTGTCGCGCGTCAGCGGCATCCAATTGTCCCGATCGCGCCCCCGGCCGGGACAATGCGGAAATTTTTGCGGCTTGTCACCTTGTAGGGTGGGTTAGCCGAAGGCGTAACCCACCAAAGGTGTTCCCGTTCTGCGACGGAAGAGGTGGGTTACGCTTCGCTAACCCACCCTACGAATTCAATACACCAACGCCGTGCCCGTCGGCTTATCCAGTGCCGCCGCGAGCGACTTGTATTCCTCGCAACTCGTACCGCAGATCGCGGCGATCCTTTCCAGGTGATACATCGCCTGCTCGCGATTGCCCTGTTCGAGTTGCCACAGGCCGTAATACTGCCAGGTCAGCACGTGGTTCGGATCGATCGCCAGGGCATGCTCGTACCAGACCTGCGACTGCTTGTAGTCACCGAGCTTGCGATAGGAATAACCGATGAGATTGGCGACGTTCGGATTGTCGTCGCGGCCAAGCGCCCTCAACTGCGCGATCGCGGTGGCGTAGTCGTTGCGCTCGTAGATCGTGTCGTAGGCGGCGCGATAGGCCGCCGCAAAGGCGGGATCGCCGATGCCCGACTGGTTGTAGGGCCTCTTGCCCTTCTGGGTGGCCTTCGTGTTGGAGCGATTTGGATAGGACGGCGCCGGCGTACTTCTGTTCTGGCCTGCGGACGTGCTCGCAAAGGGATCAACGCCCCCGGCACCCCCGCCTCCGCCTCCACCTCC
>NZ_JBANBJ010000092.1:0-31816 GCF_059803515.1 Bradyrhizobium sp. UFLA05-125 | reverse complement strand
CTACGGCCGCCCGCTGGAGACGCTGCTCGCGACCTGGGGCCTGTCCCTGGTGCTCCAGCAGGCGGTGCGCACCGCCTTCGGTCCGACCAACCGCGAGGTGGGCAACCCCTCCTGGATGAGCGGCGCCTTCGAGCTCGGCCAGATCACCATCACCTATAACCGGCTCTGGATCCTCTGCTTCACGCTCGCCGTGTTTGCGATCCTGCTTGCGATGCTGCGCTACACCGCGCTCGGCCTCGAGATGCGTGCGGTGACGCAGAACCGCCGGATGGCGGCCTCGATGGGCATCGCCACCTCGCGCGTCGACGCGCTGACCTTCGGTCTCGGCTCCGGCATTGCCGGCATCGCCGGCGTAGCGCTGTCGCAGATCGACAATGTCAGCCCCAATCTTGGCCAGAGCTACATCATCGACAGTTTCATGGTCGTGGTGTTCGGCGGCGTCGGCAATCTCTGGGGCACGCTGGTCGGCGCCTTCACGCTCGGCATCGCCAACAAGTTCCTGGAGCCGGTTGCCGGTGCCGTGCTCGGCAAGATCGCGATCCTGGTGCTGATCATCCTGTTCATTCAAAAGCGCCCGCGCGGCCTATTCGCGCTCAAGGGCCGTGCGGTGGAAGCATGACCCCTCACATGCTCACGCGATCGCTGGATCGCGGCGCGACGATGTTTCTCGTCATCGTCGCCGCCTGCGGCATCCTGATTCCGCTCTCCAATCTGCTGTTACCCGCGGGCTCGTTCTTCCAGGTGCCGACATATCTGGTCGCGCTCTGGGGCAAGTATGTCTGCTACGCCATCCTGGCGCTTTCGATCGACCTGATCTGGGGCTATTGCGGCATCCTCTCGCTCGGCCACGGCGCGTTCTTCGCGCTCGGCGGCTACGCCATGGGCATGTACCTGATGCGCCAGATCGGCACCCGCGGAGTCTACGGCAATCCGATCCTGCCGGACTTCATGGTGTTCCTGAACTGGCAGAAGCTGCCTTGGTACTGGTACGGCTTCGACATGTTCTGGTTCGCCGCGCTGATGGTGCTGTTCGTGCCGGGCCTGCTCGCCTTCTGCTTCGGCTGGCTTGCGTTCCGCTCGCGCGTCACCGGCGTGTACCTGTCGATCATCACGCAGGCCATGACCTATGCGCTGCTGCTCGGCTTCTTCCGCAACGATTTCGGCTTCGGCGGCAACAACGGCCTGACCGACTTCAAGGACATCCTTGGCTTCAACGTGCAGGCGGAAGGCACGCGTGCCACGCTGTTCGCGCTGAGCTGTCTCGCCCTGATCGCCGGCTTCCTGATCTGCCGGGTCATCGTCACCTCCAAGCTCGGCAAGGTGCTGATCGCGATCCGCGACGCGGAATCGCGCACACGCTTCCTCGGCTACCGCGTCGAGTCCTACAAGCTGTTCGTGTTCACGGTGTCGGCCTGCATGGCCGGCGTCGCCGGTGCGCTCTACGTGCCGCAGGTCGGCATCATCAACCCAAGTGAATTTGCGCCGGGTAACTCGATCGAAGCGGTGATCTGGGTTGCGGTCGGCGGCCGCGGCACCCTGGTCGGCGCGGCGCTCGGCGCTGTCGTCGTCAACTATGCCAAGACGTTCTTCACCTCGGGTGTGCTCGCACCGTACTGGCTGTTCATGCTGGGTGCACTGTTCATCCTGGTGACGCTGCTGCTGCCCAAGGGCATCGTCGGCACCTTCAATTCCTGGTGGGAGCCGTTCAAGGCGAAGCGGTCGGCGGAAACCACCGAGAGCGCGGCGCGTGAGGACGGCGTCAGCGAACCTGACATGGCGGAGTAGCGGAAATGAACGTCATGGACACCCGCGCGACCTCCGCGATGCTGTATCTGGACGGCGTGCACGTCTCGTTCGACGGCTTCCACGCCATCAACAACCTGTCGCTGACGCTCGCGCCCGGCGAGATGCGCGCCATCATCGGCCCGAACGGCGCCGGCAAGACCACGATGATGGACATCATCACCGGCAAGACCAAGCCGGACGAAGGCACGGTGCTGTTCGACGGCGTCACCGATCTGACGCGGCTCGACGAGACCCGCATCGCCGAACTCGGCATCGGCCGCAAATTCCAGAAGCCGACCGTGTTCGAGAGCCAGACGGTCGAGGAAAATCTCCTGCTCGCGCTCAATGTCGATCACTCGGTCAGCGGGACGCTGTTCTGGCGTGGCAGCAAGGCCGAGTCCGAACGCATAGACAAGGTGCTCGAGACCATCCGCCTCACCGATGCGCGGGGTCGCCTCGCCGGCAGCCTCAGCCATGGCCAGAAGCAGTGGCTGGAAATCGGCATGCTGCTGGCGCAGGATCCGAAGCTGCTCCTGGTCGACGAGCCCGTCGCCGGCATGACCGACGTCGAGACGCATCTCACCGCCGAGCTGCTCAAGGAGATCAACAAGAACCACACCGTGATGGTGGTCGAGCATGACATGACCTTCATCCGCGAATTGGGCGTGAAGGTCACCTGCCTGCACGAAGGCTCGGTGCTTGCCGAGGGCACCATCGACCAGGTCTCGTCCAACGAGCGGGTCATCGAAGTCTATCTGGGGCGCTGAGCGATGCTTGAGGTCAAGGACATCAATCTCTTCTACGGCGCAGCACAGGCGCTGCGTGGCGTCTCGATCTCGGCCGAGCCGGGCAAGGTCACCTGCGTGCTCGGGCGCAACGGCGTCGGCAAGACCTCGCTGCTTCGGGCCATGGTCGGGCAGTATCCGATCTCCTCGGGCGCGATCGTGTTCGACGGCGGCGACATCACAACGCTCAAGCCCTACGAGCGGGCGCGCAAAGGCATCGGCTTCGTGCCGCAGGGCCGCGAGATCTTTCCGCTGCTGACAGTCGAGGAAAATCTCAAGACCGGTTTCGGCCCGCTCAAGCGCGACGAGCGCTTCATCCCCGATGACGTGTTCTCGCTGTTTCCGGTGCTGCAATCCATGCTCGGCCGGCGCGGCGGCGATCTCTCCGGCGGCCAGCAGCAGCAGCTCGCAATCGGCCGCGCGCTGGTGATGCGGCCAAAGCTCTTGCTGCTCGATGAGCCGACCGAGGGCATCCAGCCCTCGATCATCAAGGACATCGGCCGCGCGATCTCGTATTTGCGCAACCTCGGCAACATCGCCATCGTGCTGGTCGAACAATATCTCGACTTTGCCTGCGAACTCGGCGACAGTTTTGCCGTGATGGATCGCGGCGCGGTGAAATTCACCTGCGACCGCTCCAATCTCGATCCCGGCGAGATCAGCCGCCAGATGGCGCTGTAAGCCTTTCATTCTGCCGCGACCGGCTGGGGAGGCGGATGCGCGACGTTTCAGCCACGTCCAGTATTTTCGAGGCCAACCGCGCCCGCGGCGTGGTGCGCTTCGACGTCCATGCGCGCGACGGCATGACGCGGCGCGGCGCGCTGCATGAGTCCGGCTCCTTGCGCGTGCGTTTTCCTTCGCCGGAAGGCGAAGGGCTCTCCGGCGTGTTCGTCAACACGGCCGGTGGCGTTGCCGGCGGAGACCGCTTTGATATCGAGATTTCGGCAGGTGAGGGCTCGCGCCTGACGCTGACCACAGCCGCGGCCGAGAAGGTCTATCGCGCGCCCGGCGCGGCGGCGGAGCTCAACGTTGTCCTGAAGGTTGCCGCCGGCGCGCATCTCGGCTGGCTGCCCCAGGAGACGATCCTGTTCGATCGCGCACGGGTCCAGCGCCGCTTCGACATCTCGCTCGATGATGCGGCATCGCTTATGCTCTGCGAGATCGTGGTGTTCGGCCGCACCGCGATGGGCGAGCGCATGGAGCAGGGCGAGTTCGTCGATCGTTGGAGGCTTTCCCGCGGCGGCCGGCTGGTGTTCGCGGAGACCGTCAGGCTCGACGGCGATATCGGCGCCAAGCTGGCGCGTCCTGCCGTCGCCAAGGGCGGCGCGGCGATCGGCACTGCGCTGATCGTCCCGGGCGATGAGGCCCTGGTCGAGCGCATCAGGGAAGCCTCGGAATCTTTCGCCGGCGAGGTCGGGATATCCGCCTGGAATGGCTTTGCAATGGCGAGGTTCTGTGCCCAAGATGCGGCGCGCCTGCGCGCCGACATGATGACGGTGCTGGCGCGCACCGGCGCCGCGCTGCCGCGGCTATGGCTGAATTGACGAACTCACGAAGAGATTTTGCATGAACCTGTCTCCCCGCGAAAAGGACAAGCTTCTGATCTCGATGGCGGCCATCGTGGCGCGCCGCAGGCTCGAGCGCGGCGTCAAGCTGAACCACCCGGAGGCGGTCGCGATCATCTCCGATTTCATTCTGGAAGGAGCGCGTGACGGCCGCACTGTGGCCGAGCTGATGCAGGCCGGCGCGCAAGTCCTGACCCGCGAGCAGGTGATGCCGGGCATCCCCGAAATGATCCACGACATCCAGGTCGAAGCGACGTTCCCGGACGGCACCAAGCTCGTCACCGTCCACGAGCCGATCAGGTGAATTCGTCATTCGGGGGCGCGCGAAGCGCGAACCCGGAATCCAGAGGTTTTGGTTTCGAGATTCCGGGTTCTCGCTGCGCGAGCCCCGGAATGACGAGGAGGATAAAATGATCCCCGGCGAACTCTTCATCCAGGACGGCGAGATCGAGCTCAATGCGGGCCGCAAGACCGTGACGCTGACCGTCGCCAACACCGGCGACCGTCCGATCCAGGTCGGCTCGCACTACCATTTCTTCGAGGCCAATCCGGCGCTGAAGTTCGATCGCAAGAAAGCCCGCGGCATGCGCCTCGACATCGCCGCCGGCACCGCCGTCCGCTTCGAGCCCGGCCAGACCCGCGACGTCCAACTAGTGGCGATGGCGGGGAAGAAGACGATCTACGGTTTCCGCGGCGACGTGATGGGGAAGCTGTGAGCCTCCAGGAACGAAGCATGCAACGGCACGGTTGAGAGCGAAACGGAGGATCCCGCCATGCTCTCACCGGTCCGTCTTGTCTCTGAAGCCGCCGAGCTCGCCGCGCGCCGCCACAACGGCATGGCGCGCAAGGGGCGGGGGAATGAGCCTTATATCAATCACCTCGCCGAGGTCGCGAACCTGCTCGCGACCGCGACCGATGGTGCGGATGCCGAGCTCGTCGCCGCCGGCTGGCTGCACGATACGATCGAGGACACCGACACCACGCGCGAGGAGCTGGCGGAGAAATTTTCCCACCGCGTCGCCTCGCTCGTCGTCGAGTGCACCGACGACATGAGCCTGCCGAAAGCCGAGCGGCGGCGCCGGCAGGTGATGGACGCGCCGAAGAAGTCGGCGGGCGCTAAGCTGATCAAGATCGCCGACAAGATCAGCAATATCGGCGCGCGTATTCATGCCGAGCCATCCGCCGAGGAGCGCGAGGATCTCGTCGACTATACAAGATGGGCTGAGCAGGTTGTCGCCGGCTGCCGCGGCGGCAGTCCATGGCTCGATACGAAATTCGACGATGTGGTGCGAACGGCGAGGGCCTCGCTGTGATAGGCCAAACATTCAAACGCAAACGGGGCTTGTGATGTCCGTCAAGATAAAACGTTCCGTCTATGCCGATATGTTCGGGCCGACCACCGGCGACAAGGTGCGGCTGGCCGACACCGATCTCATCATCGAGGTGGAGAAGGATTTCACCACCTATGGCGAGGAGGTGAAGTTCGGCGGCGGCAAGGTGATCCGCGACGGCATGGGGCAGTCGCAGGTCACCAACAAGCAGGGCGCGGCCGACACGGTCATTACCAACGCGCTGATCGTCGATCACTGGGGCATTGTCAAGGCCGACGTCGCGATCAAGGATGGCATGATCTCCGCGATCGGCAAGGCGGGTAACCCGGATATCCAGCCCGCCGTCACAATCATCATCGGCCCCGGCACCGACGTGATCGCGGGCGAAGGCAAGATCCTCACCGCCGGCGGCTTCGACAGCCACATCCATTTCATCTGCCCGCAGCAGATCGAGCACGCGCTGATGAGCGGCGTCACCTCGATGCTTGGTGGCGGCACCGGTCCCTCGCACGGCACGTTCGCCACCACCTGTACCCCAGGCCCATGGCACATCGGGCGGATGATCCAGTCGTTCGACGCCTTTCCGGTCAATCTCGGCATTTCCGGCAAGGGCAACGCGTCGCGCCCCGCCGCGCTGGTCGAGATGATCAAGGCCGGCGCCTGCGCGCTCAAGCTGCATGAAGACTGGGGCACCACGCCGGCGGCGATCGACAACTGCCTGTCGGTTGCCGACGCTCACGACATCCAGGTGATGATCCACACCGATACGCTGAACGAATCCGGTTTCGTCGAGGATACGATCAAGGCCTTCAAGGGCCGCACCATCCACGCCTTCCACACCGAAGGCGCCGGCGGCGGTCACGCGCCTGACATCATCAAGGTCGCGGGCCTGAAGAACGTGCTGCCGTCCTCGACCAATCCGACGCGTCCCTTCACCCGCAACACCATCGACGAGCATCTGGACATGCTGATGGTTTGTCACCACCTCGATCCCTCGATCGCGGAAGACCTTGCATTTGCCGAGAGCCGCATCCGCAAAGAGACCATCGCGGCCGAAGACATCCTGCACGACCTCGGCGCGCTCTCGATGATGTCCTCGGACTCGCAGGCGATGGGCCGGCTCGGCGAGGTCATCATCCGCACCTGGCAGACCGCCGACAAGATGAAGAAGCAGCGCGGATCACTGCCGCAGGACAAGGGCAAGGACAACGACAATTTTCGCGCCAAGCGCTACATCGCCAAGTACACGATCAATCCCGCGATCGCCCATGGCGTCTCGAAACTGATCGGCTCGGTCGAGAAGGGCAAGCTCGCCGATCTCGTGCTGTGGTCGCCGGCCTTCTTCGGCGTCAAGCCGGACTGCGTCGTCAAGGGGGGGACGATCGTCGCTGCGCCCATGGGCGATCCCAACGCCTCGATCCCGACGCCGCAGCCGGTGCACTATCAGCCGATGTTCGGTGCCTTCGGCAAGGCGCGCACGGCATCCTCCGTCGTCTTCACCTCGAAGGCCGCGGTCACCGGCGGCCTCGCGCGAAAGCTCGGCATCGACAAGAAGCTCTATGCCGTCCAGAACACCCGCGGCAAGATTTCCAAGAAGAGCATGATCCACAACGACGCCACCCCCAATATCGAGGTCGATCCGGAGACCTATGAGGTGCGCGCCGACGGCGAGCTTCTGACCTGCGCGCCGGCCGAGGTGCTGCCGATGGCGCAGCGGTATTTCATGTACTGAAATAAGCAGCCGCACTGGTCTTCGGCGCATAGCTGAGGGCGGATTTTCCGGTTTTGCGTTCGATCTCGCTTGGTCTAATGTCGTGCCCGGTATCTTGGACCAGAAGAAAAGCCGGGAGGATTTCTCGTGATCTACGTCGTTGCCACCTTGACCATCAAGCCCGAAACGCGCGCCGAATTCATTGCAGCGGCCACCGCCTGCATCAAGGAGACGCGCAAGGAGCCCGGCAATATCGCCTATGATCTGCATGAGAGCGTCACCGATCACACCAAGATGGTGTTCGTCGAGCAGTGGGAGAATGCCGAAGCGCTGGTGCCGCATCGTGCCATGGAGCACATGAAGACCTTTGGCCGCGTGGCGGTGAAGTGTTTTGCGGCGCCGCCGAAGATCGAAGTGATCACGCCGGAAAAGGTCGAGACTCGGTAACAGGGAAAAGCGCATGATCCGGGCGACGCAGGTCAGGGGGCAGCACCGCTTCACGGAAGCAGCGGCTGATACGGTCGTGCTCGATTTCGACGACCGGCATCGCCGCCGCATGGCGATGACCGGCACGCGCGGTCTTCAATTCCTGCTCGACCTTGAAAACGCCGTCGCGCTGCGCGGCGGCGATGCGCTGGTGCTGGAGGACGGCCGGCTGATCGAAGTGGTCGCGGCACCCGAGCCGCTGCTCGAGATCCGCGGCCGCGATCCGCTCCATCTCGTCCGCGTCGCCTGGCATCTCGGCAACCGCCATCTGCCGACGCAGATCATGGCCAAGAGCCTGCGTATCCGCAGGGATCACGTCATCGAGGCGATGGTGAAGGGGCTCGGCGCGCGGGTGATCGAGATCGAGGCTCCTTTCGATCCCGAGGGCGGTGCCTATGCCGATGCCGGCCACGCGCATGCTGACGATCATGGGCATGATGACCATGCGCATCGTGATCACGGCCATCACCACCACGATCATGGCCATCATCACCATGATCACCACCATCACGATCATGCCGCGCATGATCACCATGATCACGGTCATCATCACCACGACGAGCATTGCGACCACCCCGACCATCACCACGGCCATGGCCATGCTCATGACCACAAATGAGCCGGCTGGTGCCGGCCGCCTCACGGAACGCGAGGCGGCGGCGCTCTACCGGCTGATGACGTGGTTGTCGCCGTCGTTTCCCGTCGGCGGCTTCTCCTACTCCAGCGGCATCGAATGGGCGGTGGAAGCGGGTGACATCGTCGACACCAAGACGCTGACTGATTGGCTCGACGCGATGCTCGGTGACGGCGCGGGCTTCTGCGATGCCACTTTCCTCGTGCAGGCGTTTCGCGCGGCGGAGGCGAGCGACGAGGCGAGCCTGCGCGACACCGCGGAGCTTGCGGCCGCCTTCGTGCCCTCGCGCGAGCGGCAGCTCGAGACGACCGCGCAGGGCCGCGCCTTCATCGACATCGCGCGCGCGGCCTGGAATGCGGATGGGCTCGACGCGATGGTCACGGCCTGCGCGGGGCCAGTGGTCTATCCCGTCGCGGTCGGCGTGGTTGCTAGCGCCCATGGCGTTCGGCTCGAGCCGACTCTGCACGCCTTTTTGCACGCGCTCGTCTCGAACTGGATTTCGGCGGGATGCCGGCTGATTCCGCTCGGCCAGACCGACAGCCAGCGTGTGCTCGCCGCCCTCGAGCCCGCCGTAGCCGCGACCGCCGCCCGCGCATTGAGCGCGACCCTGGACGATCTCGGCAGCGCGACGTTCCGCGCCGATCTCGCAAGCCAGCGGCACGAGACACAATATACGCGGCTGTTCAGGTCGTGATGACCAGGTTGGATCAGGAAAGAATCTCAATGTCGAAGTCTCACGGCCCCCTGCGAGTCGGTATCGGCGGCCCCGTCGGATCGGGCAAGACCGCGCTGATGGATCTGCTCTGCAAGTCCATGCGCGAGCGCTACGACATCGCGGCGATCACCAACGACATCTACACCAAGTGGGATGCGGAATATCTCGTGCGCTCGGGCTCGCTGACGCCGGACCGCATCGCGGGCGTCGAGACCGGCGGCTGCCCGCATACCGCGATCCGCGAGGACGCCTCGATGAATTTGGCGGCGGTTGCCGATATGCGCGCAAAGTTTCCTGGTCTCGACCTGGTGCTGATCGAGTCCGGCGGCGATAATCTCGCTGCCACTTTTTCCCCGGAGCTTGCCGACATAACCATCTATGTGATCGACGTGGCCGCGGGCGACAAGATCCCGTCCAAGGGTGGACCGGGCATCACGCGCTCGGACCTCCTGGTCATCAACAAAATCGACCTCGCACCGCATGTCGGCGCCTCGCTGGAGAAGATGCAGCTTGATGCCAAGCGGATGCGGGGCGAGCGGCCCTTCGTCATGACCAACCTGAAGAAGAGCGAGGGGCTCGACCGCATCATCGGCTTCATCGAGACCAAAGGCGGTCTGACGAGGACGGGTTGAAGGGCTGGTCCGGCGCCCGGCGCCATCAGTCAAGTCTGACACGACTGTTAGTATTCGCCCGTTAATATCTGCGGCAAAATGTGTCTCCGCGGAACCAATGTTCGCCATGGTGATTAACGTACTTCGGTGCCCGGAGCGCTGACGCCTCGGCTGGCGGATTAAGCATTCCGGTCAACCCAAGTTGCGTCCCGATGGCTCCTCCTTCATTATCGCCTTCCGTGGGGTCTCATTCTCTTTCGGCAACTGGCCGTTCGAGCGGCGTTCAGATGCTCCGTATTATTCGCCGGCCTCTCACCTTCTGAGTAAACGAGTGGTTCGGCTGGGATTCATCATCGGTTTTATTGCGCTGCTCGGGATGCTCCTCTCCGGGCTTGCGGCCTATCGCGTCCACGATCAGGAGCTGGCGATCGATCGCATCGCGCTGGCCCGCGCGATCGACGTTCATGCGAGCCTGGTGCAGGACCGCCTGACCGAGCGCGAGCTTCTGGCGCGCGTTGCCTCCGGGCTGTTCCGCACGCCTGCCGTGATCAAGCCGAACATGCTGGAGCCGCTGCGCTCGGCCATCTATGCCTTCAAGACCGATTTCGTGGTCGCCTCCTGGATCGCCCGGCTCAAGCCGACGGAGCTGAGCGCGGCGCAGGCGGCGCTCAGCTCAGCCGGCTTTCCCAATGCGAGCATCCGCAACTACGACGACACGCCACTCGACACCACGAAGATCACCCAGCCGATCAACGTGCTGATGGATCTCGAGCCGCGCAGCGAGGAGACCAAGGCGCTGCCCGGCCGCAGCTTCGATCAGGACGGCGTGCGTGGCGCAATGCTGGCGCGCGCCATGGCCGAGAAGAAGTCGGTCGCCTCCGATCCGGTGCCGCTGCTCCGTCCGAACGGCCCCATCGGCGTCATCGTGGCCGCGCCGGTCATTCCGGAGGGGGCGACGGAGCCTGCCGGGTTCATCACGTTTTCCTACGAACTCGCCTCGCTGATGTTGACCAACGACGACATGTCGCTGTTCTCGGTCGCATTGCGCGATCCGCGCGCGGGCGGCGGCGAGCTGATCGCCAACGATCAGGGCATCGTCAGCGCGCGGACCATCGCGCAGGATGGCCCGCAGCCATCCTCGACGCGCACGGTCAGCTTCGGTGGCCGCGACTGGCAGCTCAGCTACTTCGCCAAGACCAATTCGGCGCGGCGCGCCGAGCAGACCGCCGTCATCGTCGCGGCGATCGGCTTTGCCATCACGGCGATGGTGTGCGGCCTGTTCGGTTACGTCGCCTACAACAATCTGAGGCTCAGCCGCGAAATCCAGGTGCGGATCGGTTTCGAGCGCCGGCTAACGGCTGTCATCGACGAGCTGAACCATCGCGTGAAGAACATTCTGGCGGTGATCCAGTCGATCGTGACGCGCACGCTGCGCCACGGCTCCGACATCGACGTGGCGCGTGAATTGTTGATCGGGCGCATCCATGCGATGTCCAACGTCGTTTCGCTGCTCAGCGAAAGCCAGTGGCAGGGCGTGAAGTTGAAAGGCCTGTTCGAGGCGCGCGCGATTCCGCATGCCGATCGCATCGCCATCAGCGGGCCGGACATCGCGGTCAGCGCGCGTGCCGCACAGAGCCTGTCGCTGCTGTTCTTCGAGCTCGCCTCGCACTCCGACGAGGGGCTGTCGCTGGTCGGCAAGCATCCGCACATCACGGCGAACTGGACGGTGACGGGCGAGGAGCCCGACACGGTCTTCCATTTCCGCTGGGAGGAGTTCAACACCAGCGAGGCGACGCGGCGCGCCGATTCCGATTTCGGCCTGATCCTGCTCGATCGCGTCGCGCCCGAAGCGCTCGGCGGTACTGCCAAGCGCTACTTCACCGATGCGTCCTACGTCTACGAGCTGACCGCGCCGATGGAGACCGTCGTCGACATGACCGAGCGCGACCGCACGGAAAAATTCTCGGCGCCGGTCAGGCCGGTGCGCTGAAGTCGACGCACGCCTCTCTTCCTTCTCCCGCAATGGGAGAAGGAAGGCACACCGGCGCTAAATCACGCGTGAAAGGACGGCCACGGAAGTGGCCGCCTTTCCTTTGTCCGCCATTCCGACCGAAGCTGTCCGTTAGCCGCCGCTGCCGCCGATCACGGCGCGCACGGTCTCGTCGGGGCCGAAATCTTCGGCGCCGTCGACATACAGCAGTGCTGCAAGCTTCGAGCGCGCGCGATTGACGCGGCTCTTGATCGTGCCGACTGCGCAGCCGCAGATCGACGCCGCGTCCTCATAGGAGAAGCCGGACGCACCGACCAGGATCAGTGCTTCACGCTGGTCCTGCGGCAGCTTGTCGAGCGCTGCACGAAACTCCTCAAACTCGAGATGCGCATTCTGCGAGGGCTGGGTCTTCAGCGTCTTGGCATAGTTGCCTTCAGCATCCTCCACCTCCCGCCGCCGCTTGCGATAGTCGGAGCGGAACAGGTTGCGCAGGATGGTGAACAGCCAGGCCGGCAGGTTCGAGCCGGGCTGGAACGAGTCGATGTTGGCGAGTGCGCGCAACAGCGTCTCCTGGACCAGATCGTCGGCACGGTCGGCATTGCCGCTCAGTGAGATGGCGAACGCCCGCAGGCTTGGGACTGCCGCCAGGATGTCGTCGCGCAGGGATTCCGTGAGAGGCATTAGTCCCTCCCATTGTTGTCGTTGGATCCCCCATTGGTTTGATCTTGGGGTGTTCCTCCCGGCGCATCAAGCTTCTTGATCAGCTCGGCGAACCGCTCGGGGACCCCCTGTCGCACGACGTCGTCGTACATGGCGCGCAATTGATGGCCGATCCGGGATTGGATTTCCGGTGTCAGCCCTCCCTTGCCGGGGGTCGTGTTTCTGCTGGCTTGAGATTTGAGATCTTTCATGACCTGTTCCACGTTTCCCCGAGTTAAGTCACTGTCAAATCGAGAAATTTTCTCAACCGGGAGCCGTTCCCTAGAATGGCCTAATGCGAAGTTGCACAAAAAGTTCCAGCCCTTCCGGAACTTTTCTGTGGCTGAAGCGTAGTCAGCCAGCAGGGGAACCAGGGCCGCCCCTGGCCGATGTCTGGCCCGAAGACGAATGGAGTGGGGATGTCCCGTTCACAGCTTGTTGCTGAACACTTGCCGTTGTTGCGCCGGTACGCGCGTGCCCTGACGGGCAGCCAGCCGTCCGGCGACGCCTATGTCGCAGCCATGTTGGAAGCCATGCTGGGGGATCCGGCGGTGCTCGATGAGAGCCACGGACCGCGCGCCGGCCTGTTTCGGCTGTTCACCCAGATCTGGAATTCGGTCTCGCTCAACGATGATGCGGAGGTGACGACGCTGCCGATGCCGCCGGAGCGGCGGCTGTCGAACATCACGCCGCTGCCGCGCCAGGCCTTCCTGCTGTTGTCGCTCGAGGGATTTTCGGAGGAGGAAGTCGCCTTCATCCTCGGCACCGATGTCGGCGAAACGCGCAGGCTCGCGGACGCTGCAGGCCGCGAGATGGCGGCGGAGATCGCGACCGACGTGCTGATCATCGAGGACGAGACCTTCATCGCCATGGACCTCGAGAGCCTCGTGAAGAATCTCGGGCACAACGTGGTCGGCGTCGCGCGCACCCATGCGGACGCTGTCGCGCTCGCCAAGAACAAGCGGCCCGGCCTCATCCTCGCCGACATCCAGCTTGCCGACGGCTCCTCCGGCCTCGATGCGGTCAACGAGCTCTTGCGCAGCTTCGAGGTGCCGGTGGTGTTCATCACTGCTTACCCGGAGCGCTTCCTCACCGGCGAGCGGCCGGAGCCGGCGTTCCTGATCTCAAAACCGTTCCAGCCCGCGATGGTCTCGGCGGTGGCGAGCCAGGCACTGTTCTTCCAGCGCAATTCGCGCAACCGCACGCCGAAGGCGCCCGCGGCGTAAGAAAGGCGCCGGCGGCGTGAGACATAGAACGTAGTGACGAACTGATCCGGCGCGCCGACGAGGGTGCGCCGGATTTTTGTTGTTTGTCTGGCCTGCTTGACGGCCGCAGAATTCGTCCTCCATAGGTGATGGAAACGGTCGCGAGACGGCCGCGATCTGTCCGGAGAATTGCCTATGCTCGACCAGTCGCTGCTCGATCGTCTCGCCATCCGCGATCTCCTCGAGAACTGGGTGGTCTGGCGCGACGCCGGTGACTGGGAGCGCTTTGCCACCGTCTGGCACGCGGAGGGCTGGATGTCGGCGACCTGGTTTCAGGGGCCGGCGGCGGACTTCATCCGGGTCAGCCGCGAAGGCTTTGCCAAGGGCGTGCGCATCCTGCACTTCCTCGGCGGCACCAGCATCGATCTCGAAGGCGAGCGCGCGGTCGCGCAGACCAAGATGACGATCTCGCAGCGGGCGCCGGTCCACGACGTCGTCTGCGACGTGGTCTGCACCGGACGCTTCTACGATTTCCTGGAGAAGCGGCAGGGCAAATGGGGCATCGTTCGCCGCCAGCCGATCTATGAGAAGGATCGGCTGGATCCGGTCGATCCCGCCGCGATCCTCCGGCTCGACGCTGAGCGCTTGGCCGCGCTTCCGGAAGGCTATCGCCACCTCGGCTACATGCAGGAGTTGATCGGCTATCAGGTCAAGCGCGACATGCCGGGCCTGACCGGCGCCGAGGTCGAGAAGCTCTATGCGGAAGGACGGGCCTGGCTGGCTGGTGCACCGCGGCCGGGAGCCGCTTGATCGGCCAGCCGGCGACTCGCGTTTTCCGCGTATGCGGCAACGTGCCGCGCATCATTGGTTGTGCCGCGCGGGATTTGAATGATTGCGTTTAACCGGTGTTAACGTTTCTGCGTGTATCAACGTAACTACGCAACTACAGGAGGTGCGCTGGTGATCGACGCAAACCTCCCCGTAGAGCTTTACAACCTCGGCAAGAACAGCGGGGCGGCCTTTTTGGGCTTCCCAGCGCTAGCCGGATGACCGCACGCGAGTGTGCGAAGTCCGGCTTGGCCGCCCTGCTCACGTCCGCCTCGTTCGGAAATGACCTCCAACTGGGGCGTGTACTCACTAAGCGGCTTGGCCGAATGATGTCCGCTCGACCCCCAACAGCGGCGGAAGAGCGGACATTGCCCGAGGTCGCAGAAGGGCCAGTAGCTGACGTTCACAACCAGCAGCGAACTCAACGACTTCCTCAACGGAGACGTCGCGAAGCATGGACGCCAAACAGCAAGGGCTTCGCCGTTACTATGCGGCCCGTCGCTGGATGTTGCCGGCCGCGTCCCGAATAACTTCATACACGCGCCGAGGCTGGGAAAGCATCGGCACATGACTTGATGCAAGTTCCGTAACCTTGGCGTTCATGCGCTTGGCCAAGAAGCGCTCCAGCTCGGGCTGTATGGTCCGATCCTCAGAACCGATAATGTAAGATGTCGGCTTGAGCTTCCAGGCGGCACCCGGAACGGGTTGTCCAAAAAGATCAGCTAGTGGCGCCATTTGCGTAGCCCAAACCATTTGCTGCTCGGGTTCCGGCAGGTCGCCTGCAAATTCGGGAACGCCGGATGGACGAAGCCATATGCGCCCGTCTGTCACTTCGACGTGCTGGAAAATCGGCGTGGCCGGGTACTTGTTTTGGTCGACAAGCGTTGTGTCGCCGTCCTCCGGTGCAAACGCGCAAATATAAACGAGCGCTGCCACACGGCTGTCAGTCCCAGCTGCCGTGATGACAGCGCCACCGTACGAATGACCGACGAGAACGACAGGACCGCTGGCGCGGGCGAACGAGGTCCGCACTGCGGCCGCGTCGTCAGCAACGGTGTTGAGATGGTTTTGCGTCGAGATCACTTGAAAGCCATCCGCCAAGAGCAGCGGGATCACCTTGCTGTAACATGATCCATCAGCCCAAAGGCCGTGTGCAAAGACGATGGTGGGCTTGTCGGACATCTTTGACCTCCGAATGTTGACGAGACGTCGTGCAGCCCCATGCTTTGACCCTACCATTCCGCATCGGCGTCCCGCGTCAAAAGAAATAAAACGCCGTAAACTGTGGAACGTTACATCTATCGGGCAGGTCAGTGGCGCGACTTATCACGTTGCTGAATTAAGCGCTGTGTTGTGTATCATGCCTAAATGGGACACCGACGTCCGCCTTGGGTCAAAACCGGTAATACTCTGACCAAGCGGAATTTTTCCGCTTGGCCCTCAAGATCGGACATCTGCGAGTTAATGAGTACACGCGCTGATCGTCCATCGTCCATCTGGTGAGAACGCCGTCGATGCGATGCGCGGTACGGGTCGCCGCGACTCATCTCGGCCCCGCGCGAGGGCGACGAGATCCTGTTCGAGGTGTCCGATAACGGCCTCGGCAAGGACCACATCAGCCATATCTTCGAGCCGTCTTCACCGCCAGGCGGGCTGGGCTAGCGCGAGGCTTGGCCCCTCGATCAGCTACGGCAGGCCTTGCAGGTGTGGTAATTCATTGTGCATGTGCCCGGCAGTCGATGGGAGGGAGATACGATGCGATTGATCGCAGTCCCGATCCTTCTGATCGCTTTGTGTGCATCGGGTAGCGCCGCTGCGGTCTCTCACTCACACCGCCGACATGGCGTTGCGCGTGCCAAGCAAAGCGCGGTCGTAGATACCGTTCCGGGTTTTGCTTACGCGATGCCTGGGCGGTCGGTCCCCTACTACCCAGCACCAATCGATCACCACGAGCCTGGTCCGTCTGACAATCGTTATCCGGACTGGGGAATGTAATCCGATTGGAGACGGCGGGCCCGCAGAAAAAAGTAAGGCGCGACTGGCATCACCGCGTCCGTGGCTGACTTCCGCGCGCGTCCTCCATCGTGCGCTGAAAGCTTCTAAGTCGTTGTAAACTGTGATAGAATTGTTTGGTTGAGAGTTCGTCGTCGCTCACGGACGTTCGCCGCAATCCGCTGCAATCCGTGTTCAATGGTGGGGCGGATGGCGGGGCGGAAATGGCCAAAAGACAGCTGCATAAGTTCTCGGCTCGGGAAGCAGAGACTATCATTGAGCCTGGCCGCCACAGCGACGGTGGTGGGCTTTACCTCGCGATCGAGACGGGTACGCACGCGCGGCGCCAATGGGTTTTCATCTACCGTGTTCGTGGCACCGGGAAGCGTAGAGAAATTGGGCTGGGTTCGGCCAAAGGCAAAGGCAGGGATGGCGTCTCGCTCGCCGACGCGCGTCTCAAGGCGGCAGAGGCGCGCAAGCAACTAGCCGAAGGCAAGGAGCCGGGGGCGGAGCGGCGCGCCAAAATAGCGGCGGCCAGCAACTTCGGAGAATTCGCGGACGCCCTCCTGGTATCAATCAGGGCGGGTTTCAAGGGTAAGAATACGCACGCCGATTGGACGCGTGACCTGAAGGTTCGGTGTAAGCCCATCCGAGGTATGGAGCTCGCCAACATCACGGTGAACGACGTGTTGGGAATTTTATCGCCCATATGGATGACGATCAACCGCACGGCGCGCGAAACACGAAGCCGGATTGAGCGCGTGCTTGACGCTGCAGAGGCCAAGGGGCTTCGGTCCGGGAAGAACCCCGCGATGTGGAAGACCTTGAAGCCGCTCTTGCCGAAGTCGAAGCGCTCAAAGCGCCATCACAAGGCCGCGCCCTACAAGGACGTCCCCAGCATCGTCCAGGCGCTGCAAGCCAACCACGAAGCGGCGGACACGGCGGTCAACCTCGCCGCCGAATACATCATCTTGACGGCAGTGCGGACTGGCGAAGCCCGCCTCATGCGCGTGCGCGAGATAGACTTCGGAGAGCGGCTTTGGACGATCCCGGCCGAACGGATGAAGACAGAAGACCATCCAGAAGGGAAAGATTTCGAAGTGCCACTCTGCGACCGCGCTATCGCGATCTTGAAAGCAATCATTCCGAAGGAGGCGGCGCGCGACGCCTACGTGTTCGCGGGACAATGGTCAAAGGACCGTACGAAACCGCTCGGCATGAATGCCGTACTCCACGCGCTGAAGGCAGTTTATCCGGCGATGACGACACACGGGTGCCGATCCACCTTCCGCGATTGGGTCGGCGACGAAACGCGTTTCGAACGCGAAATTGCAGAAATGGCGTTGGCCCACAAGGTTGGCGACGACACAGAACAAGCCTATCGGCGTGGCAACGCGTTGAAGAAGCGGCGACAGTTAATGGACGCTTGGGGCCGATATGTTGCGAGCGCTTCTAACGTGATCCCACTTACCCATCGGGCGTCGGCATAGCATCCCGTAGTGCCGGGATCTCTCGCGTTTCCTTTCATCGCATTCCGGATTTCATCTGCAAAGCACCAGATTTTGACGACATCACCCACCGATGCGGCGGGTTGGTCGTCTGAAGGCTCTCGAGTCCGGTGTGCTCGCGGGCCGTTAGTATGCGGTCCTGGCCGGAATCCAAGAAGGCCACCAAGCAACTAATAAACCACAACTTTACTGTTAGCAGAAACCGAAAGTTTCAACAGCTATACCAAGTTTCAAGGTTTCACAATTTCGGTCGAATCCGGTTTGGGCTGAGCTTGCGAGATCAGGGCTATTCTGCTCAATTCCCTGTGAGCCGCCGCTGCGAGCTTGCAGTACAGTCGTCAACCAGTGAGCGATCATCTTTGATCGGCGAGACCGTCGCAAAGGTGTTGAAGTCTCTTCCTCGAGATCTTCTCAGCACAGCAGCATCCCTTCCAGTTTCAAAGTCGCAACGACGATAAAGCTGGCGCATTGAAAGAAAGCAGTGCTGATGAGCTGAGGCTCAGTCATCTCCTCGATGCCCGGTCTTTGCTTGAGGGAAGCCCATGCAAGGAGCGCCCTGCGAACGTCAGCGATCCTTTGAATTATCGTGCCTTCCTATTGACCGTAAGCGACTGCATTACGCAAATTGTTGCCCGCTTTGAGTACGTCCCACATTTCCGTTGTGAGGTCGGACAGAAACAGCTTTTGAGCTACATTGATCTCTTTCATCTCCATGGAATATAGAACATATTCGGTCGCAATGTTTCCATTCCCATCGGATGGAAGATCGGGAAACCGATCTGCGACGGCCCATCGAGCTACCGCCCTCTTGGCATTACCGCCTTTAGCTGCACCCAGATGCCGTCGCCCGAAACGATGTCTTGGTCTTCGGGCAGAAGGCTCTGAAACAGCCTTCCCGAGGCATCCTCCATGACGTGCGGTCGCGGGCGTTTCATTGCACCGGATCTTTGAGCATCGGGACGATCAGACCTTAACCTGCGTCCTTGTGCTTCAGTGGCCAGAGAACAGACTGCGAGAAGCCCAGCCGAGCCGATAGATATCGCTGCAATCCAAAAATTCGAGGAAATTGCATCTAGTACCCCACAGCTTCAAATTCGAAGAATACGCCTTTACGTTGTACCAGGTTTGCGCCTGCTCACACAGCAATATTCTCTTTCGATTGGTGCTCAACCCCATCGGCCTCCGCGGACTACCTTCGACACGAATGTGTGGCGCGATCGCTTATCGCGAGGGGACCTGAACTGTTCAGTGCAACACCCCTCGAAACGAGCATCGCCAAGTCCAACGGAGATCAGTGAAGAAGCGCAGACTTCGGGTTCTGGTCGTGGACGAAATCGCGGCAGCTCATTATAATAGCGGGTGAGATATGCGAAGGGGCAAGCGAGATGCCGGCTTGGAGGAACAACGACCTTGTCGTTTATCACGGGACTGACGATATCTCGGTAAACGCTCAGCATGTTGCGGTAGGTTCCGTTTTGCAGATGACGATTAAGCTTGCTTGGTGCCGGCCCTTTACTGATTTTGGGCAGGGTTTCTATTGCACCACGTCTTTGCACCAGGCCAAGCAATGGGCAAATGCTCGCATCCTTCGAACGCTTGCTCCCGTTGGACCGACGCCGAAAGCAGTCGTCCTGGCCTACAGCCTCAACCGAAATTGGCTGGCGTCGCTTGAGACGCTGGCCTTCGTGCGGCCGATAAAAGACTTCTGGGATCTCGTACAGGATTGCCGCACCGGCTTTCCGCCGCATCAGCGACCAGTTCCCTCCAACACTTGCTATGATGTGGTTCTCGGGCCCGTGACGCTTTGGCCGCAACAGCTGGTGATTCAAGATTGCGACCAGATCAGCTTCCACACGCAAGCCGCAGTGCGCGGGATCAAGAGTCCGGTTGTCAAGGAGAAAGCGACCGCACAAAACGGGTTGTTCTAAGCAGCGGCGTGTGTTGCCGTTGAGCCAGTGGAGGTTTCATGATTCAAAAGATCGAATCAGAGGAGGGTAACTACGAAGTAATTCGACAGGGAGAGACTCTGCCCGATCAGTTCAAGAATGAATATTGGAAGCGCGTGGAACGCGCTTTAGAAAAAGTGTTTCAGGCCGACGCGGACCTCGCAAAAAAACTTCGCCAGAAAGTCGATAGCGCGCCTAGCGAGACACAAACCGTCTTTTATCATGCCGATCCTTTCGAAATAGCAGCAGATCTGGCAGGACGCAGGCGTGAGACAATCACGCCTGACGAGAAGCAACAGTACGTCCAGCAAGAGAAGCCCGCCCAGCGCCCCTCAGACACTGAGCTTGGATCAACTCATCCGGAGCAGGATCCATAGAGAAGCACGCTCGAGTAATTTTCTCCGCCATTGACTAGAAGCGGGCAAGTGAGCCCGTCGCGATTTTTTCAATCATATCTCGCATCTGCTTGCTTTGATGCCAGGCTAAGAGAGCCGCTGCCAGTTGAGGTCCCGGCTTCTTGAACGGAAGATCGCTGGGAAGCGGATCAAGCTCGGTGAGGGTACTCAGGGACTCGTCGGGCTTTACCACCAAAATGCGTGGTGGCGCATCGGAAATGCCAATCACGTATCTCAGGTCGCGGCTGGATTTGAAGAAAGCTTTGGCAGCCGTAGCGATATCGTTTTGAGCGCTGTCCGGTTTGTCAATGAATTGAAACGCGGCAGTCACGCCAAAATTAATCCCACTCTCAAGCTTTTCGAATTGAATTTTACTGTCCTCAAAGAGCGCCTTTATGTTTTGTTTTCGCTGATCGTGTCGGTCTTTCGCCCGTTGAGAATTTAGTGACGCCACAAACGGCGTTATCGATGCGACCGCCATGCGAAGATCAGTGGTGCGATACGAGATAAGCTGCAAATACGCAGTTGGATTCGGCCTCGCATGGATGGATGTGGTCTGCCATGGTCGCCACAATGGGAGGGATGGCGCGGTCGCGCGCTCATAAATGTATCCTGATAACTCAGCTGCAAGCCGGTTGAACAGCCAAACGTCCGGAGCACCGTAGCTAGGGGACTTCGCTGTGCCGTCAGTCAAGTCCTCACGCAGATTTCGAAATGCGACCCTGAATAGGCCCATTGTCTTCAATTGCTGATCGCGCGCCTCACGCAGCTGCTCGTTCGTTCCTGGTTGCGTAAGAAGCCAAATTTGCAAATCCGAGAGCAGCTTCAAGAGAATCGTCTCCAGTGCGCTTTCGGCAACAACCATCCGTTTCACAAGTCCATATCGTTCTACCTCTAGAACCTCTAGCTTTTCTGCTGGCACGGAATTCTTTTCTGCAGCGGCGAGTCGACCATTCAACACCTCCCGCTCTCGGCCAACTGCCTTGAATTCTGCGACAACTTTGTTGAACTCTTGAACAAGTAGTTGGTCCAGTTCTGCACGCTTCTTGCGGATTTCCCAACCCGTGGAAAGGCGCATTCCGACGGTCCATGCCAACAGTGCACCGATGGCAGCCGTGATGAGACCTACCAGCGCGCTCGGCAGCGCCTCCACCATCAGCTGGTCGAACGGCTTAGGCGGTGAAGGTGGTATCGTCACTGTTACGGATGGCGGGGCAACATTGACAATCGGCGCAGGCGCCACTTGCGAAGGTCCAGGAGCCGGAGCCACGCTAGGCGCTACTGGCGCGGGAGCGTTAGGACCTGTCGGACTTGTGGACGATTGCTGAGCGAGAGCCTCTGGCGCAAGTGCAATTGCTAACGCACACAGTGTGCATCGCAAAAAGAGCCGGATACCAATTGAGATGTCATTGAGAACTTGCATGCGTCTCTTCCTGGCAATTGGACGAACGTCATACGGTCTCGTTGTCGGTAGACATCCCGTCGTCCAGCTTCCGACCACAGAAAGGCGGCGGGAACCGCGTCGGAATATGTCTTAGAAGTCCGGGCGTTCAGTCCGCCATTTGACTGTAATGCTCCTGCGGCTTGATCACATAGCCAACGCGATGTGCGTGGTGCAGGATGTCCTCATATGCGGGCTTAGCGGAGTTCCACTGCGAGCTAATGCAAGGCACGGCCGTGCGATAGCGCGATCCGACAACAAACATGACAGTCCAACCATGGCAATCATCCGCTGCGCAGAGGGTGCGAGCAATTCCAGCCTCTCCGCCGCCGGCAAGTCAGGATCAACCAGCACGAAGTCCGTCCTTTCAAGGACAGAAGTCTCGATATCGTGAGCCCAGCCGGACCCGCTCCCGCAACAAGGAATTCGGCGGTCCGTTGGGTCAAGTCCTATCTCTCCCTGGCGATATCTTCGTTTTGGAGGAGGGAGCTCTCGAAAGATGCGCATATTGCCTCTTGGTAACGGAAAGAAGTGCGTTCGGCACCTGTCGCGCTGTATCGTCGAACAGCACATCTACGCCATCCCCGTAGACCTGTGGTATTTGATCGACCACAAGCGTCCCGCCCGCTTCGGGATCGCGGAACAGCCCTAAAACGTGCCTTCCCCACGCTTCATTGGCAGCCGAATCGTCATTCAGTTTTGTAATGACTTCGGGCGTGCCAGTATCGAGCGCAGAGCCAAAGCCATGAAGCACGAAGAGACCGTGCTTGTCCCACCGCAGGCCGGTCAGCCGCTGAAACAATGGTAGAATATCGCTGCGGAAGGACGTCGAGGATGGTCGCTCTAACCATTTTTGATCGTAGACGACCTCCCGTACTACGTCGTCCATAGTTACGAGGCCGAATAGGCCTGGCGCATAGTTCGGAGGAGCCACGGTGACATAGCCAGGCTCCGCATCGATTGGCTCGTGGTCGGGAAACGTTACTTTTGCCCGAACCGGCCAATCACAGAGATCATCATGCCAGCCTGAGTTATTGGCGAAGGTAAGCGGTCGCAGCCCACTACGGAATGGTTCTGCGACGCCCTTGCCACCTAACAAAATTAGCCGCCCATCCGCGTCAGTGCGCACCTCCGCAAGATAAACTGGTCTGCCGAAGAAGGTACCGTTGTCGAAGGGAACGGCAGCAGCGTTCGGCCCTGCGATGCTTCGCGGTGTCGGGGCGATATCGAGCCGCCACCTATTGCGCGTGTTTACCACATTTCGATTTCGCCTCAGCGCATCCTGGCTGAGTGCGCCCAAGTCCATGGCTTGGTTGAACTCGTACCAACCTGCCTTGAGATTGGCGACCGAAACGCGCCATTCGATATGGGCGGCAGCGGAAGCCACTTCTTGCACACTTCCGTCCCTCATATCGGCATAAACTCGGAAGCGCGCCACCTGCCGCTTGATTTGTCCGCTAGCAGTTCTGAAATCACCGACGTAGCGCGCCGAAGGCTCATCCCCGTTGCTCGGCAACGTCGGTGGGCCGCCGATCACTTCCGGCCCAATGACATAGTCGTATGGCCCATCTGCGTTACCGACACGGGCTACTCCGATCGGTGGGTATCGGAGACATACTGGCACCGAGCCTCGACACAAGTCTGCTCTCCGACCGATCCGGGTTTCCTTTCCTTGCGCGTGGCCGCACCCTCCTGCTCGCAGCCGACTTCGGCGGACACCATCAGAATCAGCATTTCGACACCTATACTTTCTTGCTTCTGGACCTTGCTAAAAATCGGTCGTGGCTCTCGTGGCAACGCCATTTCCGCCACGCTATCCTACCCAATGGCCGCCGGATGTCCTTCAAGACGCTTAATGACGGCATGCGAAGGCGCGCACTCGTTCCTTTCATGCGCGCAGCCGCGGGCATCGAAGGGTGTTTGGTACAATTCGCGGTATCCAAGAAGGGCGGCTCGCTTTTCACCGGCGCGTCCGAGGACGAATTCGGTGCGAAGCTGTTGAAGCGATGGAACACGTGTACGGGAGCGCCTTTTGCGAGTGCTCCATCTCAGCGCGTTTTTGGTGTCTGGCCTCTCGGCACCTGATCAAGATCTATGGATTATCGACGAGGACGATATAGCCGCCAACGTCGCAATGTTGACCGACTTGACCGAACTGTTCGCACGGGTCTTTTCGTCCTACAGCTCCCACGCATTGAGGCATATCCGCTGCGGCACTACGGCTACCGCCGAAGATGGCAGCCTAGTGTTGGAGGATTTTGCCGCGATTGCCGATCTAACGACAGGCGCGCTGGGCGAGCTATGCACTGGATTTGTCAACGACGACGCGTCCCCCCGTAGGGGGCTTATCACTCCGGTTCCGTCAAATCTGCGCTGGAAGACGAAGTTGATTGCTTCGTGGATGGCCACGCCTATGTTTCCTATCCGGCGTCATACGACGATCGTGGAGTTGCGCCCCGGTTCAACGAAAACTCGGATTTCTACCCTAGGATGGAGAATGTACGAAGGAAATCTGATCGTCCCTCGATAAGCTATCGAGCTTTGGTTCGCACTTCGGTCTGGCGTCACTGGAGGCTAAAAAGAAAATCCGGCCCAATGGAGCAAAGGATTACTGGAATGAGGGTCGTCCAATCGCTTTTGAATAGATCGGAAGAGATCGCGTATCGGGAGTTGGAAAAGATTGCGTCCGACAATTCGATGAGAGTGTTCGTGAAGTCTTCCCATTTGTCGATCTGAGAACACTGATCGTTTGCGCGCATCCTTCTGCACCGGCGCGGCAGACTTTGCCGCTTGAGAAACGGGGTCCATGAAAGTCCATTCGTCGGAATGATCCTCTTCCTCGTTATCTTGTTCTCTCTTCCGCACCTCCAGGTCGTCGACTGCGATCTGAGATTCGACGGCTGTCGTCCAGACGACCCTCCTCATGCATCGCGCGACTTCTAGCTGGAGTGTCCTCTATAGGTCGCGGAGACCCAGTCGATATAAAAACGACCAGGCCGAGAGCGTTCGCCCCAGAGGCTGCCGAGCAGACCGCGCTACGGCGGTGACGGCTTGACTGCGAGGAATTGTTCATGGTATGTTCTTTAAACTAGGGGCGTTCCCGCCCCGTGAAAGACAGCCCAACCGGACGTTAACCGTCGCTTTGCTATCACTGGGTTCGGCATGCCGCGATGCGGGCGGCGATATGCGGAGACGGTCATGGCCGAGACACAGATCGAATGGACCGACGCTACCTGGAACCCTGTGGCGGGTTGTTCGATCGTTAGCGCCGGCTGCACCAATTGCTACGCTATGGAAATGGCGAAGCGCCTGCATGCTATGAGCGTACCAAAATACAAGGGGCTGACTCGCCGGAGCGGCAAAAGGACCGTTTGGAACGGTGTCGTTCGCGAAGATATAGCGGCGCTCGAAATTCCTCTGCGTTGGCGGAAGCCGCGCAAAATATTTGTCAATTCAATGTCGGACCTGTTCCACGATCGGGTTTCCGATGCCTTCATCCTGAAGGTCTGGGACGTGATGAGACGCACGCCGCACCACCATTATCAGATACTGAGCAAGCGACCCGAGCGCATGGGCAAACTGATCCGATCCAAAATCGGAAAGGTGCTGCCGAACGTTTGGCTCGGAACTAGCGTAGAGAATGCCGACGTGGTTGGTCGTATTGACCATCTACGATCTGCTCCCGCAGCGATTCGCTTCATATCGTTCGAACCCCTAATTGGCTCTGTCGGCGCCGTAAACCTCAAAGGTATCGATTGGGCTATCGTCGGAGGTGAAAGCGGTAGGTCGGCGCGCCCCATTCGAGAACAGTGGATCGATGAGATCTTCGACCGGTGTGCAGCTCACAAGACAGCGTTCTTTTTCAAGCAGTGGGGGACTTGGGGTAAAGACAATAAGCGCCGTTCGAAGAAGGCCAATGGGCGCATCTACCGCGACCAAGTCTGGGACCAGATGCCCAGGGCGGCGCTGTCGTCCTGACCGTTCTTATACTCCGGTCGATCGGCGGTCGAGCGGGATGACTGGCTTGGATGTTTGGCGGGCTGGCTGCGTTATCTGGCGGGCGCCTGTGGACAGCAGGGATGTGCCGGGGTGGTGCTCGGCACGCTCGAAGCGAATCGATTAGGCTATTCTCCCGATTTCCCGAGAAAACGTCGACGATATGAGCGGAAAGTACGTCTGGAAGCTTGGTGAGTGTCCTCCCCTTCTGGGAAAGCATAGCCTCGCCAAGCACGAGATCTTTGAGCACTACGTAAAGATCTACATCGATCGCGTCACGCGAAGCCCGGCCCAGACGATGCTCAATCTGACCATAGTTGATGGCTTCTGCGGCGGGGGGCTGTACCGGTCGGGATCGAGAGAAGTGGACGGATCTCCCCTCCGGCTTCTGAAAGCCGTCGAAGCCGCGGACGAGGCACTCGTGGCAGCACGTTCGAAAGGGTTCGATCTCAGGGTCGACTTCTTCTTCATCGACGAGAATCGGCACCATATCGAGTTCCTCAACGATTTGTTTCAAAAGCGCGGATATCGCTCGAGACTCGGGCGGGACATCTTTGTTCGCAAGGCCTCCTTTCAGGAGGCGCTTCCCGATGTCGTCGCCCACATTCGCAAGAAAGGTACCGCACAACGTTCGTTGTTTTTTCTGGACCAGTACGGTTGGAGCGATGTCGCCCTTGGAACCGTGCGCGAGGTCATGAGCTCGATTGAAAAGCCGGAAATCCTGCTGACATTCGCGGTCGATTCCCTGATCGATTTCCTGTCGGAGAAAACGAGCGAAACGCAGGCGCTCCTCAACGTCGAACTCGACCGGGAAGATGTCCGCGCCCTAATGAGCATGCGCGATGACGACGGTTGGCGCTATCTGATTCAAAATGGTCTCTATCGCCACATTCGCGATCGAGCGGGAGCGCAATTCTACACCCCCTTCTTCATTCGCTCGGTCGACGCTCACCGGTCGTATTGGCTACTGCACCTCTCCAATCACCGGCAGGCCAGGGATGAAATGGGAAAACTGCATTGGCGGCTGAACAACCATTTCCAGCATCACGGCGGGGCCGGCTTCCATGCTCTCGGTTTCGATCCATCGAAGGATCTTCGCCAGGGTATCCTTACGTTCATGTTCGACGACGATGCTCGAAGACGTTCGGAGGTCGCCGTCTTGGAGCAGTTGCCGCCCATGATTCATGCAGCGAGTAGGGCGGGGCGCGGTCTCCTCGTCGAGGAGCTATTCGCCGGCAATTGCAATGACACGCCCGTGACTTCGGAAATCCTTCAAAAGCAGCTCGTGTTTCTTCGCGACGAGGGAGAGCTGTCGATCATCGCCTCTAACGGCGCTAAGAAGCCCAGGGCGAAAAAGATAGTATGGGGGGATCGCCTGTTCTTGCCGGAGGAGAGATCCCTGTTCACCAGGCTCGGCTTCCAGGTTAAAGAACGCTAGGAACATCAATTAGTTGTGAGATATCACTTCCTTCGTGCAATTCCAACGTCGAGATTTGTGCGGATTGCATAGGTCAGGGCTCGCGGCGCACGCAAATCCCGGATAGGAAGCGCGAACGGGACGGGATTCGAGAAAGTCCCTTTAAGCATTTCCCAAGGAATCTCAATCCTGTGGACCTTTCGCGAGTTCCGGGAAAGCGACTTTCGGCGAACAAGGTTTGGGGATAACTTTGGCGGAGTCGCGCTGCGGCGCGCGTGAGGGCGGAGCGACAACTTGTTTTCACTATTTGATGCGGAGGGGGGCGAGCCGCCGACCTCGCAGGCGCGAGCGGTCCAATCCGTCCGCAAGAGCGCCACGCCCGACGCAAATCTATCGCCGATTCTCTCGCGGGACGCCCGAGTACTGTTTCTTGACGTCGAGACGACGGGCCTCAGCTGGTTTTACGACGAGATTACGATCATCGGTTGGGCGATCGACGGCGAGTACAAGGTTTTGGTGAGGGGCGAGGATCCGGCGCCGCTGCTTCATGATCTTGCCTCCGCTACAGTGCTGGTAACTTTCAACGGCACTCTTTTCGACCTTCGGTTCCTCCAGAAGACCTACGGAAATCTGGTGCTGCCGGGAATACATGTCGACCTGCGTTACCTCTCGCGCCGGGTGGGACTGGCCGGTGGGCAGAAGAGCATCGAGAGGGAGCTTCAGATCGACTTCCGAAACGATCTCGAAGACGTCGATGGCGCCGCGGCCGTGCTTCTGTGGCACGATTACCTGCGCGGTAGCCTGCCGGCATTGCAGAAGCTGGTGTTGTACAATCGAAGCGACGTCCTTGGGATGGCGGCCATTTTGGACATCGTGATGGCCCGGCTAAATCTGCAGCGTGATTTCTGGCTTCAGCCACAGGCTTTCGAGGAGATCGCCCGTCGGATCTTCGGTCAACCGGCCCCGATGATTTCGGACCGCGCGCTCCAGCCCAATGTCGCGTTCCGTAACTTCGCATCAATCTTCTCTGCCACTCCCGCCGAGCGCGCTCGGATCGTCGGCATCGATTTGACCGGTTCGGAGAAACGTGGTTCCGGATGGTGTGTTCTGGACGGGGCGGTCGCCGAGACGCTTACTGTACATACCGACGAGGAAATGGTCGGTCGTATACTCGCTCTCAAGCCGGATCTGGTGTCCATCGACTCCCCGCTCTCACTTCCATTCGGACGCACCGTGGTGACGGACGACGATCCAGGCCGACAGCAGTACGGCATCATGCGTAAGTGCGAACGCGAATTGAAGCGGCGCGGCGTCAACGTGTATCCTGCGCTACTGCCAAGCATGCAGGGGCTGACCCGCCGCGGCATGTTGCTGGCGGCCAGGTTACGCAGCGAAGGAATTGCGGTCATCGAAAGCTATCCTGGCGCTGCTCAGGACATCATGGCGATCCCGCGCAAGGGAGCCGGAATCGAATATCTGAAGCGCGGGCTGTCAGACTTCGGCATCGAGGGACCGTACGTCTCGGAAGAGGTCACGCATGACGAGCTCGACGCCATCACGGCCGCCATGGTCGGTTCGTTCTTCCTCGCTGGCAAATACGAAGCGCTCAGCGGTCTGACTGAAGGTGCTTTGATCGTGCCAAAGCTAACGGACACTGCGGACGCTCCTGTCGTTGTTGGCATAAGCGGAAGAATTTGCTCAGGTAAGACGACTGCCGCACGGATGCTCGAAGAAAAGGGCTTTGCGTACACCCGATTCAGCCTCGTCATCGACGACGAGATCACGGCCGCAGGGGAGACGCCGGATCGAGCAACGCGTCAGCAGTTCGGCGAGCGGATCCACTGCGAGAAGGGCCAGAGGTGGCTCTGCGAGCGTGTACTTCAGCGCATCGGCGGACAGAAACTAATCGTGATCGATGGACTACGGTTTCCGGAGGATCGGGCCTATTTCGTCGAGACTTTTGGAGCTCGGTTTGTCCATATCCATATCTCGGCTTCCGATGAGATCCGCCGAACCAGGTATGCGGAGGAGATTGCCGTTCCTTTCGAAGCAGCGGACAACCAGCCGGTCGAGGTCGGCATCGGGCCTCTCGCGAACTTGGCCCAGGTAAAGTTGACGAACGAGGGAAGCTTGTCGGATTTGAAGCAGTCGCTTGATCGGGCCCTTTTGGAGATATCGAAGAGCGGCAAATGCCTGTCTCAGTAGTCGTAGGCGGCCAGTACGGGTCGGAAGGAAAAGGCAAGGTCACACTCGCGATCGCTCGCGAGAGAGAAGCTCGCTACGTCGTCCGCGTCGGCGGCACCAACTCCGGACACACGATAATCGACGAGCACGGTAAGCAGCGCTCGTTTCGTCAGTTGCCAGCTTCCGTTTTCTCGAAGGGTGCCGTAGCGGTACTTCCGCCCGGAGCTCTCATCGACACCGAGATATTCGAGAAGGAAGTCGCCGAACTCGGCTTGGGGCCGGACCGCGTGAAGGTCAGCCCGCTCGCAAGTCTAATCTCCCCGGAAGATCGCGAGATGGAACGGTCGACCGGGCTGGTCGATCGAATCGGCTCGACCGGATCGGGAACCGGCGCCGCGCTCGTTCGCCGCATCGGCCGGGCGACAGCTGTTCGTCTTGCGAAGGACGAACCAAGGCTACGACCGTACATCGATGATACGGCTCGTCTAATGCGGGATGCTCTGTCGAAAAGACAACGGATCGTCATTGAAGGGTCGCAGGGTTTTGGACTTTCGGTGCTCCACGGGGGGTTCTACCCGCACGCAACCAGCCGAGATACGACGGCCGCTGCTTTCGTCTCGGAGGCCGGTCTAAGTCCATTCGACGTCGACGAGATCGTGCTCGTCTTGCGCGCTCACCCAATCAGGGTCGCCGGTACATCCGGGCCCCTCGAGGATGAGATGAGTTGGAAGGATCTCGCCGCCGAAGCGGGCTTGGCCGAGGACTATAGAGAGCTCACGACCGCGACCAGAAAAGTCCGCCGCATCGGTCGCTTTGAGGTCGACGTCGTGCGAAGGGCCATTGCGGCAAATCAGCCGACCTCGATCGTTCTGAACCATCTCGATTATGTGGATCCGGCGCTCGCCCAAGGTATGCGAGGCGCTCTTGCTCGCGATTTCGTTGCGCGTGTGGAATCGAAAATTGGAGCGTCGGTGACGTTGGTCGGATTTGGACCCGACTTGTTGCAGCCGAGATCCGAACTCGAAAAGGATGGCGGAACTCAATCCACCTCGAGGCACTCCCTCAGGGCCTTCTGAGAAATCCGTTCGATCGACTCGCCCAAGGCCTGCGCGTGCTCATCTTGTGCCACTATCCAAAAATGCCGACACGATCCGCGACGCGCCAAGAAATATCGTAGCAGCGGAGCGTCGGGAAATCTTTCGCGGAATTTCTCCTTCAGGACCTCAGCTTGACGTGTCACCGTCGCCGTCCGGTTGAGGTGATGATAGATGATCAGCGAGTGTCCGGCGCTCCAGAATTCGGCGGCTTCGTTCCAAAAGACGTATTTGCCGCTCTTCGGAGAGTGCCGCTGGACCGATGCCGTCTCGAGACCATTGTCCGGATCGAGAAAGACGAGCGGGTGGCCCTTCGCGCTTTCCAAGGCCTTCTTCAGCCAGGTCGTTCGTTGTCGAGCTCTTGCTGCGCGAGGAAGTCTAATGTCGCTGTTTCGGTCGGAAATGACCTTGTCGAAGAAGGTCGTGTCCGGCGGCAAAATCCGCGACGTCGCGATCGCGCGGACATTCCTTCGATTACTCTTCACGATCTTGCCGAGTGCGGCGTGCAAGTTGGGATCCAACCTGGCGAGGTTTGGATCCTCGAGATAGTTGACATGGCGGCCATCCGCATTGTGATTCTCGTCGGAGAACAGATACCAGATCACCGCCATTCGGAGTTTGGTGTCTCCGGTGATGGCGCGAAGCAAGGCGAACTTCGCGAAATCGCCAACGTCCCCGACATATCGATTTTGCACTTGTGGATCTCTAGCGCTTCGGTGCGATTACGGCTTGGCTGGACTGGCGATCCCAAGCTGTTTCTTCAACATGTCGTTCTCCTGCTCCAAAGCCGTGATCCGTTGCTCCAGCGATTTTGCGATCGAGATCGCATCTGAAGCATCTTTTCCCACGCTGGTCACTTTGGCGACACGCTCGTCCAAGAGCTTGAAGGAGGGCGGTACTATCAACTGTACTGTGACCGCGGCAACGAGGGCGAGGCCGAGGCAAAACGCCAGACTGCCATACCAGTAATTCCTCAAAAAACGTCGAACCTCGCGCGCCGTTTGTGCGAGTACCGTCGGGTACCGATCGAGATGAAGTCGGGCGAGGCGGAATTGGAGATGCGCGAAAAATGCCATCAGAAATGCCGCGGCAGCGAGGCCCAGCGTTATAGGTCCCAACAGCGTCGCATACTCGTCTAGGGCGTTCGCTCCGGCCTTCGAGTAGATCGCCAAAAGTGTCAGCGCCATCGCGAAAACCGCGAAGGATATCTGTGTGAATTGGATGAACCGTCCTTCCAACGTCTTCACGGACTCTTCGAATTCCTCGATCTTTCTGCCGGCGCGCGTGAACAACGCGCTCTGGAAGTCGATGATCTCGAACTCCTCGAGGATCACGCGTTTCGGCGGCAGAGGATAGCGGACGAGCTGATCTTTCGGTTTGGCCGAATCGAAATGTGTCGTCCGGGAGAAGTCCATGAGTGCCAGTTCTTGACCCTTGTACAAGGTGACGGGCTTGTCCGAGAGATTGTAGATGGGGCAGAATAGGTAGCCGGCGTAGC
>NZ_JBANBJ010000091.1:0-31992 GCF_059803515.1 Bradyrhizobium sp. UFLA05-125 | reverse complement strand
GCTGATCTACGCCAACACCGTCGTGCAACGGGGAACGCCGTGGACTGAAAAAACCCTCGGCGTTTAATGGTTGCTACGGCGCCGGAGATCTTTGGCTACGAGGCCGCGCGCGGCGCTTCTGCCGAGAGTCGGGCGAGTAGCGATCTCGCGGTATCCGATGGCGACAGCGAATCCACGCTGACGACGGGCTCGCTGCGCGGTTCGCGCTTGCCGTTCGAAGTGTGACGCATGACGGCGGAGAGGCGGCGGGCGATCATATGGGCGGTCCGGAAGTCGGTCTCCGCGAACACCACGACGACGGAGCCATCCTTCTGCGCAGCGCCAAAATCCATCTGTCGCATCAGCCGGCTCAGGATCCGCGCGGCATCGAGCTGCGCGCGTGGATTGCCAGCAGCGAAAGCAAAGCGCGCCACCGACAGGCCGCCGCCGCGCGCGAGCGTCTGCTCGACCGCTTTGGAAAAATCGCGGGCAAAGGCTTCCGGCGTGAGCAGGCCGCTGCGCGGATCGAGCCAGCCGCCGGCGTCGATCGAGCGCAGCGTGCGGCTGAACTGCGCCTCCATCGCGTGCTGACGGATCAGCGGCAATGCGTTGGCCGCGATCTGTGCCGGCTCGCTGGAGACGAGTTCGAGGTTCGGCAGGTCGTAAGTTTGGGTGAGCTGATGCGCGGTTACGATCACGGGCATGTTGCGGAAGCGGCTGTCTTCCGCGAGCACCGTGAGGAAAGCGTCGGCAACGCGTGCGGTAAAGCCTTCAGCGAGCACGACGCCGTCGATGTCGCGGGTGTTGAGATGCTTTGCTGCGGCTTCGATGCTGAGAGCCCCGATCACGCCCATGCGCTCGCCAAGCGCGACCGACAGCGCCGGATAGGCGGAGCCGCGGCCGATCAGCAGCACGGTGGCATCGCGCGCGGGGTCGGAGTCGGGCAGCGAGACCTTTGCCTCCGGCAGGCGACGCAGCACGGTCGCGTGCAGCGTGCGGACGCGCATCGCGGCGCGCAGTCGCGCGATGAGGCGGTCGGAATCGTTGCCGCGCAGCGTGAACGGCAGCGCGTTATGGGGCAGGGCTGTCTGGGGATCGACGATGATGAGGGGCAGATAGAGCATCTGGCCAGCGATCGCGCTTGCGACCGCGGCGAGATGCGGCTCATGTCCACCGGCAAGCGCTGCGACGACGGCGGCCGGCTGGACATCCTCGATGGCGCGTGCCGCGCTCGCCCAATCGCTGTCGATGACGGGAAAAAGCCGGGGCTCGTCGAGCGCCGAAATGAAGGCCGGCCGTTGGGCATTGGACACAAAGAGGATCGGGCCCGCCTGGGACATCTCAAGCTCTAACTACGCACACGAAATGCTGCGCAATCTAGTTGGGCCGTCTTAATGCCGGGTCAACGGAGGCAGTGAAAAGCGCTTCAACCGGGTCCGGTGCGGTCGCGAAAAGCCTCGACCATCAGGGGGTTAAGCCCAAGTTCGCTGAGGGCCTCGCGTGCCCTTGCATTGTCCTGGGCGCGCCCGGCCAGACGGTGTCCGGAGAGCCGGTCAGGCAGCGCCGTGAGCAGCGCACCCTGGCCGAGCCGGCGCGCCCATTCCTGCAAGTCGTTGGACAGGAAGCGGTAGCCGCCGACCGCCATGATGCCGGAGGGGGGCGCAGTGATGCAGATCGCGCCGCTCGGGCGATCGAGACGGGCGGCATAGCCGGTGTCGATGTAGTCGCGCGGCGGCTGCGCCGTCAACGTGTCGCCGACCGGTTGCGGCGGGGCGTAAGCCGCGATCGGTACCATCGGCCCGCGCAGGCCGAGCGTACCCTTTGGCGTCAGCAGGATCTCGCCGGCGACCGAGGCGCCGGACTGCTCGCGCGGGGCGCCATGCGGTCCCGGCATCACCGCCACGGGCATGCCGTCCTCGCCGCGCCGCGCCCCGAACAAGCCGGCCTCGCCGAACAAATAGACGTCCGTCAGTGGCGCGTGTGGCGCGATCCAGGCATCGCTCGCCGCGACCTGCTCCGGTGCGCGCCACAGGCCGATGACGTTACGCAAACCCGGCATCCGCGCCGCGAGATCGGCCTCGCCGAGCCGCAAGGCGAGCGGCGCGGGTGCGATCAGCACCTCGCAGCCCTGCTCGTTGATTTGCTGCTCCAGGACCTCGCTGTCGAAGGGATGATGCAGCGCCAGCGTTCCGCCGGAGAGCAGCCAGATCGCAAGCGAGGAGGCGAGGCCCGCAAACGACATCGGCGTGAATGCCGACATGATGGTCGCGCCCTGCGGAATGTCGGCTTCGAGCGACATCGCGAGCCCGCCCGCGATGATGCTGAAATGCGGTCGCGGCACCGGACGAAAGCCTTCCGCAGTGACGTCGAAGGAGATCATCGCCGCCTTGCGGCCGTCCTGGATGACGCTGCGTGTCGTGCCGGGCGCGCGCGAAAGAACATCGTCGAGCGAGGCCATGCCTTCCGGCAGATCGGTACCGAAGCCGAAGACGTGACGGATGGAGAAGGCTTCTGCCGCGGCATGCATGGCGAGATCGGCGTAGATCACACCGTCGACTTTGCTCATGGTGACGATCGCACGCGCCGCAGTGCGGTTGAGCGCTGCGGTGAGCTCCGCGTGCCGCCACAAGAGCGGCAGCACGGCGACGACGAGGCCGGCGCGATGGGCCGCGAGCACCGTGAGCACGAACTCGACCGTGTTCGGCAGTTGCACGGCGATGACGGAGTTGGCCGGCAGGCCGGATTCGACGAAATGGGCCGACAGCGCCTCGATCGCCCGATCGGCTTCGGCATAGGTCAAGCGCCTGGGCAGATGCCCGGCGATGCGAATCTTGTTGAGGGGATCGTACAGCGCCGGCGCATGCGGCTGGCGCGCCAGCGTCCGCTGGAACAGCGTGTCGAGCGTCGGCGATACGGCTGGCTGGTGCATCACGTCGCTTGCTGGTTGCCTTGTTACTTGCTCGGGGCGTCCGCCTTCTGCCACCAAGTCTCCGGCAGATAACCGGACAACGCGGTAGCCGATGGCAGTTCTATCCGATTCCAGCGCGCGATCCATTGCTCCGATACGTTAAACAGGGGGATCGTGTAGAAGCCGGCGATCAGGGCGCGGTCGAGGGCCCGGACGGCGGAGACGAAATCCGCGTGATCGCGCGCCTCCAGCAGGGCCGCGATCATTGCGTCGACGGCCGGGTCCTTCGCGCCCATGTAGTTGCGGGTGCCGGGATTGTCGGCGGCCGCGCTGCCCCAGTAAAACGACTGCTCGTTGCCCGGCGAGAGCGACTGGTCCCAGCGGTTCTGGATCATGTCGAATTCGTAGCCGAGCCGGCGCTGGTCGAATTGCACCGGATCGACCGAACGCACGGTCGGCTCGATGCCGGCGCGCTTGAGGTCACGCGCGAAGGAGAGCGCAATGCGCTCCTGGTCGCGCGTGCTCACGAGGATCTCGAAGGTGAAGGGCGCTTTCGTCGCGCGATTGCGCAGCACCGTGCCGTCGAGATCGTAGCCCGCCTCCGAGAGCAGCTTCAGTGCCGCGCGCAGCGTGGCGCGGTCACGCCCCGAGCCGTCGGTCACCGGCAGGCGGTAGCTGCCGTCCATGACGTCCGGCCGGATTCGCGCCGCGTATGGCTTCAGAAGTTCCTGCTCGCGCGCGTCGGCGGGGCGGCCATAGGCCGACAGGTCCGAGCCCGCGAAGTAGCCAGCCACGCGCGAATAGAGCCCGAAGAAATAGCTGCGGTTGACCAGCTCGAAGTCGAACAGCAGCGTCAACGCCTGGCGCACCCGGATGTCGGCAAACATCGGACGACGGGTGTTGAATACCAGAAATTCCGAGGGCTGCGGCACACCCGGCTTGAAGGTGTCGCGGATCACTTCGCCGCTTCTGACGGCGGGAAAGTCGTAAGCGTCGTGCCAGCGCAGCGGCTCGGTCTCGACGCGAAAGTCGTAGAGGCCGCGCTTGAAGGCTTCGAACTGACCGTTGGCCTCGCGATAATAATCGAGCCTGATCTCATCGAAATTGTAGAGGCCGCGATTGACCGGCAGGTCGCGGCCCCAATAGTCGGGATTGCGGGTCAGCGTCACGCTGGTGCCGGGTTTGACCGCGCCGACGCGATAGGGGCCCGAGCCGACCGGGCCGTTCATCTTCGTCTCCTCGAAGGTCGCAACGTCGACGGTGTGCCTGGGCAGGATCGGCATCAACCCGAGGATCAGCGGCAGTTCCCGGTCACTGGCTCCCGCGAGATCGAAGCGCACGGTGAGGGGATCCGGCGCCTCCGCCTTGGCGACCTTGGCATAATATTGCCGGTGGTTGGGCCGGCCATGGTCGCGCAGGAGCTGCCAGGAGAACAGGACGTCATCGGCGAGCACCGGCGTACCGTCAGAGAACCGCGCCCGCGGATCGATGTGGAATGTCACGTAAGTCCGGTCGTTGTCGGTCTCGACCGTCCTGGCGAGCAGGCCATACAGCGTGAAGGCCTCGTCATTGCCGCGTGCCAGCAGGCTTTCGATGACGTAGCTGCGAACTTGCTGGACCGCGATGCCCCTGACGATGAATGGATTGAGGCTGTCGAAGGTTCCGAGCACCGACCAAATCAGCCGGCCTCCCTTGGGCGCATCGGGGTTGGCGTAGGGCATATGGGTGAAATCGGGTGGCAGCGCCGGCTTGCCATGCATGGCAATAGCGTAGCTTTCGGCCGCCTTCGCCGGAACGGACGTCAAGCCGGCGAGAGCAACCGCCACCCAGACCGCGGCGGCTAAGCGCAGGCTCTTAGACATGAACAACGGCGCGCGGATTGATTCGGGGACCGATCACGCCCAAACCCTAGCATAGGCCTTCGTCTTAGGCCTCTCTGCCCACTTCAAACATGCTTGTCGGCATTGATCTTTTCGTCCGCCACGTTAAGAAGGCGGGCAATCGCGCAGGAGCGTCGAACTTGTCACGTTTCCGCCTCTATTGATGGGGAGACAGCCGCGCCAAGGCGGCTCGGTATCGGTGCTTAGGAGCGGTTCGGGCACTTCCCGTTCAGAAAGGGTTTTCCGCAATGAATTTTCGTATTTTGGCCGCGTCGGTCCGGCCGCGCGGGCGCCTTCTCGCCCTGTTGACGGTTTCGGCGCTGGCTGTTCCATCCGCCGCTCAGGCGCAGACCGCAACGCCCGCTCCGGCGGCGCCGAAGGCTGCTCCCAAGGCCGCGCCGAAGGCAGCTCCCAAGGCGCCTGCGCCTGCCGCACCGGCGCCGCAGGCCCAGGCACCGGCCGCTGGCGCTCCGCCGGCCGGCGCTCCGCCCGCTGACCAGCAACAGCAGCAGGTCCAGCTGATCTACGCGCCCTGGACCAAGTTCTGCCTGAAGGGCCAGGACGCCAACGCCAAGCAGGTCTGCTTCACCGGCAAGGACGGCCGCATCGAGTCCGGCCAGCCGGTGATCGCCGCCGTGATCATCGAGCCGGAAGGCGAGCCGAAGAAAATCCTTCGCGTCACGCTGCCGCTGGGCATGCAGCTCGTGCACGGCACCCGCATCATCGTCGACAACAATCCGCCGCTGCAGAGCCCCTACGTGATCTGCTTCGCCAACGGCTGCATGTCGGACTATGAGGCGACCGCCGACCTGATCAACAACCTGAAGAAAGGCCAGAACCTGGTGGTTCAAGCGATCAACGCCAATGGCGCGCCGCTGACGCTGCCGCTGCCGCTGGCCGGCGAGTTCGCCAAGGCCTATGACGGTCCGCCGACCGATCCGAAGGTGTTCGAAGAGAACCAGAAGAAGCTCCAGGAAGAGCTTCAGAAGAAGGCCGACGAGCAGCGCAAGAAGCTCGAGCAGAGCGGTCAGGCGACGCCCGCACCTTCGGCCCAGAAGTAATCGGACCGACGTAGAACACGAAAAAGGCGCTCGATTGAGCGCCTTTTTTATTGGCCTGATTGGCCGAATTCGAAAGGGATCAGTTGAGCGAGGGATTGCGCGGGCGATAACCGCCCGACTTGTCCTTCACAAATATCTCGGCGACCTGCGAATGCCGAATCGGCTCGCCGGAATCGTCCGGCAACAGGTTCTGCTCGGAGACATAGGCGACGTATTCCGACTCGGCGTTTTCCGCCAGCAGATGGTAGAACGGCTGGTCCTTGTGCGGCCGGACCTCCTCAGGGATCGACAGCCACCATTCCTCGGTGTTGTTGAATTCCGGATCGATGTCGAAGATCACGCCCCGGAACGAGAAGATCCGGTGGCGCACGACCTGTCCGATCTGGAATTTGGCGGTCCGCGCTTTAATCATGGTTCGTCGATAGACCAGGATTGTGGCCGATGCTAGTGCCCTTGCTTGGAATTAACCCGCAGAGGGCGGGCGGATAGCCCCGATTGCCTTAGAAATCACTTCATAAATGGTCGATATCCTCAATCTGGCCCTACCTTATTTCGGCCTGATCTTCGTCGGTTTCGCCTGCGGCAAGGCCAAGTCCCTGCCGGAATCAGGCCTCGCCTGGATGAACTTCTTCCTGCTCTACGTGTCGTTGCCGGCGCTGCTCTTTGCGATCATGTCGAAGACGCCGTTCTCCGAACTCAACAACCCGCCGTTTCTGGTCGCGACCACGCTGTCGACGGTTGCGGCGTTCAGCATTGCGCTCCTGGTCGGGAAGGTCGTTGGCCGGCTGTCGCTGCGCGAAGCGACGCTTGCGGGACTCTCCGGCGGCTACGGCAATATCGGGTATATGGGCCCGGGGCTCGCGCTTGCGGTGCTCGGAGCGAAGGCGGCGGCGCCGACCGCGCTGATCTTCTGCTGCGACAGCATCTTCCTGTTCACGATCGTACCGCTCCTGATCGAACTCTCCGACCGCGATCATCCCTCGATCCTGCACGCCTTCGGCGTCGTGCTGAAGCAGATCCTGCTCAGCCCGCTGATCATGTCGGCCTGCTTTGGCGCGGCGGTCGCGGCACTCCATATCGAGTTGCCGGTCGCGCTCGATCGCACCATCACCTTCCTGCAAAATGCCGCGGCTCCCACCGCGCTGTTCGTGCTCGGCGTCACCGTGGCGCTGCGGCCGTTCGATCG
Source organism: Bradyrhizobium sp. UFLA05-125 (assembly GCF_059803515.1). Classification (NCBI taxonomy): domain Bacteria; kingdom Pseudomonadati; phylum Pseudomonadota; class Alphaproteobacteria; order Hyphomicrobiales; family Nitrobacteraceae; genus Bradyrhizobium; species Bradyrhizobium sp. UFLA05-125. Next base: position 24,978 of record NZ_JBANBJ010000091.1, on the reverse strand, counting down.
CGTACCCTGGGAGGTGCCCGGCGTGATCGCGGTAAAACTCCTGATCCATCCGCTCGCATCATTCGCGCTGATGCTCGTGTTCGGCCCGTTCGCGCAGCCCTGGGCCGCAACCGCAGTGCTGATGGCCTCGCTGCCGCCGGCGCTGAACGTGTTCGTCATCGCGCGGCAGAATGACGCCTGGATCGAATCCGCATCGGTTGCGGTGCTGCTCGGGACGTTTGCCTCGGTGATCACGCTGACCAGCGTGATGTGGTTTATCCAGACCGGACGGCTGGCGTTTCCGTAAGACGCGGTTAGCGCCGCCAAATTACCGTCGCCAACGTTACCGTCGCCAAAGTTATCGTCGCCAGGTCGGCGCCAACCCTTCACGCATCGCGAGGCGCCGCAACGGGCCGATGGCGCCCAGCAGGTGCATGCCGACGGCGCGGACCGGCTGCAGCGGCAGAAAATCGTTCAGCAGTGAACGGTTCGCCATATCGATCATGAAGGTCCGGCTCAGAATGTCCGGACGGCGGGCCCAGTCGTAGCGGTCGAGCACCTCGTCCGCACCGGGATCCCGGCCTGCCGCGACCGCCTCTCCGGCGAGCCTTGCGATATCGGCGGCATCCCGTAAGCCGAGATTAAGGCCTTGCGCGCCGATCGGGGGAACCACATGGGCCGCTTCGCCCACGAGCGCAATGCGGTCGCGGGCGAAAGATTTCGGCCGCTCGATCGCCAGCGGAAACAGGTTGCGGCCGGGTTCCACGCTCATGCGGCCCAGGATGAAATGCGATTGTTTTTCGATCGCCGTCGAGAGCTCCTCGTCGCTCAGGGCTCTGAGCCGCTCGGCTTCCGCAGGCGAGGCCACCCAGACGATGCTGCAACGATCGCCCGGCAGCGGCACGAACACGCAAGGCCCGTGCGGCGTGTGGAACTCGGTCGAGACGTTGCGATGCGGACGCGAATGGTTGACGTTGAAGGTCAGCGCCGTCTGCTTCAAATCGCGCCGCGTGACGTCGATGCCGGCGGCCTCTCGGCATAGCGAGTGCCGGCCGTCGGCGCCGACCACGAGGCGCGCCGCCAAATACTGCCCCGCGGCGGTGTGGATCGCGACATCCTCGGCCTCGGTACGGACGCTGTCGGCCTCGTCATCGAAGCGAACGAGATTAGCAAGCTCGGTGGCGCGCGCCTCCAGCGCCAGCATCAGCGAGCGGTTGTCGATGTTGTAGCCGAACGCGTCAAGCCCGATTTCATCGCAGGAGAAGCGCACCTCCGGCGCGCGGATCAGGCGGCCGGTGTCGTCGACGAGCCGCATCGCCTCGAGCGGCATGGCCTTGTTGCTGCAGCGCGACCAGACCCCGAGCCGGTCCAAAAATTCAACGGACCCGCCGAGCAGCGCGGTGGTGCGGTTGTCGGAATAGGGCGTGCGCCGCGCCACCAGCGCGGTGCGTGCGCCGGTCTCCGCGAGCGCGATGGCGGCGGCGAGGCCTGCCGGCCCACCGCCGATCACGGCCACGTCAAAAGGTGCTGCTAGAAAAGGTGCTGCTAGATCTGTCATGCCCGGACATTTGACATGCCCGGCGGCAAATTCAAGCCGCTTGTTTCGCGCGAATTTGTCGCGAATTGCGCGGCCGGATGTCGCCGCGGCTTATGTGCAAATCGTTCTCATTCTGATAGCACTGCGCCAGCCATGGATACCCCGCAGGATTCTCTCAACCCCACGCCGGCGGCCCGCGCTGCGGCCTTCTCGGTGCATATCTTCACGGCGTTCGGTGGCGCGGTGGCGCTGCTGGCGATGCTGGAGGCTGTGCGCGAACATTGGGCGGCGATGTTTCAATGGCTCGGCGTCGCCCTCATCATCGACGCGATCGACGGGCCGATCGCGCGCAGGCTGAACGTCAAGAACGTGCAGCCAAACTGGTCCGGCGACGTGCTCGACCTCGTGGTCGATTTCGTCACCTATGTATTCGTGCCGGCCTATGCGATCGTGGCGAGCGGCCTGCTGCTGCCGGTCGCGGCACCGCTGCTCGGCGTCGCCATCATCGTCACCAGCGCGCTGTATTTCGCCGATCTGCGCATGAAGGCCGAGGACAATCACTTCCGCGGCTTTCCGGCGCTGTGGAACGCTGCGGCGTTCTATCTGTTCCTGCTGCACTGGCCGCCGCTGTGGTCGACGCTGCTGGTTGCGGCGCTGGTCGTCCTGACCTTCGTTCCCTTCCACGTGCTGCATCCGGTCCGCGTGGTGCGCCTGCGCTGGCTGACCATGTCGCTGATCGTGATCTGGGCCGCGCTTGGCCTCTATGCCCTGGAGATGGATTTCCAGGTCGGCACCGTCGCGAAGATCGCGCTGTGCGCGATCGCGCTCTGGATTGTCGGCAGCGACGCCGTGATCAGGATGGTTAGATCCTTCGCATGATGCATCTCATCACCAGCCCGGAAGCCTGGGCCGCGCTTCTCACCTTGACCTCGCTCGAGATCGTGCTCGGCATCGACAACGTCATCTTCCTGTCCGTGATCGTCTCGCGCATCCCCGACAAACAGGCGCACCGCGCCCGCCAGATCGGGCTCGCGTTGGCCCTGGTGTTTCGCATCATCCTGCTCAGCGTCTTGGTCTGGCTGATCGGCCTGACCCAGCCGGTGTTCTCGTTCAGGGGTTACGATTTCTCCTGGCGCGACCTCATCCTGATAGGCGGCGGCCTGTTCCTGATCGCGAAAGCGACCCACGAGATCCATGCCGAGGTTGATGCGGATGACGAGGAGGGCGGGGACAATTCCGGGCGCCGCGCCTTCTTCTGGGTAATCGCCCAGATCGTCGTCATCGACATCGTGTTCTCGCTGGATTCCATCATCACCGCGATCGGCATGGCGCAGGACCTCGAGATCATGATCGCGGCTGTCGTGATCGCCTGCCTCGTGATGTACATTTCCTCCGGACCGGTGGCGCGATTCGTCGCCGAGCATCCCACCACCAAGATGCTGGCGCTGGCATTTTTGGTGCTGATCGGCGTCGCGCTGGTGGCGGATGGATTCAAGTTTCACATTCCGCGCGGCTACATCTACTTCGCAATTGCGTTCTCGGCGGCGGTCGAGTTCTTCAATGTGCTGGCCAAGCGCAATCGGAAGAAGGTCGGCAAATAGCCGGGTTTGTGCGGTCCGCTTCTTGCGTCGAGTTGACAAGGCAGGCGTGATGGCTTTCGCTTGCCCTCAACAAGAACGAGGAGGTCAGGTGATGACCAAAGCCGTCCGCGTGCACCAGGTCGGGGGTCCCGAAGCCCTGGTCTATGAGAGCGTCGAGGTGCCGGCGCCGGGACCGGGCGAGGTGCGCATCCGCCAGCACGCGGTTGGGTTGAACTTCATCGACGTCTATTTCCGCACCGGCCTCTACAAGGCCCCCGAACTTCCGTTCATCGCCGGCAACGAGGCGGCGGGCGAGGTGGTCTCGGTCGGTCCCGGCGTGACGAATTTCCACCCCGGCGACCGAGTCGCCTACTACCACAATCTCGGTGCCTACACCGGCGAGCGCAACATCCCCTGGGAGCGGCTGGTCAAGCTGCCCGACCACATCACCTACGAGCAGGGCGCCGTGCTGATGCTCAAGGGGCTCACCGTCTGGTATCTCCTGCACAAGACCTTCAAGGTCGAGCCGCATCATCGCGTGCTGATTCATGCCGCCGCCGGCGGCATCGGCCTGCTCGCCTGCCAATGGGCGAGGGCGCTCGGCGCGCACGTGATCGGCACCGTCGGCTCGCGGCACAAGGCGGAGCTTGCCGAGGCCAATGGCTGCGACCACGTCATCCTCTACAACGAGGAGGATTTCGTCGCGCGCGTCAAACAAATCAGCCGCAACGAGGGCTGCGACGTCGTCTATGACGGCGTCGGCAAAGCGACTTTCCCCGGCTCGCTGTCCTGCCTGAAGCCGCGCGGCATGTTCGTCTCCTTCGGCAATGCCTCAGGCCCCGTGCCGCCATTTGCGATCGCCGAGCTCAACAATCACGGCTCGCTGTTTGCGACCCGGCCGAAGCTCAACGACTATATTGGCAAGCGCTCGGAGTTGCTGGAAGGCGCCGACACGCTGTTCGCCGCCGTGATCAGCGGCAAGCTGCACGTGCCGATCAACCACGCCTACGCATTGAAGGACGCGGCGAAGGCGCATATCGATCTCGAGAGCCGTGCCACCACGGGCGCTTCAATCTTGAAGCCGTAGACGCAGCGCCGCTGTTCAAGAGGGACGTCATGCCCGGGGCAAGCCCGGCCATGACGAGGCGACAAGTATGAACCTTACGCCACCCGACGTGCAGCCCCGACCTTGGTCAGGATCGCATCCAGGCAATCGATCATCTCGGCAATCTGTTCGCGCGTCACGTTTAGCGCCGGCATGAAGCGTAGCGTGTCGACCTGCGGTGCGTTGAGGAGGAGGCCCTCTGCGAACGCCTGCGCGACGATCGCAGATGCGATCGGCAGTTTCAGGTCGAGCGCCAGAAGCAGGCCGCGACCGCGCACCTCGCCAAGCCCGTGCCGCGCCGAGACCTTCTGCAACTCGCTTTCGAGCAGCAGACCCGTGTCGGCGACGGCTTTCAAAAATTCCGGTTTGCCGACCTCTTCGAGCACCGCGAGCCCGGCGGCGCACATCACGGGGTTGCCGTTGAACGTGCCGCCTTGATCGCCATGCTCGAAGCATGAGGCGTGCTCGGTCGCGAGCAGCGCGGCGAGCGGCACGCCGCCGCCGATGCCCTTGCCGAGTGTCATGATGTCCGGCGCAATCCCGGCATGCTCGTAATGGAAGAGCTTTCCGGTCCGGCCCATGCCGGTCTGGATCTCGTCAAAGATCAGCAAAAGGCCATGGGCCTTGGTGAGCGCGCGCAGCTCCTGCAGGAACTTGTCGGTCGCGGGCCACACGCCGGCTTCGCCCTGGATCGGCTCGAGCATCACGGCCACGGTATTGGTGCTGATGAGCGCTTCGACCGAGGCGATGTCGTTCAGCGTCGCCTTCTTGAAGCCTGAGACTTTCGGCTCGAACAGTGGCTCAAAAGCCTTTTTGCCCGAGGCCGACATGGTGGCCAGCGTACGGCCGTGGAAGCCGCCGCCGAAGGTGATGATCTCGAACGCACCGCCCTTGTTCACGTTGCCATATTTGCGCGCCAGCTTGATGGCGCCCTCATTGGCCTCGGCGCCGGAATTGGCGAAGAACACCTGGTCGAAACAGCTGTTCTCGACCAGCGCCTGTGCGAGCTTGAGGCTCGGCTCGTTGTAGAAGGCGGGGCTCGGCGTCAGCAGCCGCTTGGCCTGCGCCGCGAGCGCATCGGCAACCGCCGGCGGTGAATGGCCGAGGCAGTTGACCGCCCATCCCTGCACGAAATCGAGATAGCGCTTGCGGCTGTCGTCCCAGAGATAGGAGCCCGCGCCGCGGACGAACACGGCCTTCGGCCGTGCGGTGATGTCCATCAGCGCATCATACGGATGGGTAGCGTTGGTCATGTCAGACTCCTCTTGGGGGCAGGGATGGTTCAGGGAAAAGACGCGCGAAAAAGCGAGAAGGCCGCACTTTGCGGGTGCGGCCTTCTCGAAAACTCTGCTGATGTCAGTGCTTCAGCGGCGTCGTCGGACATGGCGCAACCCATCATCGTCGCGGGTGCGACGACGGAAAGCTGCGCGGCGGTGGGTCCGAGAAGAGATCATGGGGCGCGGCCATACAGCCGAAGGGCAGGGCTTGTCAAGCCGGTTCGCCGCGAGAGCCGGCTTAATGCGGCGCTAGCTTCAAGTGAAACGCGGCTGCTCGTCGGCGTCGTCATGGCCCCAATCGGCATCGGCGATCGACTTGTCGATCGGCTCACCGCGTATAGAGCGAGCGGCGATTTGTAGTAGAGCGCAATGTTGTGAAAGGGATCGAGCAGCACCTTGAACGCCCACACGAGGCCAGTCGCGACGTGCGCGTGGCGAACAGCTGGCCGCAGAAGCCCTGAGATCAGCCTAAAATTCAGGCTACATCGATCGCGTTCACGTCGAACCATTTTCACGCCCGCGTGTTTGTACTATTCAGGCGCCGTTTGGTTCGAACCAGGCCGGTGGCCTGCGCGACCAAGTAGACATCTCCATTCTGTCAGGCGCGCCACCTTGTCCGATCCTTCCTATCGCATCGACGTCGACAGCATCCGCCGAGCCTTTCCGCCCGGCACCGAGGCGCCGCCCCTGCTGCTTGATTTTGCAGTCTGGCTCAAGGGCCGACCCTGGGGCAGCGTCGGCTGCTTCGATCTGCGCGGACAGTTCGTCGATAGCGCCCCGATCGTCGACGGTAGCCCGCTGCGCGACAAATTCGGGCTATTCATCCGGCTGCCGGAAGGTTCGGAGGTCGGCACATGGTATGGTACTGATGTCGATCAGGCGAATCCGCCCGTCGTGGTGTTGGGCTCGGAAGGTGAGCACGAGATCATCGCGCCGTCTCTCGACAGCCTGCTTGCCAGGATCGCGCTACAGCAGTTCGAAGACCGATGGAGCGATTTCCTGCCAGACGAAGACGTAGACGAGACAACCGACGAGCTTGCAGATTGGTTGGCCCCGCGGCTTGGCGCGGAGGATCTGGCAACGCTGGCAGGATCCTCGCCCGACCTGCCGGACTTCCGCCGGTGGATGGAGACGTGGTGCAGAGACCGCGAGGAGTATTGGGCCAACCACACGATGATGGCCGAACTCGGTTGGCGGCTCGCTGCGCATCTGCCGAAAGGCAAGAATCTCTGGGACAAGACACGGTTCAAGGTCGCGATCGTCGGCGCGCAATATCAGGCGCGCGTCATGCGTTCCGGTCCGCAGTCCTTCAAGGAGGAGAAGGCGATCGAGCCGTTGCTGCGTGAGTTGCGCGACGACATGCGCAGGGCGCAGCCGGAGCTCGGGCTTTGGTACTCGATGGATTTTGGCCTCTACGCCGACGGCCGCGTCATGCCCCGCTTCGACTATGACGAGCGCCCGACGATCGACGACGTCCCGGCGGAACTGTCCGAGGCGAAGGCGGACCTCGCCCGTGCGCCGCGGCCGGAGCGCTGGGTGCCGACCTGGCTGGCTGCTGATTGACCTCGGCCGGAACGGCCCGCCGTCCAATAAGCGTTTGGTTAATGTTTTCTTGCTATTCACCGTCCGCTTCGAATGGGGGGAGCGGATGAGATTCTTTGGGCGGCAGACAAGCCAGGATCGTGACGGCCAGATCTGGCAAGCAATTTTCGAACGTTCGGTCGATGCGATCATGGTGCTGGCGGGACCCAAGATCATCGCCTGCAACGAGGCCGCGGTCAGATTTGGCGGCTATCGCAGCAAGGCCGACCTGTTGTCCCGCTCGCCGGCCGATATGGCTCCCGAATTCCAGGCGGATGGCCGCCGCTCGTCGGAGTGCGTCAAGGAGACGCTCGCGCGGGCGATGAAGGACGGCCACGCCCGTTTCGAATGGATCACGCGCCGAGCGGATGGGCAGATGGTACCGGTGCAGGTCACGCTCGTTCCCGCGGAGATCGATGGCCAGCCCGTCGTCATCAGCTATCGACGGGACCTATCGGAGCTGATTGCCGCGCGGGAAGAGAAGAAGCGCGCCATCGCCAAACTTGCCGGCGAATTCGAGGAGACCATCGGCTCCATTGCCAATGCCGTGTCGTCGGCTGCCAAGGACGTAGAGGTGACGGCGGGCTCGCTCAGTTCGACCGCCGAGAACGCAGCGCAACGCGTTTCGACCGTCGCAGCTGCATCATCCGAAGCATCGACGAATGTTCAGTCGGTGGCGGGCGCGACCGAGGAGCTATCGAGCTCGGTGGCCGAGATCAACCGCCAGGTCACGACCTCGTCGAGCATTGCTGCCGAAGCGGTGGAGGCGTCAGCACGCACCAATAATCTCGTGAAGAGCCTGTCGGAGGCGGCGGGCAAGATCGGAGCGGTCACCGAGATGATCAATGCGATCGCAAGCCAGACCAATCTTCTGGCCTTGAACGCCACGATCGAGGCAGCGCGAGCCGGTGATGCCGGTCGCGGTTTCGCGGTCGTTGCAGCCGAGGTCAAGAGCCTGTCCAGCCAGACCGCCAAGGCAACCGAAGAGATCAGCGCCCATATCAGCGCCATGCAACGGGCAACGGGCGATACCGTTGCAGCCATCCAGGGAATTGGCGGGACGATCGGACAGATCAGCGATATCGGCAAATCGATTGCCATCGCCGTCGAGCAACAGGGGCACGCGACGCAGGAGATCGCGCGGTCCGTGAGCCAGGCAGCGGCGGGCACCAGCGGGGTCGCTGCAAACATCAATGCCGTCACGCGCACGATCGATGCCACGGGCACTGCTGCCAATGACATGCTCGGCGCTGCCGGCGAATTGTCACGGCATGCAGTTGCGCTGCGCGACAAGGTGGCCGGTTTCCTGAAGGCCGTGCGCGCTGCGTAACGCGCGGCACTCTGGTGAAGATCAAAACCCCGCGACGCTGCCGTGCAGATCGTAGGCGTCGGCACGCTCGATCTTGGCGGTGACGATCTCACCGACGCGCAAGGGTCGGCGGCTCGACAGATAAACGGCGCCGTCGATTTCCGGCGCATCCGCCTTGGAGCGGCCTTTCGCAACGGTCGGGCCGACCTCGTCGATGATGACCTGCTGCCGGGTGCCGACCTTGCGCTTGAGCCTCCGCGCGGAAATCTTCTGCTGGCGCGCCATCAACGCGTTGTAGCGCTGCTGCTTCACCTCATCCGGCACGGCGCCGGGCAGCGCGTTGGAGGTGGCGCCCGCAACCGGTTCGTATTTGAAGCAGCCGACGCGATCGATCTCGGCTTCATCAAGCCAGTCGAGCAGATAGGCGAAGTCCGCATCGGTCTCGCCGGGGAAGCCGACGATGAAGGTCGATCGCAAGGCGAGATCAGGACATTCGTCGCGCCAGCGCTTGATCCGCGCCAGCGTCTTGTCCTCTGCCGCTGGTCGCTTCATCGCTTTGAGGACCTCGGGGCTCGCGTGCTGGAAGGGGATGTCGAGATAGGGCAGCACCTTGCCCTCCGTCATCAGCGCGATGACCTCGTCGACATGCGGGTAGGGGTAGACATATTGCAGCCTGACCCAGGCCCCGAGCTCGCCAAGCTCGCGCGCGAGATCGAGGAATCTGGCGCGGACCTGGCGGTCCTTCCACGGGCTCTCGGCATATTTCACGTCGACGCCATAGGCAGAAGTGTCCTGCGAGATGACGAGCAACTCCTTCACGCCGGCGCCGACCAACCGCTCGGCCTCGCGCAGCACATCGTTGGCGGGGCGCGACACCAGGTCGCCGCGCAGCTTCGGGATGATGCAGAAGGTGCAGCGGTTGTTGCAGCCCTCGGAGATCTTCAGATAGGCGTAGTGGCGCGGCGTGAGCTTGATGCCCTGCGGCGGCACCAGATCGAGATGCGGATTGTGTGCCGGCGGCAGCGCCTGGTGCACGGCATCGAGCACGGATTCGTATTGCTGCGGGCCCGTAATCGAAAGCACGCCGGGATAGGCCTGCTCGATCTGCTCGGGCTCGGCGCCCATGCAGCCGGTCACGATCACCTTGCCGTTCTCGGCCATGGCCTCGCCGATCGCCGAGAGCGATTCCTGCTTGGCGCTGTCGAGGAAGCCACAAGTGTTGACGATGACGATATCGGCCCCGTCATGCTTGCGGGCGAGTTCGTAGCCCTCGGCACGCAGGCGCGTGATGATGCGCTCGGAATCCACCAATGCCTTGGGGCACCCGAGCGAAACGAAGCTGACCTTGGGCGCAGCCGTCTGATCCATACCTAAATCTGCCTGATTGACCGCTTGCAGCTAGACCTAATTGTCCACAATTACAACCCTTTGCATGGGGCTCCGGCGTGCTATGGATGCCTCGCCGGGTGGTGAGTGAGCGATGAGCGCCGAACAGTCGCCTAAAATTGTGATTGTCGACGAAAGCCCGATCCGGGCCGCGATCCTCGAGGAGGGGTTGCGGGAGGCGGGCTTCACCCAGGTCTTGCATATCAGCGAGATGCAGAGCCTGCTCGCGCGCATCTATGCCGTCGACCCCGATATCATCCTGATCGATCTGGAGAACCCCAGCCGAGACGTTTTGGAACAGATGTTCCAGGTCAGCCGCGCCGTGCGCCGGCCGATCGCGATGTTTGTCGACCAGAGCGATTCGGCCTCGATCCAGGCCTCCGTGGAGGCGGGGGTATCCGCCTACATCGTCGACGGGCTGAAGAAAGAGCGCATCAAGCCGATCCTCGACCTGTGCGTGTCCCGCTTCAACGCGTTCGCGAAACTCCAGGAGGAGCTGGAGCGCACCAAATCGCAGCTCGAGGATCGCAAGATCATCGAGCGTGCCAAGGGCATTTTGATGCGGGTGAAGGGCCTGACCGAGGACGAGGCCTATGTGCTGATGCGCTCCACGGCGATGCGCGAGAAGAAGAAGATCGGCGAGATTGCCCAGTCGATCATCACCGCGTCGGAGATGCTGAAATGACCGGACCGCTCCGCATAGGGTTTATCCCGCTGGTCGATGCGGCTGCGCTGATCGTCGCGGTCGATAAGGGGTTTACCACGGCCGAAGGGCTCGAGGTCGAGCTGGTGCGCGAGGTCTCGTGGTCCAACGTCCGCGACAAGCTCAATATCGGCCTGTTCGATGCCGCGCATCTCTTGGCGCCGGTAGCGATCGCGTCCTCGCTCGGGCTCGGTCACGTCAAGGTCCCGATCGCGGCTCCCTTCAACCTCGGCATCAATGGCAACGCCATCACGATCTCGCCCGCGCTGCATGCCGCGCTGATGGAGGAGATCGAGGGCGACCGCTTCGATCCGATGGCGACCGCCAAAGCGCTTTCGCGCGTGGTAGCGAAACGGCGCAAGGCGGGGGCTGAGCCGCTGACCTTCGGCATGACCTTCCCGTTCTCGACGCACAACTACCAGCTCCGGTTCTGGATGGCGGCGGCAGGCGTCGATCCTGACGAGGACGTGCGCCTCGTGGTGCTGCCGCCACCTTACATGGTCGACAGCCTCGCCAACGGTCATGTCGATGCGTTCTGCGTCGGCGCGCCCTGGAATTCGGTCGCGGTCGATCTCGGCATCGGCCATATCCTGCATTTCTCCTCCGACATCCTGGTCCGTGCCGCGGAGAAGGTATTGGCCATGCGCCAGACCTGGGCGGAGAAGAATCCGGACGTGGTGGCCGCGCTGGTGCGCGCCGCGGAGAAGGCCGCAGCTTTCATCGAGCATCCCGACAACCGCAACGAGGCCGCGCGCATCCTCGCGCAGCCGGAGCGGATCAGCGTCGATGCCGAGGTCATCCAGCGGACCCTTGATGGCCGCCTGAAGATCGCGCCTGACGGCACCCTGCGCGAAAGCGGCCGCTATCTCCTGGTCGGTCGCGAAGGGGCAGGGCGCCCTGATCCGGTCCAGGCCGCTTGGCTCTATGCGCAGATGGTGCGCTGGGGGCAGACCGCTCTGAGCGAGGCTGCGCTCAAGAGCGCCATGGCGGTGTTCCGGCCCGACCTCTATGATGCTGCGGTGGGACCGGGGGGAAGCGGCAAGGAGGCCTCGGCCGGCTCGTTTGGAGCTTTCGCCGGAGCGGCCTTTGACCCCCAAGATCTGGCCGGTTATCTCGCCTCCTTCGAGGTCGCGCGGCGCGCCCGTTAGGCCAGCCCAAATATTGGGCATCCACATTTGAAGCTTAAACTTTGGGCTATTGCTGCCCCAAGCGGCATGAATGGTGATCCATTTCATGCGCTGCACACAGTCCTAACAAGCTGATTTTACACGCATTCCAGATTTATGCTGCGTTGGCACACTCCTTGAATAGGAGGGAACAAGCCAACCGGCGTGGAAGCCGGCGGCACCAAGTCCATGATGGATTTCCGCAGCAACGAGGCTGATCGGATCGCCCCGGGTTCCGGCCAGGCCGCGTGCGCCTGAGATCGTGCTCCGAGCGATCAACGTCGTTTCAACCCGTTGTGGCCGCAACGCGCGGCGCTGGAGCTTCGATATGGATTACGCAAAGCCCTCTGACGTTGTTGCCTCGATGATCGATGCCAGCCTGAAGAAGCTGGCGCTCGGCCCGCGCGACCTCCTGATCCGCGGTGCGATTTCCGGCGCGCTCCTGGGCGCTGCCACGACGCTCGCTTTCACCGGCGCCGCTACCACCGGCCAGCCCATCGTCGGCGCGCTCATCTTTCCAGTCAGCCTGGTGATGATCGTGCTGCTTGGCCTCGAACTCGTCACGGGGAGCTTCGCCATCGTGCCGCTCGCGCGCCTCGAGGGCAAAGCCACCTGGAACGCGGTAATCGCCAACTGGTCCTGGGTCTTCGTTGCCAATCTGCTCGGCAGCCTCGCTTTCGTCTTGATCGCGATCTCACTCACCAACATGGGCAAGGTCGAAGTCGCCGGCGTCGCCGCGCGCATCGTTGCGGTGGCGGAAGCGAAGACGATCGGCAATGCCGCGATCGGCACCGCCGGCATGGTCTCCGTCTTCGTCAAGGCGATCCTCTGCAACTGGCTGGTCTGTCTCGGCGTCGTCATGGCGATGACCTCGACCTCGACAGTCGGCAAGATCGCTGCGACCTGGCTGCCCATCTTCCTGTTCTTCGCACTGGGTTTCGAGCACGCGGTCGTCAACATGTTCGTCATCCCGACCGGCATGCTGCTTGGCGCCAAGGTCAGCCTCTCGGACTGGTGGCTGTGGAATCAGATTCCCGTGACGCTCGGCAATCTCGTCGGCGGCTTCGTCTTCACCGGTCTTGCGCTCTACGCAACGTACAAGCCCGCAAAGCCGGCGACCGAAGTGGCGCAGGTCGCGGTCCAGGCAGCAGAGTAGGTCCATTCAGCCAATGAAACTCGACACAGCACCCACGGCCGACTTCTCCGACGAGCAGAAGCGCTATCTCGAAGGCTTCATGTCCGGCCTCCAGGTCGGACGTGTGGGCCGTGCCTTTGTCGCCGGTGGCGCTCCTGCCGCGGCGGCCAGCGCTCCGTCCGAGCCGACCGGTCCTGATGCCGCGGCGCTGAAAGCGCAGGACGCGGTCACGGCGTCTGGCAAGAAGCTCGCCGACCAGGAGAAGTTCAAGCGCGAGCTGCACCCTTTCGACGGCTACGAGCGGCTGAAGGACCAGGCGCGCAACAATGCTAACCCGACGCCGGCGGACAATTTTCGCTGGCGCTATTACGGCATCTTCTGGGTCGCGCCGGCGCAGACCTCCTACATGGCACGCCTGCGCATTCCGAACGGCATCCTGAAGCACTGGCAGATGTCCGGACTTGCCGATCTGGCCGAGGCTTATGGCGGCGGCTACACCCATGTGACCACGCGTGCGAACTTCCAGATACGCGAGATCGAGCCGAAGAACGCGGTCGCGCTCATCGAAGGCATCCAAGACATCGGCCTGTGCTCGCGCGGCTCCGGCGCGGACAACATCCGCAACGTCACGGGCACGCCGACCGCCGGCATCGATCCGCAGGAACTCCTCGATACGCGTCCTTTCGCGCGCGAATGGCACTACCACATTCTTAACGACCGCTCGCTCTACGGCCTGCCGCGCAAGTTCAACGTCGCTTTCGACGGCGCGGGGCGCGTCGCGGTGCTGGAGGAGACCAACGACATCGCGTTTTCCGCGGTCGAGGTGAAGGGCGGCTTTGGCGTCGACGCGGGCGTCTGGTTCCGGCTCGGCATCGGCGGCATCACTGGCCACAGGGATTTTGCAAAATATTCCGACATCGTCGTTCGTCCCGAGGACGCCACCACGGTTGCCGACGCCATCGTGCGCGTCTTCATCGAGCATGGCGACCGTACCAACCGCACCAAGGCGCGGCTGAAATATGTGCTCGACAACATGGGCCACGATAAGTTTCTCAAGCTCGTCGAGGAACGGCTCAAGAAGCCCTTCGCGCGCGTGCCTGCGGATGCGATCGCACCGCGTCCGACATTTGACCGCATGGCCCACATCGGCGTGCACAAGCAAAAGCAGGCGGGGCTCAATTGGGTCGGTGTCGCGCTGCCGGTCGGCAAGCTCACCTGCGAGCAGATGCGCGGCATCGGCAAGATCGCGCAGGATCTCGGCGACGGCGATATCCGCCTGACCGTCTGGCAGAATTTCTTGATCTCCGGCGTGCGCGACGAAAACGTCGCGCTGGTGACCGCAGCGGTCGAGAAGCTCGGTCTCGCCACGCAAGTGTCGCAAGTCCGCGCCGGCCTGATCGCCTGCACCGGCAATGCCGGCTGCAAGTTCGCGGCCTCCGACACCAAGCGCCATGCGACCGCGATCGGCGACTGGTGCGATGAGCGCGTGACGCTGGACACCCCGCTCAACATCCACCTGACCGGCTGCCATCACTCCTGCGCGCAGCACTACATCTCCGACATCGGCCTGATCGCGGCCAAGGTGCCGGGCGCGACGGAGGAGGACACGGTCGAGGGCTATCACCTATTCACCGGTGGTGGCTTCGGTCCCGATGCCGATATCGGGCAGGAGGTCTATCACGACGTTAAGGCCGAGGACGCGCCCAGGCTCGTCGAGGGTCTCTTGAAGGCCTATCTCGCCAACCGCGCCTCGCCGGAAGAAACGTTCCTTACCTTCTCTCGTCGCCATGACGGCGAAGCCCTGCGCAAACTCGCCGGAGCGGAAGCAACAGCATGACCCAGATGCCCGTCCCACCGAAACTCGAGATCATCCCGCCGAACGCGCCCTTCAGCGAAGGGCAGCGGCTGTGGCTGAATGGATTTCTCGTGGGCATGTTCGGCCTCGACGGCTCTACGCCGCTGTCTCCGGCCGAAAACGGCGCGGTGCTCGCGCCACAGGGCGATGGCGACGATGGCGAGGCGCCCTGGCACGATCCGGCGATGCCGATCGGCGATCGCATGAAGCTTGCGGAAGGGCGTCCGCTCCGCCGTCGCATGATGGCGGCGATGGCGCAGCAGGATTGTGGCCAGTGCGGCTACAATTGCGCCGACTATTCCGATGCCATCGCCAAGAAGAGCGAAGCCCGCCTCAATCTCTGCGCCCCCGGCGGCAAGGAGACGGCGCGGATGCTGAAGCAGCTCTTTGAAGAGCTGGACAAGGCGCCCGCGCCGAAGTCCGCTGCGGGTGCTGCGGTGTCGGCGGCTACTGCATCGGCTGCGCCCGAAGTGAAGGCCGAGCTGGGTCGCGCCCGCGAAAATCCGGCTGAAGCCGTGTTCCTGTCGCGGCGCCTCCTCAACAAGCAGGGCTCCGAGAAGGAGACCTATCACATCGAGTTCGATCTCTCCGACAGCAAGCTCGACTATGTCGTCGGCGACTCCTTCGGCGTGTTTGCACGCAATGATCTCGGCCTCGTCGACCAGATCATCGCGCTGCTCGGCGCCTCCCATAACACGCAGGTCAATGGCAAGACGCTGCGCGAGGCGCTGGTCGGGGACGTCTCGCTATCGCCGGCGCCGGACAAGCTGTTCGAGCTGCTTTCCTTCATCACCGGCGGCGCGCAGCGCGAGAAGGCGCGGGCGCTGGCGCAGGGCGAGGATCCCGATGGCGATGCCGCAACGCTCGACGTCATGGCGGCGCTGCAAAAGTTCTCCGGCTGCCGTCCGCATCCTGAAGCGTTCGTCGAGGCGCTCGAGCCCCTGCAGCCGCGGCTCTATTCGATCTCGTCCTCGCACAATGCGACGCCGGGAAAGCTGTCACTGACCGTCGATTCCGTGCGCTACGTCATCGGCAAGCGCAAGCGCCTCGGCGTCGCCTCGACCTTCCTCGGCGAGCGCATCACCGAGGGCGAGAAGCTGAAGGTCTATGTGCAGAAGGCGCACGGCTTTGCGCTGCCGCAGGATCCGAAGACGCCGATCATCATGGTCGGCCCCGGCACCGGCGTTGCGCCGTTCCGCGCCTTCCTGCTCGACCGCAAGGCGACCGGCGCGTCAGGTAAGAACTGGTTGTTCTTCGGCCATCAGCGCAGCGACTGCGATTTCTTCTATCGCGATGAGCTCAACGCGCTGAAGACCTCGGGCCTGCTGACCCGCCTTTCACTCGCCTGGTCGCGCGACGGCGAGAAGAAGTTTTACGTGCAGGACCGCATGCGCGAGCTCGGCCGCGAGGTGTGGACGTGGCTGGCCGAAGGCGCGCATCTCTACATTTGTGGCGATGCCAAGCGCATGGCCAAGGACGTCGAGCGTGCGCTGGTCGACATCGTCGCCCAGTTCGGCGCCCGTTCCACGGACGAGGCCGTCAGCTTCGTGGCGGATCTCAAGAAGAAGGGTAGGTTCCAGGCGGACGTCTATTAGCGCCTGGGAACTGGTTCCATTGGCTTAAAGGTTGAGCGAATAAGATTCTCGGAACCTGCGGGTTCCGAGAATTTCCCTCTGCAACGGCGGCTCCGAAGAGAACCGCCGTCGCTATTTCCGCCACCATCTTGTCCGCCGCCGCGATTGCTCCTTCATATCCTCGCAAATGGGGCGTTGGAGATCGACCATGCGCGAACTATCGGCGGAAGCGAGGCTGCACTTCTACGCGCGCTCGCTCTCGCGGCGGACCGGGGCGAGCATGCACCATGTTGCGCTCTACAGTGCCTTTGCGGTCATCGCCGCCATCGTCTTCGGCACGCTGTCGGTGCACCCGTTCTGACAATTTGTACAGTGGGTTAGTTTCGTAGGGTGGGCAAAGGCGCGCTCTTCGCGCGCCGTGCCCACCATCTTTCCATCTATAGCAAGAAGAGGTGGGCACGCTTCGCTTTGCCCAGGCTACCGCACCGAGCAAGGCTCACGCGGCGCGCTTGAACGGCGCCACCGCAATACCGGCATCCTTCAATGCCTGACGCAGATTGCGCGCGATGTCGACGGCGCCCTGCGTGTCGCCGTGGATGCAAACCGTGTCCATCCGCATCTTGATGACCTTGCCGGTGACCGAGATCACGGCGCCGTCCTGCACCATGCGCACGACGCGATTCGCGATCGCCTTGGCATCGTGCAACACCGCGCCGGGCTTCTTGCGCGAGACCAGGTTGCCGTCGTCCTCATAGGCTCGGTCGGCGAACACCTCATGCACCATCGGCAGGTTCGCGTCCTCGCCGGCCTTCACCAGTTTTGAATTGGCGAGCACCACAAAGATCAGCGAGGGGTCGACGGCCTTGATCCCGGCCGCGATCGCCTTTGCAGTCATGTCGTCCTCGCAGGCAACGTTGGAGAGCGCGCCATGCGCCTTCACATGCGTGACCTTGTGGCCGGCCGCTGTCGCGATCGCCTGGAGCGCGCCGATCTGATAGGCGACGAGGTTTTCGATCTCGGAGGATTTCAGCCCGACGATCGGATGCCGGCCGAAGCCGTGCAGGTCGCGATAGCCGGGATGAGCGCCGATCGAGACGCCGCGCGCCTTCGCGAGCTCAACCGTCCGTCGCATGATATCGGGGTCGCCGGCATGGAAGCCGCAGGCAACGTTGACCGATGTCGCAAGCTCGAGCATCGCGGCGTCGTTGCCCATCTCCCAGGCGCCAAATCCCTCACCAAGGTCGCAGTTGAGATCGATCGTCGTCATGGTGCCCTCCGCCTCTGGTCTTCTTGTCGGTTACGGCTCCGCCGAAACCTGCCACGTCCCGGCATCGACGGCGTTCACCGCGTAGCCCGCGACATTAGCATCGTGCAGGGCCTCAATGTTGAGCCCCACGGTGTCCGCCGCGCGCAAACGGTCAGGCAGGCCGCGCAGGAGCTGTGCGAATTTCTTCGCCTCGTCCTGCGCTTCGGCCATGCTGACGGCCTTGAAGCGAAACGCCGTGCCGGCCGAGGTCTGGGCGAGGCGGCCGAGATCGGCGGAGATGACGGTTGCGATCTTCGGATAGCCGCCGCTGGTGCCGCGGTCCATCATCAGGACGATCGGCGCGCCATTGCCCGGCACCTGGATGCTGCCATTGACCGTGCCGTCGGAGACAATGTTGTGGCCGTGCAGATGTTCGATCACGGGGCCTTCGAGGCGATAGCCCATGCGGTCCGAGGTCGCGGAGATCTTCCAGTCGCTCGACAGGAACAGCGCCTTGTTGACGTCATCAAACTCGTCGTCCTGCGGGCCCAGCACGACGCGGATCGGACCATTCGGTGGCTTCGGCAATTCGATCCGCTGCTCAGGCCCACCGCTTGCGGCCGCGACGCTGAACTCGTCGCCGGCCTGGAGCGGGCGTGGGTAGGGGCTACCGAGCCCGGCACGGGCGTTCACTGCGAGGCTGCCGAACACCGGCTCGCCCCGGATAGCGCCTTCGATTGCGAGATAGCTGAACGCGCCGCCGCGGGCGAAGCCGAGCGTCAGCGTCTCGCCTTCCTTCAGCGTCACCGAGGTCTCGCCCGCCACCGGCTTGCCGGCGATATCGGCATTGCGCGGCGCGCCTGTGATCGCGACGCGCACCGCACCGTCGCGCGCAGTGAATGAGGCGCCGAACGGGCCGATCTCGACGGCGGCCGCAAACAGCTCATTGCCGACCAGGCAGTTGGCGGCCGCCAGCGCCAGCCGGTCCATCGCTCCGCTCGGCGTGAGGCCATAGCGCTGCGAGCCCGGCCGTCCACCGTCCTGGACGGAGCTGGCCGGCCCAATGCTGGCGACAATGAGCCGGCTCATGACGTCAGCTCCGCAATGATCTCGCCGGCTTCGGCAGCGCGGTCCTGCTCCGCGAAAGTCTTGTGGTCGACGGCAAAAAACGTCACGCGATCACCAGGTTCGGTGAGGAAGGTGGGATTCCGGTGGAGCTGATAGGTCCGCACTGGGGTGCGTCCCAACAGGTGCCAGCCGCTGGGACCGGCGAGGCACTGCACGCCAGTCTGCACGCCGCCGATCGCAATCGTACCGGCGGGCGTCGAGAGCCGCGGATTCTGCCGCCGCGACATGTGCAGCGATTTCTCCAGGCCGCTGAGATAGGACCAGCCCGGGGTGAAGCCGATCATGGCGACGCGGTAGTCGCCGGCGACATGGCGCGCGATGATGTCGTCTGGGGTGGTCTTCAGCGTCTTGGCGACATCTTCGAGATCGATGCCGTGCTCGCCTCCATAGGCCACGGGAATGCGCCAGCGCCGCGCTTTTGCCGTGCGCGGCTGCGGCCGGCTTGCAAGCGCGAGCAGCTTTTCGCCCAGTGCATCGAAGCCGATCCGTCCCGGATCGTAGTGCACAAGCAGCGAGCGATAGGTCGGCACCGCCTCGGTGACGCCCTCGATGCCGGCGTCGGTGAGCACCCGATCGAGCGCCAGCACGCGCTGGTTGGCGGCGTCGTCGATGGTGCGGCTAAACTCGACCGTGACGGCACTGTCGCCACTGGGCAAAAGGCGGGGCGGGGAAAGCGTCGCGGCCATGAGCTGTCGAAATCGGCCTCTTGGAAATCGCGGGAGACTCCCTTGGTTCCCGCTGCCCTTTGCTTCGCGTAATTGCGCCCGCAAGTCCAATAAATTAATCCAGCGGCAAGCGATAAAGCCTTGTTATCGCATCGCATAACAGTGCTGCGCGGCTTCGCCTTGGCCCTTGACGGCCGGCCCGCGCCTCGCAAGATGCGCACGTCGTTTTCTCGCCCATCCGGAGCTCGTTGTCGTCCATGTCGCTATCCCCTGAAGCCCGCAAGACCCTCGCCGGCATCACTACCGCCACCATCACCACGGTCCTCCTGAAGAAGGGCCTGCGCAATGTCTGGATGCGCGGTGCGCGTCCGCTGCGCCCGGGGTTGCCGCGGCTGGTCGGCCCTGCGTTCACGCTGCGCTTCGTGCCGGCGCGCGAGGACCTGGCCACACCGGAATCCTGGTCTTCGCCGATCTCGACCCGCACTGCGATCGAGGCAATGCCCGAGGGCTGCATCGCCGTGGTCGACGCCATGGGCATCACCGATGCCGGCATCTTCGGCGACATCCTCTGTGCGCGGATGGTCAAGCGCGGCGTTACCGCACTGGTCACCGACGGCGTCGTGCGTGACGTCGAGGGTGTACTCGGCACCAACCTGCCGGTCTGGTGCGACGGCTACGCGGCGCCGCCGTCGGTCGCGGGCCTGACCTTCGTCGGCTGGGGTGAGCCGATCGGCTGCGGCGGCGTTGCGGTATTTCCGAACGACATCGTCGTCGCCGACCAGGACGGCTGCGTGCTGATCCCGCAGGCGATGCTCGAGCACGTCCTCAACGAGGGCGTCGAGCAGGAACGGATGGAAGCCTGGATCGTCAACGAGGTGAACAACGGCGCCGTGCTGCCGGGCCTCTATCCCATGAACGCCGAGACCAAGGCGCGCTACGCTGCGAGCAAGAAGTAACGAGAAACCGAGCGAGGTACCCCATGGAAATCCACATCGCAGGCACGCGTCCGACCCGCCGCGCGCCCAAGGAGAACTTCACCGGCACAGTGTTGCAGGACCCCGTGATCATGGCGCCAGCGCCGGCGCGGCTGAACTGCTCGCGCGTGTCATTCGAGCCGGGCGCGCGCACCAACTGGCATCACCATCCCCTCGGGCAGACGCTCTACGTTATTTCCGGCGTCGGCCGCGTCCAGGCCAAGGGCGGTCCGATCCGCGAGATCCGTCCGGGCGACACCATCTGGATTCCGCCGGGGGAATTGCACTGGCACGGGGCTTCGCCAGCCAATGGCATGACCCACATCGCCATGCAAGAAGCGCTCGACGGCGTCTATTCGACCTGGCTGGAGCCCGTCACCGACGCGGAATATGCAGCGCCGGTCGGCTAGCAACGGGCTCGCATGCGCCGGACAGGACGCATCGCCTGATGGCGATGCGTCGCCGATCCGAGGTCCTGACCCTCGAGAGCGCGGCACTTCATGCCACACCACGAATTCACAGGGCGTCGCGGCCCGCGGCGGTGATGCGGTATTCGACCTCGCCTGAATCCAATGGTTCGGTCTCAACGAGACCGAGCTCGACAAGTCGGGCGACGATTTCATGGTCGAACAGCGTCGGGCTGATCCAGGCTTGGGAAGCCAGCCGTCTCAGGAAATCGCGTTCGGTCGCAGTAAGGTCCATCAGAAACAGTCTCGCCACCCAAAATCAAGACGGCAGGGGCGTCCTGGTTCCGGCGGGCGACCTCTAGACATGCCCGAATGCGCTCCAGAGTCCGATTGCGGTGGGCAAGAGAGCCGCGCACGACCACAATATTGGTGTGCTGGAGCTTAGGCCGGCAACAAAGATCCAGATGCCGAAGCACACGATGAAACCCGAAATCGCATGGGCGAGCACTTTTTCCATGGGCAAACGCAAGCTGCCGGGATGATGTATCGCTCTCAAGGTGACGTGCGTCATTTCGCGACGCGCGCTTCCTCCTTCTTGCTGACGTGCCAGATCACGAAGTGGTAGTGCGGCACGTCGACTCCAGGGTGACCCGGGTTGAAGTAGATGCTGACATGGTCAACTGTTCCAGCGAAGCCCTGCGCCTCTAACGACTTGTGATCGTCGATGTCCTTGGTAGGCACCATATACACGCTCGCCACCAGGCGATCCTTGCGATCAAAGCACAGGAAGGGTCCTAGCGGCAGAGTGTCCGGTTTGACAAAGAGGATGCCAAGGCCGGGAAAGAATTTCGGGAAGTTCACGAGGTCGCTGACACGCTTGTAGCCCTTCTTTTCGGCGATCCTCCGCTGATTTGGCTGCGAGGGAGCGACGTAGAGCCTTTTGTGTGGTTTACCGTCCGGGCGAGTGTGTGGTTTGGCTTCCGGGCGAGTTACCGCCTTGGCTTTCCCGGCCTTGTCGGTTGATGGCACCGCGGCTGGAGAAGGCGCTTGCGGAACCGGATTCTCGAATGGAAAGAGTTGCGCGGACGGCCGCCTCACGTCGGCAGTCAACGCGAACAACACGACCAAGGCTGCGGTTACCACTGGATTGCGCATCAAGACCTCCCACTCCTTGGGTCAACGGCCCTGCTGGCGTTCTCGCCACCGCATGAAGTCCTGGAACAATTGTTCGCGGTCCGGCGGATTGCTGATCGGCTTTTGCTCGAGGAAGTGACCGAATGCCTTGCGAAGCGCGGCCTCTCCGCCGGATTGCTGCTGGAGCCAGCGCTCCGCAGGTTGAAATCGCCTCCAACCAGGAAGCACCGCTGCCAGGTTCACCTCTCGCCACTTGGGATGATGACCGTCGCCGAGAAATTCAGGAAATCGCGAGAACAGCGTCTGCACGAACAGTTCCAGGAGCGCAAACCGCTCGCTGCGCGGCGACCAATTGTAAGCGAAAAGCGCGCATTTGACCGCGATGGTGTCGACGCTGTCAGAGGCGTCGATGATACCTGGGTAATCTTCGTGGCTGAGCGTCGATGGCAGATAATCATGCTCCAGCATGGCCTTCGAATAGGGGATGGACAGGAAGTGAAGGCCATCACCTTGGGCGTACCGCGCCAGGAAGCCGACCGGTTTGCCCGACACCAGCAACGTGGCTGAGATTTGCCCCTCGCGCATCCCGTCCATCGCTGCGTCCAGAGGCAGGTTGGATTCATTGACCTTCACCTCCAGATCGTTGAGCATTTCGCGGCCGAGGACCGCGCCGGCGCCGCCTTCTTCGCCGAGATTGACCCGCTTGCCCGCAAGATCCGCCACGCTGTTGATTTCGGACCGCGCGAGGAGGTGGAACTCTTCGACAAACAGCGGGGTGATGTAGACCAGCCTGTTGCCGATATCTCTGAGGGCGCCTCTCTCTCGGAGACGATCAGCCAGCAGAACGGGAGCGATCGCCATGTCGGCGCCGGCCAGGCTGAGTATGTCGATGATGTTGCGACTGCCGCCGTTTCCCACGATTGGCAGCACCCGCAATGCGACCTCCCCGTGAGGACCTGTTTCCTGGCCGCTGGCCAGGGTCGTCGCAATGTCCTGAGCTATGGCGAACTCGGTGCTCTGCGCCGCGCCGGTAACAAATCCTGCCGTGTGCGGGTCGGATGTCGCGGCTTCCTTCCTGGGAAGATTTTCCTTACGCGGCGACACCTTCGCCGCATCGCTCGAAGATACCGGTGGCCGCGTTTGCGCGAGGGAGGTCTGGACCTGTCCGCCGAGCCAGGCCGCGGCAATGAATGCGGTGAACAAACCGGCCCGCACAGCTCCGCAGACCCTCATTGTTCAAGCCTGTTCGGCGTCAGCGCCCGCTTTGGCGTGCTCTTGCCTGGCCGGCAAACCTCACTCGGCCCATCCGTAGCGCGACAGGCTGGAATGAGTTTGCTAGCGCTTTTCAACGCATCGATCGGATCGACGTTCCCTGAGATGTCTGCCCACCGTTGGTGAGCCGCGACTCGATGGCCGACCGTCGGGCAACCGTCGCCGTGTCTATAGTTTTTCCGCCGTCCACGTGCCCGTGCACATGGTGCCACGCCAGATGCCGGAGCCTGAGGTGCCGGCGAGGTGGCCGAAGCCTGTGGCGCGCTTGATGCCGCTGCTCAAGATGACGCTGATCTTACCAGCGTCTGCGACGCTGCCTGATGCACTCACCGCGGCACTGCTGGAAGCGACCTGACCGTTGCTGATGCCGATGGCGACCGTCGAGCCGTTGCCGCAGGCCTCGCTCGTTGAGGTGATCCGCACGTTCCAGCTGCCGTCGAAGCTACCGGTCGCAGCGTGCGCCTGCGCATACGGCAGGGCAATGATGAGGATGCTGGTCAAAAGTCCCTTGCGAAAATGTTTCATGGCTCGCCCCTATGAGGTTGGGGGAACCTGCCACGGTGTTCGGGCGCGCCGATGTGAGGGCTGTCACGCAGTTTCTGCGAGGCGTGACATTGTGCACGCTGGCTGCTGGCTGTGCAGCGCAACGTGACAAGGCGATACCTTCGTGGCCTGCTGCCTGCGACCCGAAAGGCCATTCGCGGAGACGAGGATGCCTGAATCCGACAAGCTGTTTGCGGGCTCGGTCCCGGAAAATTACGACCGCTATATGGTTCCCCTGATCTTCCAGAGCTATGCCGACGACATGGCGCGCCGCGTCGCTGCGCGGGCGCCAAAGGCCGTACTGGAAACAGCGGCGGGAAGCGGCGTGGTCACACGCGCCGTCGCAGCCGTCCTGTCGCCGGACGCGACCTATGCGGTGACCGATCTCAATCAGCCGATGCTCGATCATGCAAAGCTTCGGCATGGCGCCGATGCGCGTGTGAGCTGGCGTCAGGCCGATGCGCAGTTACTCCCGTTCCCCGACGGTTCGTTCGACGTCGTATGCTGCCAGTTCGGCGCGATGTTCTTCCCGGATCGCGTCAAAGCCTACCAGGAGGCGCGGCGTGTACTGAGGCCGCGTGGGGCTTTCATCTTCAATGTCTGGGACAGGATCGAGGACAATATCTTCGCTAAAGACGTCACCGACGCGCTGGCCGAGCTCTTCCCGGACGATCCGCCGCGCTTCCTCGCGCGCACGCCACACGGCTATCATGACACCGCGCGGATCCGGCGCGATGTGCAGGATGCAGGGTTTTCAGATGTGGCAGTTCAAACACGGTCTGAACAAAGCCGGTCCATCTCCGCGCAGCACGTTGCAATGAGCTACTGTCAGGGCACGCTACTCCGCAACGAAATCGAGGCGAGACGTCCCGACGCGCTGGAGGCTGCTACCGCTCACGCGGCAAGGAAAATTGCCGCGCGACATGGTGAGGGCGAGATCTCTGCAAAAGTCCAGGCGCATGTGATCGAGGCGAGGTCCTAGGCAAGCGTGAACTAGTTCACCCGCGTCCAGGTCTGGCCGCCGCAGAACATGCCGCCGAAGGCGCAGCCCTGTACGCGCAGGCGGTCGGTGCCGCGCATCGCAATCGTGGAGTCGTAGGTCGAGCCCGTGTTGGGATCGACGATCCGGCCGGTCCATTTCTGGCCTTGGGCCGGCTTCATGTTGATCAGGATCTGCTCGCCATTCTGGTCCGACTTGGCGTCGACCGAGTAGCCGCAGAGATTGTTGCCGCACTGTTCAATGCGGACCTTGCCTTCTTTCTCCTCGGTGAGCCAGACGCCGACCGGCGAATTGAGGTCGCGCGTGGGCGCAGGCGCTGTGGCCGGGGCCGGAGCCGTCGTCGCCTGAACGGGAGGCGGAGCGGACGCTGGCGGCGGGGCCGGGGGCGGAGCAATCGCGACGGCGGCTCCGGCCCCGGCCAC
>NZ_JBANBJ010000090.1:0-32223 GCF_059803515.1 Bradyrhizobium sp. UFLA05-125 | reverse complement strand
GGAATACTCAGTCAGGAAACAAGATTCAACCACAGGCTGTGGCGACTTGCCGAAGGTTGCCCGCGAGAGTGAAAAGGTGGTGGTTCATGCAGCAGATGAGGCTGAGGCGGTCAAGCCGCAGGAGAAACGGCGATGAGCGTTAACATGGCTATAGTCAACCCGCTTGATGAAGCTCCATCTGTCGCAACGCGCGACCGAATTGTCTGTTTCGTAAACGACGAGCTGAGCGCAGCAGCTTTGCGCAAAGGGCTCGAAGGCAGCAACCTGTCGATCAGGCGTGGCACCATTCGCAACGCCATACGGATGCTCGAGACCGACACCGAACTATTCGCGCTGGTGGCGGACATCAGCGGCATCGATGATCCCTTCACCGAGCTGCAAAGGTTGTCCGCCGTCTGCCCACCTGATGTCCTGGTGGCCCTGATCGGTGAGAGCAGAGAGATCATCTTCTACCGCGAGCTGATGGAAATCGGCTTGACCGAGTACCTTCCGACGCCGCTCACGCGCGATATGGTGTTGCACCAGCTACGTCCGAAGCTGCTTGGCGACACGGCGCCCGCCGCAACCGATCGTGGTGGGCATGTGATCTCGATCTGCGGCGCGCAAGGGGGCGCCGGGGCAACGAGTATTGCTATCAATCTCGCACTGCAACTGGCCGAGACCACGAAGGCCAAGGTCGCGCTGCTCGACCTTCATTTACAGAACGGCGAAACGGCGGTGATGTTGGGGGTTCGGCCTGGGCCAGGGCTGCGCATCGCTTTGGAAAATCCAATGCGGGCGGACACACTGTTCCTCGAACGCGCGGCCATTGATATCAACGAGCGTGTTTGTTTGATTTCCGCCGATGAGGATTTGGATGCACAGCTGGACATCACTGAAGCGGGAGTGAGACACGTACTGGGTCTGCTCCGTCAACGGTTCAACTACATCGTCGTCGATGTACCAGTGCCGTTTCCGCCATCCATCCATCCGGTGATCATGCTGTCTCGCCAAGTGCTGGTGCTGCTGGAGGCTGAAGTGACCGGACTTCGCAATGCGCATGCTCTCCGCGCTGCCGTCACCAGCATCGCCGGTAAAGACCGTGTTTTTACTTTGCTCAATCGTGCCGGTCGTCCGGGGGGCCTTCCCAGGGCAATGGTTGTCAAGGCCTTAGGCGCAGATCCGGACATGGTGATTCCCGATCTCGGCAAAGGGATGACCCAAGCTGTCAATCTGGGAATTCCAGCTTTGAAGCACGTACGAAAACTGCGCCGTCACCTCGCGCCCATTGTCCGGGAGATCACTGGTGTCGGCATCGTGCGGCAGGGATGGTTCAGGAGGCTGTTCCGGTGACGAAAAAATTCGGCACGCGCGAACGCGACGGCGCGCCAACCCGTTTTCCTGCATCTGTGGAAAGGGACGGCACGCCAACCGGCTTGCCCACGTTGACGCCAAACCGCGACGAACCTTCGACCGACCAGCCCGTGATGCAAGTTTCACCGCACGAACGAGGCGCTATGCCGGCTTCGCCGCACGAACGAGCTGACATGCCGGCTTCGCTGCGCGAAAGGGTCATTGAGCAGATTGAGCCATCGGTGGCCGCGACTGTTTCCCGCGATGTTCTTCGGCGGCAGATCGAGGAAATCATCCATGGAATCGCCAACCAGGAACGGCTCGAACTGTCCGGCCGTGAGCAGTTTCAGCTAGCGGACGAGATTGCGGACGACATGACCGGCTACGGGCCGCTGCGTTCGCTCCTGATGGATGAATCGATCAACGATATCATGGTCAACGGACCAAGTAACGTTTATGTCGAGCGATACGGCAAGCTGGAACGGGTCGCGCTGCGATTCCGCGACAATGAGCACATCGCGTCGGTGGCGCAGAAGATCGCGGCCCGAGTTGGACGGCGGGTTGACGAGTCCAGCCCGATGGTGGATTGCCGCTTGCCGGACGGCAGCCGAGTCAACATCATCTTCCCGCCGCTAGCGATCCATAGTCCCTGCATTTCGATCCGAAAATTTCCAAGTCGCCGTTTGAATTTGGCCGGAATGGTCGAAAACGGCACAATGACCGCAGCCATGAGACAATTGCTGGAGATTGCCGCCCGATCTCGGCTCAATGTTCTGGTCTCTGGCGGTACCGGTTCTGGCAAGACGACACTGTTGAACGCCCTGAGCCAACACATTGATCACAGTGAGCGCATTGTCACCATCGAGGATGCCGCAGAGTTGCAGCTGCAACAGCCGCATGTGATCAGCCTGGAGACCCGGCCTCCTAGCCTCGAGGGCACCGGGCAGGTGACACAACGCGATCTGGTGTGGAATGCCCTGCGGATGCGTCCTGACCGGATCGTCGTAGGCGAAGTGCGCGGCGCTGAAGCATTTGACATGCTGCAAGCGATGAACACCGGCCATGATGGTTCGATCTCGACGGTGCACGCTAACAGCGCCCGCGACGCACTGACCCGTATTGAAAACATGGTGCAGATGGGGCAGCCAAATCTGCCGCTGCGGGCGATTCGAGCTCAGATCGTTGCGGCGTTGGATGTCATCGTGCAAGTGGAACGCATGCGAGATGGACAGCGCCGCATCGTCCAAATCAGCGAGGTGACCGGCCTGGAAACCGACGTGATCACCACCAATGACATCGCGGCGTTCGAGTACCAAGAGGATGATGTTCACGGGCGGATCTTGGGCGCCTACCGGTCCACCCATTCAATCCCAAAATTCAAGAGCCGGCTTGCCTATTATGGGCTTGATCGAGCTTGGGCTGAGGCTATGAGGCAACTGTAATGCTGCCAGTTTTGATCATCATTGTCCTGGCGCTCCTGATCTGCGCAGCGGTCGTGTCGTTGTGGCTCGACGGTCGAGAGAGCCGCATCGTTCGTCAGGTAGCGATAGCTCTACCAACCTCACATTCGGCGAGCCGGCCCTCCATCCGTCGGCTACAGGCCGGATCCCGACAGCGGTTGTTCCACCGCTTGGTCAATTATAACGCAGAGACAAATTACCTTTGGCACCCTGCGTATCCGCTCCTTGCCGGCGTCATCGCAGCAGCGGCAGTCCTTTATGTTACTAGCCTGCTGGATTTCACCACCCTCTACGCATATCTGGCGGCGGCAATTGTGGCCATCATGGTGGTACGCGGTCTGTTTGGGTGGCAGCAACGTCGCGTCGCCGATCAACTTTTTCGACAGCTACCTGATGCGATCCAGATAGTGGCAAGTACTGTTAGATCCGGGCTCCCTGTGAACGAAGCATTTCGCACCATCTCCCGCGAGATGCCGCAACCAACGGCTGGACAGTTTGCGATCGTATGCAGCGAATTGAGTCTGGGGAGGCCTCCCGAGGAAGCTGTAGAGGCGGTCTATCGGCGAACGCAAGTGGCAGAGTATGCGATGTTCGCGGTGACACTGGCAGTCCAGATGAAGTCTGGTGGCAGTTTGGCTGAAACCTTGCAGACTCTGGGAGACACCGTGAGTCAGCGCGTTGCGCTGGCTGCTCGCGCCAAGGCGCTGGCAGCCGAGGTGATCTTTTCTTCACGAGCCCTTTCATGCATGCCCGTCATTGTAGGTGGGATATTCTACTGGATCAGTCCGGAATCGATTTCTCTGCTGTTCACGGATCCGACCGGAAACAAACTGCTGGCGTATGCGGTATGCTCGGTGCTTGCCGGGCACTTTGTGATACGTTGGATGATCAGAAGGGATACGGCACTATGAGTGTTGTTCTCGGTTTGGCGGCCTCCGCCATAGCAGTTGCGGCTGCGGCCGCGGTGTTGATCATCCGCGAAATCCATCTGCGTGCATTGAACACGAGGGTGTCGAACGCCGTGATCGGTGTTTCTGGCAAATCAGCCCCCATCCAGAACATGACCGGTTTGTTTTCATCGCTCGGCGCGAAGTATCAGCGCTTCTACGCTCCGGAAAATCTGGAACAACTGCGAACGATCCTTCAATCATCCGGCTTCAATCATTTTCGAGTCTTGCCAATCTGGATCGGTGTCAAAACTGTCAGCATGTGCTTGTTTCCGATCGGTGCGCTTATTGTTGCGCAGCTTTTGGGGAAGCCACTGACCGATGTGTTGATCTTCACCCTCGTTGGCGGGGTGATCGGAATCATGGGGCCGCGATTGATCCTGTTGCTGCTGAAACGGCGCTTTGATGCGGCCATTCGGCTCGGCACGCCGGACGCTATCGATTTGCTGGTTGTATGCACCGAAGCAGGAATGGGGCTGGAGAGCGCGGTGCAACGCGTTGCGGAAGAAATGAACGAGACGAATCCTGCGACGGCCGGGGTGCTATACGATCTTCTTGATAACCTCAGGGTCTTGCCAAACCGCAGCGAGGCGTTCGAGAAATTCGGATCTACATCAGAGGGACTTCGCCGATTCGGCACCATTGTCAGCCAGAGCCTGCAATACGGAACGCCGTTGAGCCAGGCTCTGCGCAGTGTCGCGGTCGACCTGCGGCGAGAACGTATCACCAAGCTGGAAGAAAGAGCACACAAGCTGGGCGCCAAGCTGACGGCTCCGATGGTGTTGTTCATGCTTCCAGCCATGTTCGTCATCTTGGGCGGAAGTCCGTATCTGCGCCTCATAGCGACGTTCACTAACGTAGGGAAGTAAGGCCATAAGCCAGGTTATCTTATTGAACCACTGGTCTTAACTAACGATCCGCTCTTTGGTCCGCTCCTTCGAGGAAGGCTTGTGATCCAGAAATTCTTTCATAAGCAAATGATGATGGCAGGTTGGAATGCTCCATTCGGAGTCGCTAAAGCAGAACGCAATTTAAGGGTGCTATGGTGCAGCAAGGTGTTCAGAGCCAAATGTTTTAAGGGGCAGGTTAACGCCGAGGGTAATACTATGGCTGAAAGCACGGTTTTGGCCGGAAACGACAAAGCGACCGCCACGGGCCTGGTCTCGGATCAGCGCGGCGCCGCCTCGTTGGAGATGACGATCGTTTCCCTTTTCATGATGCTTTTCCTGCTTGTGCCGCTTGCCGACTTGGCTGTCGCCGGCTTTAGGTTCAACGCCGCACATCAGGCGTTGCGTGATATGGGACAGCGCACCGCATTTTCACCACCGGGCGACGTTACCAGTTCGAGTAGCATTGCCAGCTGGCAATCCTCGCTTCCCTCGACAGTCGATGGTTATTCGGTTAGTGCGCAGGTTTACTGCGGTAACCCCGCGGCACTGGCGCCGTGCGCTTCCAGCGCCACCGTGCCGAAGTATTACACCTTCACGATAAGTTTTACCTTGGCACCGCTGGTGCTTAGATCAGTGTTGTGCAGCACCTGCACGGTGACGTACTCACAACCATTCCAGTAGGAGGACGTCGTGCGTAACCTGCTTCGCTGTCGTGGTGGCTCCGTCTCCCTCGCAACCGTTATCGCGCTCGTGCCAGTGATAGGAGTGGTCGCACTTGGGGCCGAGGCGGGATCGTGGTACGTCATCAAGAAACACGAGCAGAATACGGCTGATAGTGCCGCAGTGGCCGCTGCGCTGCAAATCGTGAACGGTGACACACAGCCTAATTTCGGCACACTGAATGGCTTCTCGTCATCAAATGTAACGTTGACCCCTGGTACGTATAGCGCCGGGTCTTTTAGCGCCGGTGGCGCCTCTCCGAATGCAGTTCAAGCTGTGGTCAGTCAGTGCCAACCCCAGAATTTGTCGTTGTTGGTTTACACTGCGAGTTGCAACGGCACGACGAAGACTGTAACGATCACCGCACAAGCTGTCGCGAGTATTCTCACACCAAACAAGCTTCCATGCGCTTTGGCGTTGAATGGATCTATTTCGTTCCACGATAACGGAGTCGCGGTCAGCGCCCCAAACTGTACATTCGCATCAAACGTCCCCGCGCCCCCCGCCTCGCAAATCGGTATTGACCTCTCACATACACCCAGCCCATTCACTCTTGGTGGGCTATCGACGTCTGGGAGCTGCAGCGGATCCAGTTGTAGCTCTCACACGCCACCAGTGATCACTTATGCTCCGCCGGTAACGAATCCGTTCACTGCCCTCACAAACGCGCTGACCAGCCCGAGCACTTTGACACTGCCAGCGTGCAGCGGCGGATTGACGCCTTATACTGCCAGCACACCGTGTGCCAACGATAATCAAACATTGAATAGCGCCACCTCTATAACTGTCAGTGGTGTCTACTTTTTCTCTGGAGGGCTGACGCTGGGTGGCAACGGTTCACTTACGACCGCGGCGGGCGTGTCGGCGACGATTATTGTGCTTCCGGTCTTTGATAAAAAAGGAGTACAACAACAAGCCCTCAAGATGGCTGGCGGTAGTACATTTAACGTCACTGCACCAACGACAGCGCCGTCCGCATCCGCGCTTCCTAGTCAGCTTGGATCTGTCGCTAATCTTCTCGCGGATCTAGCGATCTTTGATCCTGAACCGTCACCGAAGGTTACTGGCAACTCCACCTTTGCTGGTAGTGGTGTGTTTTACCTCCCCAACGCAAATCCCCTCAACTTTCAGGGCAATTCAACCTCCGCCAGTAGCACCTGCACCGAGGTCATCGCCGCATCCATCCAGTTCTCCGGCTCGTCAAACTACTTGAATAACTCGGGATGCCCGCAGAACATAGTACCTAAGAGCCAGTTTGTAGCTTTGGTGCAGTGATGAGAAAGCTCGATCAACGAGGCGTCGCGGCGCTGGAGTTTTGCCTCGTCGCTCTGCCTTTGTTCATGTTGATGTTCGCAATTTTCGATTTGGGACGTTACGCAATCACGGTTCAGTCATTGCGGGCGCTTGCGAATGCTGGCGCCCGGTTCATGATGATCAATTGCTACACGCCCACCGTAATAGGAACAACTCCTTCGTCGCCATGGTCGGCGAGCAACACATCGCCCTCGAGCTGTACCGGCGACCCCCTGCCGGCCGCCGCGGACAAGCAAGCCGTTGCCCCGTTGCTGTACAACACCGGCGGTCCGCCGACGCTGAACATACCGGCGCCGGCTGCGGGGGCCACTGCGCTGACTGTTACGGCCTCTCAACCAAATTTCACCATGATCATGCCGGTATGGGGCACGGCGTTCAACGCGCCGAGCGCGTCCACCTCAGTCCCGTTCTAGCAGCTCCCAGGCAATCGTCCTGGCCTGGCCCCTGTTGTCTGAACAGATTTTCCCCGCCGGCGGAGGCTGCCAGGCGGAGGGGGCAGGAGGGGCTTCGCGGCTGGTTGGTCGGGTGCCGCCGGTTGCGCCCTCACCAAGCTGCCTATCATCTCGGAGCCTACAGTGGTGCTCGTTGGCAACATTGGGCAATTTTCTCTCGGGTTGGGACTGCCTGGTGCAGTTCGCTTCTTGCAAACGAGCCATAACCCCGGATGATGATTTCGCGGAGTAGGCGACAGGCGAGTGTGCTCCGCCTACCGGGATTTGTGTGTGCCCGTCAGGAAATGGAAATACGACGGTAACGATTTATCACGGAACCGATTGTAGGCTCTATGACGTGCGCCGAGGCGAGTTTTTAGCGCAGGGCGCCCATTTGTGGGGATAGGCGCTGGATTGCCGGCGAAGGGGGTTGGAATGAGCGGCCGACGCATTGCCAGCAATGAAGATGGGCGGTTTTCCGCTTTGAGCGTGATCGTGCTTGGCGCTGTGCTTGGCGCATTTGGCGCAGCGAATGGCGCGGGGGCGGTAGACCGGCAGAACTCCTCCGGCGGCGTCTTCGTCAGCGAGATGGGCGACGTCCAACGCGTCAAGGTCATCGTCAACAAGTCACGCACCTTTAGGGTCGAAACAGCGTTTTCGACGATTGTGTCGGGTTCGCCCGAAATCGCCGAGGTGAGGTCGCTGAGCGATCACGTGATCTACGTCCAGGGCAAGCAGACCGGTACCACCAACGTCATCCTGTTCGATAACTCGATGAAGCAGATCGGGATCCTCGATGTCGAGGTGACGATCGATACTAGCAATCTGCAGCAGAGCATTCAGTCCAGTACCGGCACGCGGGGCATTCGCGTTTCCGCCGCGGAGGGCCAGGTGGTGTTGAGCGGAACGGCCGCGGATGCGGTTGCCGCCGAGAAAGCCATGGCGATTGCCACCGGCACCGTCCCGAAAGGCGGCGTCGTGGTCAACGCCATGAACGTGGCTGCGCCGCAGCAAGTCATGCTGGAAGTGCGCTTCCTTGAGGTCGCGAGGTCCGCTGGCCGCGAACTGGGCGTGAACCTCTATGCCGGCAATGGCAACCTCACGCAGGTTGGAAATAGTGGAACTGCCGGCGCGCCACTGGCAGCGCGCACCCCTCAAGGTGTTCCTCTTCTAGGCACCGCGTCAGGGCTCGCGTCGGGGCTCGTGGGTGGCGCACTCCCGTTCGGTAACCTTCTAACGAATGTGCTGAGAACGAGTAATGGCACTTCGGTCGATCTGTTGCTGCAAGCGTTGGAGACCAAAGGGTTGGTGCGTAGCTTGGCCGAGCCCAACCTGATGGCATTGTCGGGCGATTCAGCGCGCTTCCTGGCGGGTGGCGAATTTCCGGTGCCGGTGGCCGCCAACACCACGAACGGTTTTCCCACCGTCACCATCGAATTCAAGAAGTTCGGTGTCGAGTTGGGCTTCGTACCCACCGTTCTCTCGCGCGGCGTAATCAACCTTCGGGTTGAGCCGTCGGTTAGTGAGCTCGATTTCACCAATGCAGTGACAATCCAGGGGACGACAGTTCCAGCATTAAGCAGCCGCAACGCTCGGACCACGGTTGAATTGCGAGACGGCCAGAGCTTTGCAATTGCCGGCCTGCTCCAGACCCGCAACGCACAGGATGTTCAGCAATTGCCCTGGATCGGCTCGGTGCCAGTCCTCGGTGCGTTGTTCCGAAGCGCATCGTATCAGCAGAAAGAGACGGATCTGGTGGTCATCGTGACGCCACGTCTGGTCGCGCCGGCGGCACCTGGACAGCAATTGGCGTCGCCGCTGGACTCCCGCCTGCCTGCAAACGATGTCGACTTCTTCCTCAACGGCCAGATGGAAGTGAAAAAGCGCTACAATGACTACGTCAATTCCGGTGGTGACATCAAAGGACCCTACGGACACATCATCGCCCCCGATGTGCGCCTGTCCGCGCCGGCGATTGCGACCGACCAGCCCGTTGTCAAGACCCTCAACTGAAGGACGACCGATATGACATGCACGGCGTTGCTCGCGTTCTTTACGCTCGGGGCTTGTAACGGCTTGGCCGGCAATGACGAAATGGACCGTTATTTCCAGCGTTCGGATACCATCACCTTAAGTGCCGGGGACGCGAAGCAGGTCAATGCCGTGACCCACACGATCCATCCCTGGCCGAAGTACGTGGGCGACCGCCGGATCGTTTCTCAGGCGGCGAAGACCAATGGCGCCATAACGCGTTATCGTCTCGGTAACCAACCGCGTGATCCGTTACCGGCGTTCGGTGGGGATGCGCCAGGTGGGGGGCACCTTCCAATGGGAGCTGCGGGCGCAACGGCAGCAGCCGTCGACGCAGGTGGTAGCGTCAGCTTGGGGAACGGCATACCCGCAGTAGGCGCCCGACCTCAATGAAATTATGCTGCTACCGGTAGTAGCAAGTCTTATCGCGACGTTAGTTGCGCTTGACGCTAGGTCTTCCCGGGCAGGTAGTTCAAGGGCGTCTTTTAGTTCGACGCGTGGCTTGCCGGTAACACGTCTCTAACCCCACTTATGTTAGCGTGGAAATGATATTTTGAACAGTAATAGCTGGGGCAGGGATTAGTGGCTATGCGGCGCCTTCTTTTTTGGCTGGCTAGCGCCTTACTGGCCACAGCATTGGCGGCTTGCGATACGGTGCAAGAATATACGGTGCGTGACGCTGCTGTCGTTGCGCCCGGCGCTCCAGCCGGTCCAGACCCTGTGCAGGAGCCGACCGACGTCAAATATTATCCTTCAGATGAACCTGTTCGGATGGGGTTGGAGCACTACAATCGCGGCAATTTCGGTCTGTCCCAGCGCTATTTCAAGGAGGCGGTCGAAAAGGCTCCGAAGGACGTCACCGCCTGGATCGGGCTCGCGGCGAGCTACGATCGGCTGCGCCGCTTTGATCTCGCCGATCAGGCCTACGCGCAAGCGATTCGCCTGGGCGGTGTGACCGTTCAGGTCCTGAACGATCAGGGATATTCGTACATGCTGCGAGGCAATCTGAGCGCGGCGCGGCGAAAATTTGAGCAGGCCTATTCGCTCGATCCGGGTAACCCGGTGATCGCCAACAACATCGAGCTTCTCAATGGCAGCCGGCGGTTCATCGAGAGGCCGCCGAACAATCAGCCTTAAATTGGGGGCGGACTCGCCTGATTTTATCGATGTTTCAATTGGCGCTGGAAGCCGCGCCTTAGGGCGGGGTGAGTCTTGGCCCAGGTGGCGGTCGAGGATATCAGCGACGTGCATCCGAACACGCGCGCTCAAGCATGATCCGGAAAAGGGCGAAACGGTTTTCCGAAAAGATCATTCGGAAGCGCGATGACGATTCATTCTGATCTCATTGCGACCTAACGGCCTACAAGCCGTGCGGTCAGCTGCCAGAGACGGGATGTCTTTTCCGAGCTCTGCAGGGGCGGGCGCATGGGTCCTGTCCCAGAGCGCCTTGGCGATGGGCAGGGGCTCGATGCCGGTCTTTTGCCACCAGGCGCGCTCATGCCCGCGCCGGTGCAGCTCGCGGTGGTGCAGCCGGCAAAGCGGTACGGGGAAGCGGTCGGCTACCTTTCGGCCCGCCGTCCAGTTGTCCGCGAACTTGATGTGGTGGGCGTCGCAGGGGCAGCGACCGCAGACCAGACAGGACTGGGTCGCGACGAACTTCAAATGAGTCCGGTCTCGGTCGCGCACCGGCTTGCTCAGCATCATGACCCTGTCAGAAGGCCTCTGCTCCATATGAGTCAGATCGCAACGCGCTCACAGCGGGAAGACTCACCGACGATGATAGTGGCGATAGTGCGTCCCCATGCCGAGATAGTAGTATCTCGGCCACCACCAATAATCCGCGCACAAATACGGAAGGGACGTCTGCCAGCCTCGATACCACGGTGGAGGGCGGCAACCGCCTAACGGAAGAGCATTTGCGCAATCTGCTGCGAACAACACAGTGAACGTCGCCAACACGGCCACGGTGGGTGCGAGCCTGCGCATCGCCGGATCTCCCTACCTCAAAGGGTTAAGAAATTCTCCTCCGTGCGGACAATATGCTCCCGCGGCGGCCTCGCGTAAAGCTGGGCGCTTGCGTTGGCGCTCGGGTTGCGGAAAGCTCGCCAAAAATCTATTGGGACGACCTCCCTAGCCGCCGCACGCGCCCCGAGCTGGTTGATAGCACCACGGCCAAGGAAGAGGCGAAGGCGCTCGCGGGCTGAGCAGGACGGGCTGGACAAGTCATGGTAGTGCGGACGGGCAAGCGGTTATTCTGACTTTTTGCCTACGACCCATCTCACGATTGGCCAGCCCACTACGACAGACGACGCGACCGCACCGATCATTCTTACGACGGCGTCACCCACATCCTGATCGAAAGAAAATGGCGCTCTCTGATAGAAGATAAGCACGAGGATGACGCTAAGCGCGCAGCAAAGGGCAACTAGCAACCGAGAGACCTGCCCCTCCAGATACGTGAGGCGATCGTTGAGTTTGTCGTGATCCACAGCCTTCCCCTTATCGCACGTTAATTCCCCAGCCGACGGTCAAAACTATCCAGGATGCGGATTCGGCAACCTCGACTTGCCAAGAATATAGCCGAGCCTACCGCTCCTTAGCGCGAGTGAACCAGGGAGTACCCCCAACGCGCCGGATTTCAGAAGAGCAAAGCGGTCCGGAAAATAGGCGGCGCGCGTTTTTTCATTGGGACGACGCATCAAATTAGCCTTCGGCCCGAGAAATCCCCTAGGGCGCGCGGCCCAATTGGAGCTATCGTCAAGTTCCACCCGCCATCGTCGACAGTGCCACAACCGAGCAACTGGTGAAGGCGCTCGCGCGGGCTGAGCAGAACAGGCTGGACGAACTCGGCTGGATGCGAAACGATGGAGCAAGGGAGACCGCTGCACCGACCGTGCGGCCAGACGAGCCGAGGCGATATGATCTTAAGCACCCACGCAGTTGTCGGCGGCGCCATCGCTTGCCTGTTCCCGTCGCATCCGGTCCTCGTTGCGGTTGCCGCCTTCGCAAGCCACTTTGCGATCGATGCGATCCCGCATTGGGATTATCCACTTCGTGCGATCACGTCAAAGTCCCGCGCCAACAATCGCCGCCTGCTAGCGGATCAGAAGCTTTTCCTCGATTTGGCTCTTATCGGCTGCGATGCTTGCGCCGGTCTATTGATAGCAATTTGGCTTTTCGCGACGCCGGCAACGATTGGAGTGATCGTGCTCGGCGCCCTCGCAGGCATGGTGCCCGATCCCCTACAGGTCGTGCACAGGGTGGTTCCGAAGCAGCCCCTGACGACCTTGCAACGTTTTCATAGATGGGCCCACACGAAGCGGAGTCTTAGTTGGCCGCTTGGCATCAGTTCGCAAGCGCTCTTTGCCGCGTCCGTATCCTGGGTAGTTTTGACCGTCGGGTGAGCAACGATGCCGGGGAGTTACCCTTGCCGCATCACTGTCCCATAGGAATTCAGTGAAGGCGTGCACAAGCGGACGACTTTCAACGCTAAGGTGCTTGCATCAGATCTCCCGCCCGACGCGCCGCCAGCACGTGCGCTCGTGGAGTGACTTTGCTAATTTCGCGCGGCCACCGCCGAGCACGGGGCGATAGCTTCGCCAATCCGGCGGCGACGCCGAACGGCATCGAAGGCGTCACCGGTCCCAAGCGGCGGCCATTTGGAACAATGCGCAATTCTGCTTCGGCGTTGCATTTTCAGAGGTGAAATGCCAAGTGCTTTTAGAAGATTTCAGCGGCTCAGGTGCAAGCTTGGACATCATTCTGATATTTGCGTTGCTAACGGCGATCATCGTCGCGCTATTCGTCGCATACAACTTCCTTCATTATGTACTCTTTCTGTTGGTGACTCGACCGAAGGACGCGAGCAAGATCGGCCACCAGCTTAATCAGTTCGAGCAGCGCCAGCTGGTCGAGTGGACACCGCAGCCAAACGACTTTCTCAAGCACGATGACGAGAAGCGTACATATGACGACGTGTTCGGCACGTATCGCGACGAACAAGCGAACTATAGCACATGCGTGTTCCCCCGAGCGGCATTCACGCGCCCCTACGAAGCCGACTACGTTCTTCTGAAACCGAAGGACGGGATGCGGCTGCTGGATCTCGGGTGCGGATCCGGCGCCGCGGCCGAATATCTCGCCAGCCGCCGCAATATCGAAATTGTGTGCGTGACCAATTCACCCGCGCAAGCAGAGATATGTAGGCGAAAATTCGCGAAACTTGGTGGGCGTGGACAGGTGATCGTCACGGATTTCGACAGCCTCGATCTCCCGAGTGAAAGTTTTGACGCCATCTACGCGCTCGAATCGATAGGCTACACCAAGGACTTGGACGCTTGGCTGGCGCAGTGCTGGCGGATGCTCAAGCCGGGAGGACGTCTGTTAATCCGCTCACCGGGGTCGCTGGATCATTGTTGCCGTAAGGAGGATTACCTGAGCGTCACCGCCTTCTTCGAGAATTGGCGCTACAATTTCGTCGGCGCCAATCTCCTGGTCTACAAGATGCGCCGACTCGGCTTTGACCCGATCCGTTACCGGCGACTACCATTCTGGGCTTGGGGCCTCACCTGGAACTTCATTCAACACATGCTGTTGTGGAAGTACCGGCTAAAGATGCGTACATTCGTGGAATTGGAACGGATCATTTGGCGTACTTCGAAGGCATTTGTGTTCGGCAACCCGTACAACATGGTGTTGGCCGCCAAGCCGGCGAAAGCATCCCGCTGAAGACTCTTGCATCTTCAGAAGTCGTGGGTGGGATTTGCCGAGGTTGATCCCATTCCACTGTTCGACGCGCATTTCGGCAATCTGGTAGGTCGGCTCTTAAATATAGTGCCCATCACCGCAGCAGCGAAAGTGATCGCAACTCGGAAAGAACACTTCGGCTCAGGCTCATCGCGACATACTGCGCTGCCGCACGAAAGCAAGCCAAATCCGGTTACGGAGATGCATTTTGACCAAGGAACGGCTCACTCAAGACGCAACAAGGGTATTTCTCTTGCCGCGAGCAATGTTCATTGCGACCTGTCTAGCCGTAGCATCGCCCTCGGTTGCCCAGCAGGTGCGGGTCATCACGGGAGATACTGAGCATATCTATGGGCCTGGCGGTAAGGTCCTCGACGATGCCGAGCTACGTTCACGAAACGAGCGCGCCCTCGAGAGAGCACAGCTTGAAAAACAGCGCGCGATTGAGAAGCAGCAAATTGAAGCCGAGAACGAGCGACTTAGACTTGAGCGCGAGCAAGCGGCTCTCGCCTATGCAACCGATCCGACATGGGACTCAACATACGGGGGTTGGTTTTTCGTTGATCGCCGCCATCGGGGTCACGGAAAGATGGGCGTTTCGCCCAGGATGGGCAACTCGAGACGCTAAGCACTTGACATATCGAACTGGCGGGCGCGTCTTCCCGCCCAGCTCTAGCGATCGACGCCGGTCCATCCGCGGCAGTTGATTTCTGCTTTCTGTTGGACATGCGCGCGCGCTTGCGACCGTCGCGCGACTCGCCAATGTCAAGGGAAACGCGTTGAGCCAGCCTCGGCCTGCTTGGGCTAAGAAGCGCCTGGTGCTGACAGCATCGTCTGAGCCTGCCAGGCCAGTGGCCACAACGTAGATTCGATCTAGGTATTAACTTACCCAAAAATTGAATTCGACAGAACGAAGCCGATTTTTGTAAGTAAGAAACGAATAATTGAAAACTTATGGCTGATTGTTCGGCGGCCTTTCGATGAACCGCCGGCTGCCATTGTGAAGCTCGAGGTTGTTGGCGACCACCGGGTTGCCCGGGTCGAGCGAATAGGCCCTCTCGAATTTTCGCCGCGTCGCAGTCAGGTCTGCGCTCAACCTCCAGGCGGGCTTCCGACTGCAACAGTCCCAATCGTTCCGCCCGAGACGCTTTTGTCGTTCACTAAGGTCACGACGCCGGCTCACCTGTAGATTCTATATCGATATGGGCACAAACGACGTGCTCCGCGCCGGGGAACAATTAAGGCAACCTAAACGTTTCTGACGTAAGCCAGACCAAGCTTTTCTTGACCTACTGGCATTCGTCTCATGAATCGTCTTTTCAGGTTGCAATTCCTCGGACCGTTGGCGCTCTTTGTCGCTACGCTTTGCGCCGAACTGGCTGCGCGTGCTCTTCAATATGCCCCCAGCTCCGAACTTCTCTGGTTCATCAACCTCAGAATGTTCGGGATCTTTCAGCGAAGCGACGCACTCTTGAGCTACATCGTCCCGATCGACGGGTTTCAGTTGTTCGGGGTCGCGCTTCCGATCTTCCTGCTGGCCTGCTACGGGTTGCTGGCCAAATCGAGGCTTCCCTTTACCGTCGCTACCCACTTGAGCACCGCCTATGCGGGCTTCTTGGTCATTTCCTGGCAGGCTTTCGTATCCACCGTCAGACAGGCATCACTATTGCCTGTGGCGGTCCCGGCCGGTGCCGGTCTGTACGTGATGGCGACCATTTTGGGGACTTGCCTTCTGTCCTTTGCGATCACGCATCTTCTCTATTTCCTCCACGTGCGAAGGGAAATAAGCGCTTTGGTAAGTTGGGTGCGTACTATTTCGTCTCGTCCAACAACCGCATGACATCGCCTAGTCCGCGCCGACGAACTGCTGCGCGTCCAAAATCCCAGAGTTACGCTATGACCGCGCTCGCGGTCGGGAACTAAAGGCGGATCCATTCGCTCACCAGGCGCTTTCATTGCCGTGCCGGTGTGCAGTTCCTCGGGATGCGTACGGCACAGGGGACAGTTTGTAATCGTCTGACTTGCGGCCGAGAGTCCTGGCTTGTGGGCGTCGCAAGGGTTTGCCAGCAAACGAGGCTGGGCTGTCTCGGACAATAGGTGGGCCTTGCTGCGCTTGCGGGGAAGCTCCTTATTAGGATGGCCTGTCCAACCTTGTTCGCAGCTGGCTGAGATTGCTGTGGCGCAGTTTCGGTGCCCCCAACAGCTGCCGACATACGCAGGTTTTGCTTCTGTTCGGCCACGTTGGATGGGGCACGGGCGGCTCCTTCAATCTGGTCTGATCGGCGGTCTCGATAATCCGGGCGTCAACTTGCAAAAGGGCATTCTTGAGAGGAAGGCTGGACTTGGCCCAAGCGAGCAGGACATCGCTGCGGGTAGGCTGCGAGCCGACTTAACAGTTGCTCCCGCAGTTCGGCGGACCGGCGCGCGGGTAAGAGCG
Source organism: Bradyrhizobium sp. UFLA05-125 (assembly GCF_059803515.1). Lineage (NCBI taxonomy): Bacteria > Pseudomonadati > Pseudomonadota > Alphaproteobacteria > Hyphomicrobiales > Nitrobacteraceae > Bradyrhizobium > Bradyrhizobium sp. UFLA05-125. The sequence goes on along the minus strand of NZ_JBANBJ010000090.1, from coordinate 15,915 downwards.
CTTGCAGGCTTGGCTTTCGCGCCCGGGGCCCTTGCGGCGGCACCGCGGTCGGCGGCCCGGGCACCACGTCGGCGCGTCGAAATCATCTTCGCTGGCAATGTGACCGGGGCAACAGCGAAGCGGCGGGCGCAACCTAGCGCCGCCTCAACTCGTCTCAGCGGCGCAAACTGGCAAATTGGAGGAGATCCGTTCGACCTCATGACCGCCTCCAGCTGTCTCTGGACGTAGTGATTTCCTACTGGCTACGGTCTCGCGGCTGGGCGGACTGCCTTCTCGAGCCGAACCCTTCCGCTTTCGGTGCGATGCTCTCGACTGCGGCTTGGCTTCATTGCCGTTCTTGTCTTACAGTGCTTGGCGAAAGTTAGTTGGCGCTGGTTTTTGTCTTCCAATCGTGGTTCTCGTCGCGCCAGACGCGGCGCCAGTGACATCAAGGCTGCTGGCATCAAAGGCGTTGCACCTTCTGGTGTGCACTTGATCGTTTTTCCTTCTTCGCCTTTTCGGAGCGTCTGACACTTGACCGAGGTTCATTTATGTATGATCGGTACAACGTTCGCTATTGTGATCGAGTTTATCAGCGCGAAATGCCATTCGACGCCTTCGGCGCAAAGACGTTCTGCGCCTCGATGATGCTGCCGCAGCCAGTGGAATCATCGCAAGTGAGCTGCACAATCTGACAGGACGATCTGCGCGGTTGAGGCGGAAACGAAGGTTAGCAAATGAGTACGGATAAACTTCAGACAGTAGGCAATACGATTGCGAGCATACTAAGCGAGCCTCCATCACCTCCCACGTTTTTTGATGAGGGGCCCTATGACGAGGGGCCTAGGTGAGAAACTGCCGCTGTCGAACGTCTTGAGCATGGAACTGAGACTCCGGTAGAGAAATTCCGAAGGCTGACTCCGCGACAACCAGGCATTTCATCAAATCCGACACTCGGAGCCCACATCGATCCAGACACTGAGAGCAAAGGCTTCAGCAAGGCGTCCGAACAAATCCGTGTTGCACCTCCGGCCGATCGTCAGCGCCAAGCTGAGGCCGTTCAGGCGTTGAAGTGCCAGGGCATGAGAGCATCGATCTGAGAGATCGGCCAGCCCTGCGCGATCCGTTCGAGAGTTTGCGTGAGCCATGCGTGCGGATCGACATTGTTCATCTTCGCGGTCTGCAGAAGCGTGGCGATGGTCGCCCAGGTCCGGCCGCCACCGTGGCTGCCCGCAAAGAGCGCATTTTTTCTTATGATGGTTTGCGGCCGGATTGCCCGCTCGACGGTGTTGGAGTCGATCTCGATACGGCCGTCGCTTAGAAAGCGCTCGAGGGCGGTGCGTCTGGATGTGGCATAGCGGATCGCCTCGGCGAGTTTGGATTTGCCCGACAGGCGCGGCAGCTCCTTGTCCCACAGATCGAAGAGCCCCGCGACGATAGCGGCGGACTTTTCCTGGCGCGCTTTCACCCGCATCTCAGGCCGGGAGCGAGCGTTGGCAGGGTCGTCTCGTCAGCGAAGATCCGTTCGCCCTGCTTGATCTTCTCCAGCACATAGTCCGCCAGAGGCTGCAGTTCGAAGCCGACCTTGCCCATCCATTGCGCCATCAACGACCGGTCGAGATCGACGTCGCCACGCGGTAGATCGCTTCCTGCCGGTAGAGCGGCAGCCCGTCGGCATATTTGGCCACCGCGATCTGGGCGAGAAGCGCTGACTTCTCTGCGGTTGGGAAAAAGAGAAATGGAAATCTCCAGAACGTCTGAATGGCAGATGAACAAACTGAGAATCAAAGCCCTGCGGGCTTGGGACGTGATTTCTCTCACAGATAAAAAATCCGTCTTCAGGCATCTACACGGGCAGTGAGGCACTGGTTCGCTTCGAGCCAGTGTTGTTCACAAATACAGACCAAACACAAACTCTTTGGAGCAAATTATGATTCGTGAACTCATCGATACGGACCTCGAGGCGGTTGCTGGCGGCTTTGATGTGGACCAGTACCTGACCAACGTTCAGTATAACTATGCCGACCAGAGCGCCACTGCTACCTCCAGCGGCAAAAACTCGCCCGCCACCGCTGTCAACGCGATCGGTAATCAGATCAACAGCGCGACCCTGGTCGGGATTGTGAGCCACGGCTAAGTCGGGAATGCCCGCACTCTCCATGGGCTGCTCCCGAGGGGTGTGCGGGCTTTTCTCCTAAGGAGGCAAGCCATGACTGAAATCTGTGAACTAACGGAAATGGACCTCGAGGTGGTGGCTGGCGGCGGCGGGTTGGTCAACGTACCGATCAGCATACAGAACTCCGTACAGAACACCATTCCCGTGCAGGTCGCTGCGGCTACCAGCCTCGGCGGCGACGCTAACGCTTTGAACGGGATCGGTAGTGCAGGAAACTTCGGTTTCCAAGGAATCCTCGGTTCCTAACTCTAAAATGCGATAAAGCCTCCACCATCGAGAATGCCCGCCCGGGCTGCCTCGGGGGTGGCGGTTTTTTTTGCACGCACTTCTCCCGCACACCCACTTGCCGGCGGCGCGACAGGGACTGGATCAATCCCCGTTAGGCGTGAGCACCAAACTGTTTAATTTTGATTTTTTATCAAAGGTTGACTGGGAGGTAAGGTGGTCCACCCATTGGCCGCCGAGCATTTGTGAGTGCCGTCACGGAAAATTCGGGTCGATTTCTTCATGGTCCGGTTCGCATGATGCAGCCCGAGAACCGGAGCGAAGATGACCCTGAACCACACTTTCAGTCTCATGACTTTCGCGCTCTTAGCGCTGGGCTTCGTGGCGTTCGTAGCCACCCTAAAGCCGCAACCGCTGTACTACTCAGAAACGGCTGTGGGTTCGATTTATGAGCGCGCCTTCAGCGCCAGAAGTTCTTGAATCGATCCGGCGGTCAGTCATGACGCCTCCAGGGCGCGCTGCACGGTGCTGGTGCCGACGCCGATCGTGCGGGAGGATGCCTTTGCCTTCGCTGCGCAGTTGCCTAATGCGCTTTTCCAGCTCGGCTCTGCTCATCCTCCAGCGTTTCTCATCCTCACTGCGCTCGATCCTGGAAAGCACCAAGCTGTGACCGTTCAGGCTTTGTAATTCCACGGCATGAGGTTTTCGATCTTGGAGATCGGCCACCTGTTGGCGAGGCGCTCGAGCGTCTGCGTCAGCCAGGCGAACGGATCGACGTCGTTCATTTTTGCCGTCTGCAAAAGTGTAGCGACGGTTGCCCATGTCCGGCCACCGCCATCGCTCCCCGCGAAGAGCGCATTCTTTCGCGTTATTGTCTGGGGTCTGATGGCCCGTTCGACAATGTTGGAATCGATTTCGACACGACCGTCGAGGAGGAAGCGCCCGAGGGCCTCGCGTCGGGACGTGGCGTAGCGGATCGCCTCGGCCAGTTTTGACTTTCCCGAGATGCGCGGCAATTCCGTTTCCCAGAGCTTGAAGAGGTCAGCGACGATGGCCGCCGAACGGTCCCGACGCGCGGTCAGGCGTGCGGCAGGATCGCGGCCGCGGATCTTCTCTTCAATCTTCCAGAGCTCGGCCATCGTTGTGATCGTCTGCGTCGCAATTTGCGAACTGCCATTGATGTGCAGTTCATAGAACCGTCTGCGCAGATGTGCCCAGCAGCCCGCGAGAGCCATCACCTCATTGGAGCCGGCTTTCGCTTTGGCCAGCTGTGTGTAGGCGGCGTAACCATCCACCTGCAGAATGCCGGTGAAGCCTGCCAGATGACGCGCCACGCAGTCGCCGCTGCGGCTGTCCTCGAAGCGATAGGCGACCATCGGCGGACTGGTACGCCCGAAGGGCCTGTCGTCGCGCGCATAGGCCCATAACCAGGCCTTTTGGGTCTTGCCGCTTCCCGGCGCCAGCGTCGGCAACGTGGTTTCGTCGGCGAACAGCCTGTCGCCCTGCTTGATGCGCGCGAGAACATAGTCCGCCAGAGGCTGCAGTTCGAAGCCGACCTTGCCCATCCATTGGGCCATCAGCGAACGGCTCAGTTCGGTCTTGTCGCGGGCGTAGATCGTCTCCTGCCGATACAGCGGCAGGCCGTCGGCATATTTGGCGACGGCGATCTGGGCCAGAAGCGCCTCGGTCGGAATGCCGCTTTCGATGATATGGGGCGGCGCCGGCGCCTGGATCACGCCGTCGCGGCCGCGATAGGCGTATTTCGGGCGGCGGGTCACGATCACCCGGAACTTGGCTGCCGCCACGTCGAGACGCTCCGACACGTCCTCGCCAATCAGGACCTTCTCCAGATCCTCGCAGCCGGGCGGAACCTCTGGCTCAATAACCTGCTCGATCCGCTCCAGGTGAGGCGCAAAGCCCTTGCGCGGCCGCGGCGCGCGCTTCAGCTTGTCCTTGCCCGCTGTCTCCAATTCGGCGCCGATCGCCGCCACGCCGGTCTTGATCTCGTCGAACACGAAGTCGATCTGCTCATCGTCCAGCCGTTCCCCGCGCATGCGTTCCGAGCGCGTGCCGTAAAGCATGCGTTCAAACGTCTTGACGATCGCCGTCAGTTCCGCAATTCGCGCATCCGAGGTTGTGTTGATCAGCTTGAGAGCCGCGATCTCGGAGGCAATGCGGGGCTATTCTCCGCCTCCATCTCCGCGCGCTGCTCGACTGTGGCCAGCACCATCGCCTTGAGCGTATCAATATCGTCCGGAAGCTCGGCAACGGTCGGCATCATCGCCGAGAGCAGAGCATGATCGCCGCCGATTTTCGAGGCATTTCAAATGCCCCGATTCAAAATGTCACAGCCTTTTTCTAGCCAACCGATCGCGGACGCTGCACCGTTGTCGGCCGAACCTTTTTCCAGTCCATCCCGTCGACAAGGGCGAGCAACTGGGCATAGTTCAGTTGCACTGTCGCCGGCGCGATCCGGGGCCAGCAAAACTGCTCCTTCTCGAGCGTTTTCGCAAACAGGCAAATACCGCCGCCGTCCCACCAAACGATCTTCACCCGGTCGGCTCGTTTCGAGCGGAAGACGTAGAGCGCTCCATTGAACGGATCAACACCGCCGTCGCGCACCAGGGCCATCAGCGACACCGACCCCTTGCGGAAGTCGACCGGCGTGCTGGCAACATAAACTTCAACGCCCGACGGGATCATGTCTTGCGAACCGCACGGATGACATTGGCGAGATGATCAGGCTCGACATCGCTTCCGGCGCGCAACACCACTTCACCAATGACAATTTCCACCAGCGCGCGGCTCACCGCCGCAATGCGCTCGAACCGCATTGCCCGACCGCCGTCTACCGCCCCGTTCCCGATCGCAACCCTCGCTGCCAGCGCTTGGCGTCGCCAACCAAACAACTGCGACGGAGCCATTCCGGCCCGCCGGGCAATCGCCGAAACATTGGCGCCGGGAACAAGCGTCTCCTCCACAAGCCGGGCCTTCGCCTCGGCGGACCAGCCGCGCCGAGCCCGAAGAGGCCGTGCCTCCAGGTGCTCGATCACCTGACAATTTCCATCATCAGGGATAGGCGTACTTACAGAAATTTGCATCACCAGATCTCCGACTTCATCAACGCCGAAGACTCTCAGATCTCAATCAACCGCGCCATGTGCGGTCACCTTGACGCTTACGGCCGATCAGGGACATCAATCCCGTTCGAAGCTAGAAGTCGGAAGTCTTCTCCGACCTGACCTAAAGACAGTAGGTATCAACACGATTCCGCCTGCCGGCTCAGGCAATCGGATTTCGCCGCGTGGGTGGATAGTACGTGGGTTTGCCGGTATCCTGCTGGCAGTCGGCGTCGCTGGAACCGCCCTTGTTTGGTTGGGCTCCCGCGATGCCGCGAAGACGGGTTCGCAGTCGGGGCCTGCGACCCTGGCGGTGCCGACAACTTTACTGTCCGAGTTGATGCCATTGCTTCAGTCGATCTCGCGCGATCTCACAAACTTGGAAAAGGAAATCGAGCAGCTCAAGATCGGTCGTGAACAGATGGTCCGCGACAACGCGAAACGCGGCGAGCAGCTCAAGAACAACCAGGAAGACCTAACCCGCGCCGTTGCCCGACTTTCTGATCAACTAAGAACCGGCCAGGAACTGGCGGAGCGTGACAACGCGAAGGCAGCCGAGCAAATCAAGGCGATCAACGATCAATTGATCCGCCTCGAGCGGAAGGCGCCGCCCAAGATAGTTACGCCTCCGGCACAAATCGCAACTTCCGCCGCGCGCAAGCCTGTGCCAGCCCCCTCATTACCACAGACTACAACTCAGCCGACGACCGGAAAACCAAAACCGTCGTCGCCCCCGCTGCCGCTAACGCCCGCACCGCCCGCTGAGTGACCGCTCTCTCTTGCCGGCGGGCCCATTTTAATGTTCGGAGTATTTGCCGTTCGAGAGAGACGTCGGGCGCATCGAGATTGTCCTCAGCCGGCCTCCCGATCAGCATGAACAGCACATAGTGCCCTCGCGTGAGTCAGTGCTCTCAACGCAAGCGGGCGTCGACACGCTGCTCGGACAATGGCTCTACTTTTTTTCGACGGCGATCGTGCCATCGGGGCGAGTTGTACATGCCGACGATGGTAAGCAATCGGCCGACCATGCCGATTGTGGGAGCATAAAAGCCGAGGGCCGCCGCTCGAAACGGGCTTCCTCACGTCTGCCGGTGGATCGTCGCGCTGAGGTTGATGCGATTCTTGCGCGCAGTCGCCAAATATTTGAAGAAGAGTGCAGAAGTGCGGCGGAAAAGGTGACCGCTAGGGCCGAGTGCGGGACGATTGATCGTGCTTTTTTTCGCGCTTCAGGTCCATGCGATCGATGCGTTCATCGATCAGTCGATTCAGTTTCTCGTCCCGCAGTGTATCCCTCCTGAACAGCCTGCCATGCAGATGATAGGCAAGGAGGAGCAGGATCACTGCAGCTCCCGTGAGATAGTAGGACCAGTCCATAGTCAGAACCGCGTTTAGCAGCTTCGATTTCCGCAATTGGCGAAGCTTAGGATCGGCTCGGCCGCTTGTCCACTGCTCGTGGCTGCTGGACATGTTTCGAAACCCGCGCGCCGCCAATTGAGGCGGATTCAAGACAGGGAAAGCCGCGGCGGGGTGGCCTCGCCACGCCTGTTCCGAATGATCAAGACGACACGCATCGGGATATCTCGCGCAATTTCCGCATTGTTCTCGTGCTCGCCGTCATCGCGGCAACTGCGGACGCGCTCTTGTTCACCCAGCATCAGGCTCATGTGCTCGGAGCCTCCTTTGGCCGCTCCTACTAGCCGGTCGACTCATGCGCGCCTTCATGCACGGCAGGTGGTGGCGGAGACACGGCTAGTTGGTGGGGCGACTTCCTTTATAAGTCGTCAGCGACGCCGAGCAGTTCTGGTCAATGCGACCCCGGCTGGCGCGGGCTCGCCGTCATAACAGCGAAAGGCGTGATTTCCGGTCCACGGTTGATCAGGATAATTTCGCAGATCCACCCGGTGTCGACGAAGGTCGACGAAGGATGCACGGTCGCCCAGTAATCGGCATTAGATGGACGATGTCCTTTGGCTTCAACCAAGCGAAGAGGCTTGATGCTGGCTGTAGTTTCGCCAGTTGTTTCGTATGATGTTGCGCGCTGGCCTCTCGAGCGCAAAAAAGCTGCTTACTGAAACGGCAAAGGCAGCGACGATCATAGCGACATAGATTTGCATCGGCCATGTATCGGGTAGCCCGAACACGAATCCGAACGCCATAAAAACGATCACGTGCGTCATGTAGATCGAGTAGGAGATTACGCCGATGAAATGTAACCCAGTAGATGCCAGCACCCGCGATATTGGTGAGGCGGGATTTGTCGCAGCAAGTATCACGAACGGAAAGAGAAATATCAGTGTCTGCGAGCTGACAATTCCTAAGAACTGAAGAACCAAAATGGCGACAAAAGCCAGCCCGATGTATGTCGCATACTTCCCGCTGAAGACGCATAGATCGTCTTGCATTTTGAAGCAGGAGAAGGCGAGCCATCCAGACGTGAATTCAAGGATGCCTCGGAGTGGATTTACCCAATAGCTCCATCGGCTCTTTGCAACGTATAGCTCGGGTACGGTTAGGTGCTCGTCGAAGTATTGCATGAAGATAGCATATGAAGCTGCTCCGAGTACAACGAGGCAAATCAGTCGAGCGTTAGGTGAGCGCGGTGCCTTTGCATGCAATAGGAGCGGAAACAGCAGAAGATAGCATAACCACTCGACGGATATTGACCATGCCGGAGGATTCCAAAAGACGCCTGAACCGATGACCGGCCAGGAATTGAGCATCGATAGCTGCAGCAGAAAGTCTGTGCTGGCAGCGTTTACGGGATAATTTTCGGGATTAATGGCTATCGGTAAGATATAACCCGCGCCAGCAATGATCAGAGTGAGGAGGTAAAGCGGGTAGATCCGCGCAATTCGAGCGATGATATAGCTCGAAAAAAGAAAGTTCTCCGCGCTATAGACGTAAGTCAGCGTGAACCCGCTGAGGCAGAAGAATAAGTCAACTGCTGCGTGCTGCCACGCGAAGAGCCCGTGGGAGCTTCCCGATAATTGCTGGAAGTGTATGTAGGCGACGGTCGTTGCCGCCACACCTCGAAGCCCTGTCAACGCCCTGAATTCTGGCCGCATGCACCCGCCTAGGTTCTCGACACTCGCGGCAGCGTCCGCCTCTTGGCGAAGCTTTCCATTGTGGGTGGAAATTCAGTCTGAATGACAGGCAAGCCGCCGCGGATGGTCCAACCCGATCTCACGCGGCTGTCGGAATAGGCGCTCCGTCAGGTCGCCTTCGCAGCGCTTAATGATCGTTACATAATCGCAGGTTTCACTCGTGCGCGGCTTGCGCATATTTGGATTTTGGTCCGGACAAGGCTTCTCGAAGCCCATATAACCCGGCACAGGTGCCGGAGACGCCGACAAAGGTGGTGGTCCGTTTGGCCTATCCTCGGCCGAGCCGGGGACAGCAAACAGGGAGTAAACGGCCAGAAGCGACGCCGATCGGAGAAACTTCATGAAAAATCCTCCAGCTCGAAATACCTAAAATATATCATTACGCTCAGGAGGCGAGCAACGCCGTCGCACTAGTTGAATCGCCATTGTCCTCTTGTTCCGGACGTTCTAGGAGGAAGCGCTACCGTGAATGCCGGCGCGCCGCACTGTGGTCCACTCCTCAACCAGCGGGGGTCGATGGCTCGCGAGGATCGCGTGCCGCGCGTCGACCTGGGTGCTTGCGCAGGCTCGCTTTCCCGCTTCCAGGTGAACCTGCAACTGGTTGCGCCGGCATGCGGCTCCGGCAGTGACCGGCGGCGCCGAGCATGAACGATAAGGTCCACTGGGGCAGACTAAAGCGGCCTCTCGACTCTGCGGCGCGAGACCGATCGTGAAGCCAGCGGACCTGCTCCGCCGGTCAGCGGCTTTTGGCCGAGTTTCTCCTGCGCCGTGCTGACCCGCCTTTATGCCGAGCATGGCATGCGCACAACGCGACCAGGATGCCGGCTGCGGTGATGCAGAGCTTTGGCAACTGGTGACATTAGTCGAACCAGACTGAAGAGCTTGTCGGGTTCGAGCGCCGGCGCGCGCGACGCCGCAAACGGCGAGCGAAATACCGGTGAACGATTGGGCTTCTCGCGATCGTAGATGAGCAGCGGTCAACCGGTCCGCCCCCGACGAGCAGATGCTGTTGTCCGGTGCTCCTAGCGTTCGAAACGGGCGTGCTATTTTAAGCAATGTGCTACTCGGTTGCGGCATAGCCGCTGGACCGATCTCGCTGGTCTGTGCTTTTCGTTCGTTTGCGTCAGTGCCGCTTGCGCATAGCCTCACCCGCAAGGCGCTGATTCCTGATCTCGCGCAGGAGCAGCATGCGTTTGGTTTGTGCGGCATTAAGCAGACCCTCGAACAGCACGAAGATCTCGCGGGCCTGCACGTAGACTTCCGTGTTGATGGCGTGTTGATCGAAGCCATAGCGAGCAAGTCGCATGTCGATCTCGGTTGCAGCCATCGCATCAATCCGCCAGCTCAACGCATTTTGCAGGGTGTAGTACTCGGCTTCATCCTGGAGTTCGCGGGCGATCCCGATCATGTCGATGCTCCGAAGCGCAGCTTCGATTGCCTTTTGGCGATGGGTCTCCAGAACCTTATGCCGTAGCACCCGGTAGCGCTGGATCTCCCAGGAGAGTTCAGCGACATCGATCGCGAGCAGCCACTCAATGGCGGATCGGGGCGCGAGGTCGGCGAAGATCGCCTGCTGCAGCGCCAGGTAGTGCTCTAGCTTTTCGCCCGGAAGCAGCAGCGGAGGCGGTGCCAACGCTTCAAACTCAGCCGGCGGCGCGGTCGCGGTCAGCTGGTGTGCCGTTTGGCAGGGACCGTTCATGATGGCGAGGCCTCCGACCCCAGGTTTGCGGTAAGCGCCGCGGTGCTTACAGCCGCGCTGGATGGGCCGTGGACGGGGCTCGTCGCCCACAACTCCTGCGCCACCGGCAATGGCGCAATCTGCAGGTTCGCCCACCACGCCCTTTCATTGCCATGCCGGTGCAGCTCCTGATGATGGGTGCGGCACAAGGGGACCGTGAACTCGTCGCTGACCTTCAGGCCCAGGGCGCGCGGCTGGGCGAATTTGAGGTGGTGGGCATCGCACGGGGTTCGCCGACAGACCAGGCAGGGTTGGTCGCGGACGAACAGCAGGTGAGCCTTGCTGCGCTTACGGGGCGGGTCCTTGGGATGGGCGAGCCCTGTCTTGGGCGACGCTGGTGACGCCGGCTGCAGCGCCGCCTCGGCGCCCGCAGCAGCTTCCGGGAGCGGCTCTGGTGACGGGTCTTGCTCGCCGGGTCCGGCGGCGGTCTCGAGCTTGGCCCGATAGGCGGCTTCGACCATCCGGGCGTCGGCCTCCAGCAGGGTGTTTTTGAGCGGAATGCTGGCCTTGGCCCAAGCGAGCAAGTCCTTGCCGGGAGGTAAGGCCGCGAGCTGGCTCAGCAGCTGCTCCCGCAGCTCGGCGGACTGCGGCGGCCCCAGCACCGGCGCCCGGTTGAGAACGCCCTTCGCGGGCTTGGCTTTGGCGCCAACAGGGCCTTGCGGCCCGGCCTCCGGCATGGCTGCCAGCGTATCCGGCGCATCCAGATCGTCCTCGCCGGCAATCCCGACCAGGGCGAACAGGGCATAGCGCCGCGCATAGGTCAGCGCCGCCCCCATCCGGTGCGGCGCCTCGACATCTCTGGTGGCGCACACCGGCCAGTCTGAAGAGATCCACTCGCCCGAGGAATGGGCGAGCAGGGTGGTGAGGTGGATCTGGCCTGTGGCGGCCTCGATCCGGGTGGTCTGGATGGTGGCGATCTCCTGCTGGCTTAGGGTCTTGCGCACGATGTCGAGGCCCGAGGCCAGCGAGGCGTAGCGGAAGGTGCGATCCTCCTCCCGCGGAAAGGGCGAGTGGATGATAGCGGTCAGGGTCTTTTCCGGGTTGGTCAGTTCGGCTTGCGCGCGGGCCAGCGCCGCTGCGATCGCGCCGATATGCTCACTGGCCTGGTGCATGGACGCTCTCCATCTCAACCGGATCAAAGCTGATGGCGCCGGCTTTCGAGCGCTTGGCGCGAATGCCGTGGCCGGTGGCCTCCTTGGCATCGTCAGGCATGAGCTTCTTCAGCTCGGACTTGGCGAGCTCATGCTCGCCGTGAGCCACGCGGGTGCGAAGATAGATGGCCGCCAGCTCCGCCCATTGATTGGAGGCGGACATGTCCACGATCTTGATGGCCTGAAGCCGCGGTCGCGGCGTCTCGATGTTAAACAAGACGGGCGGCTCCCCACTCTGGACGCAGCGCCAGAACTTCTTCTCGGCCGTCAGGAGAAGGTGTTGGTAGAGCGGATCGGCGTGGATCTTGATCTCGACCCACTTGCCGCCGCCGGTGATGATCGAGAGGACGGAAGAACGGGCGGCGACGACCCACATGTTATGCTGCAGCTGCGCCATGTGCTTCTCGGCGGCCGCCTCTTCCGTGAAGGCCCAAGGCAGCATGAACTTCGCCTCGAAGACTGAGCCCGACTGTTCGACGATGCCGTCCAATGTTGCGCCCATCCATTTGTGCACGGGATGACGGACGCGCCTCTGGATGTCCGTGATGGTCTGCCCGGAGGAGCGCTCATACCAAGCGCGGTTCAAGTCCTCGGTGACGGTACCAAGCTGAACGATGAGGTTGTCCGAGAGATCCTCAGGTTCGATCTCGCCGCGCTTCTCGCGCCACAGCCGGATCAGCCTCTCCTCATTATCTCCCATGATGATGCGTGCATCCGAGCCGCCGACGAAATGACGGCGGTGATTGGGACTAAACGTGATGATCTGGCGTGGCGTCTCAACGCCGCCTCTTGGAACAATTGCCACTGGCATCTCCTACTCGTGAACAACGCGGCATGACTTGCCGCACTGCCCGAAGCCCCGCGTTTGCAGGGCGAGATGCCGGCGCAAGGCTTTCGCTTTCAGCGCCCAGTACGAATCAGTAACGCTCCAATTAGGAGCAAATGCCAGTCCTTTCTGCAGCAAGATTCTTGCTCTTTTGCCGATCCGCGTTGATGCCCCGCCGCGTTCGAGGGATGGTCACATTGAGCCAAAGAGCCGGGGGAGTGATGGCGTCAAAACGACAAATCGAAGCCAATCGAGAGAATGCCAAACGGAGCACCGGGCCAAAAACACAAATCGGCAAATCCCGATCCAGCGGCAATGCGCTCCGTCATGGGTTGGCGCGGGGCGCGCGTGGGGACGCTGTTCGATTGAAGGAGCTGACAAACGCCGTGATGAGCGGGCTTGCGCTAGATGTGAACGCGGCGGTCGCAACCGATTTGGCGCGGGGAAGATTAAGGTTGGCCGACATCCGCAGTATCCGCGTTCGGATGCTCGCCGCTTTTTTAGAGGAGCCAACGTCAAAGCTGGCCAAGCGGATCGTCGCTCTTGAGCGCTACGCTAGAGCCGCTCACCGTGAGCAGCGGCGCCTTCTCAAAGCGTTGACGAGCCGACGGCTAGCGAGGACGAAGTAACGACCTGTCCTCAGCGGGGTGGCCGGCAGAGCCAAGCCGCCAGGTTTATGCTTGCCAAACTCTCGAGCCCAATATCGCTCCCGATTGAACGGCTAACGCGGCCGGAGCGCTGCGAGCGTTCCGCCATAAGGAGGCAAAGGCGCGCGCTGCGATCTCTGAGTTAACAGCCAACTAACGGCCAAACAGCTTGCTAGCTCTTGCGGGCGTTAAACGTTAATCAATTGGTAACGGGTTGATTTTTTTTGAATTTACGTTTGTTAGAAATAGATCCATCGGCTATCGGTGTTCGTGAGTTCGCCCATCACTGTGATGGTTATGCCCATGCGCGGCTAAGGCCAGATCAGAAAATGCTGGTGCTGCGCGACACTCATTGAAACCGGCTTGCACGCCCTTTCTTCTTTGCAAATCCGACTGGGCCGAAAGCTGCTCAAATCGTGGAGATGCGATGCCAAACGCTGCTAGAAATCTGACGCCCATTCGGGTGGGGATCGAGTACGTCGCGTTAGACCACCTCGTGCTCGACACGGAAAACCCGCGTCAACATTCCCAAAAACAAATCAAACAACTCGCCGACAGCATTTGCGAATTCGGGTTCTTGGTACCGGTCGTTATCGATGACACTGGACGCATTATAGCGGGTCACGCCAGAACGCTTGCCGCGCGACGTCTAGGCATGACCGAGGTGCCCGCCATTCAGGTCCGACACCTGTCCGCTACGCAATTGAGGGCATTTCGGCTGGCAGATAACAAACAGGCCCAAAATGCGTCATGGGACGAACGTCTCCTGGCGCAGGAACTGATGCGGCTCACCGAAATCAATCTGGATTTTCCGTTGTCAGTGACTGGATTTTCCACGGCCGAGATCGACATCATTATCGAAAAACAGAAAGGCGTGCCGAAACCGATTGAGGATGCGGAAGATTGGAATGGGCCGGCGATCTGCCGTGCTGGCGACATGTGGACCCTCGGCAAGCATCGTATTCTTTGCGCCAACAGCACGGAGCAGACAAGCTTCAAGTGCTTGATGCAAGACGAGTTGGCTGACATGGTCTTTTCCGACCCGCCTTATAATGTTGCCATCGAAGGCAATGTGTCAGGCAAGGGCAAGGTCAAGCACCAGAACTTCGTGCAAGCAGCCGGCGAGATGTCGGAGGAGCAGTTCACCGGATTCTTGAATGCTGTTTGCTCACATTTGGCCGCCTTTAGCAGAAGTGGCGCGCTGGTCTTCTTGTGCATGGACTGGCGGCATGCCGCAGATCTGCTGAAGACCGGTCAGGAGGCCTTTTCCGAGCTGAAGAACATCGCCGTCTGGGTCAAGGACACTCCAGGCCTGGGCTCATTGTATCGGTCCGCGCACGAGCTTATCTTCATCTTCAAGTCCGGAACCGCGGCTCACATCAATAACATCGAGCTGGGAAAATACGGCCGCAATCGGTCCAACGTATGGCGGTACGACAGCGCGACGACGGCTGCACGCAAGAGACAGGCGGCATTTGATCTCCATCCCACCGTCAAACCCCTTCCCATGGTGATCGACGCGATCATGGATGCATCAAACCGCGGCGGGATCATCCTGGACGCCTTCTTGGGCAGCGGCACCACCTTGATGGCCGCTGAGCAAACCGGCCGCATATGTCGCGGCCTCGAACTCGATCCGACCTACGTCGACACGATTATTCGGCGCTGGCAAATCCTGACTGGAGAGGATGCCGTTCGCCAGGATGGCGCAATCTTCGCCGAATTGGAGCGCGATGCGGGATGCGAGCCGGAAGCCGGAGATCGATGATGAAATCCTCTAGAAAGAAGCAGCTCAAACGTAGCTTTGACCTGGGTGCGTTTCTGTTGCAGTTGGACGCAGAGCCCATTGCCGTTACCGAGCGCGGTCAACGCAGATCTATGATGAGCATCGAGGTTGAGACTAGGAAGATGTTTAACGCAGCGCTCGGGGGCGACCTCACCGCCGCCAAGGCGATTGTCGGTAGGATCCAGGAATATGGATTGCGAGACTGGAGTGAGGAACAACTGACAAAGTTCATTATCGTGCCGGATTTGCCCGACGAGACAGGAGAGGAACTGTTGTGAGTGAAGATGACCAAACCGGTTACCGCCGGCCTCCCAAAGAGACCCGATTCAAGAAGGGGCAATCCGGCAATCCGAAGGGGCGCCCTAGACGATCGAAGCCGGAGTTCGATCGCGTTGAGATCTTCCGGCGGGTGGCTCTCGAAGTCATCGAGATCCCTACGGAGTCCGGCCCCTTATGGATGAATCGGTGCGAAGCGCTCATCCGACAGCTGAAGTCCATGGCGCTGAACGGAGATCAAGGGGCTCAGAGATTGCTGCACCGCCTTCGCAAGCGCTATCCCGCAGGTGGGGCGGAGCCGAGCACCGTTACTTTTCGCATCAGCGAAGAGGATGCACGGCTATGATCGCGGCCGGCGAGCATAGGTGGTCCGAGCGGTACTAAGCTATCGAAGAAGAAAGTCAGGCGCGTTGGTATAGGAATTCTGATTTCGTCCGCCCTGGATGTCGAGGTGACTGGTGACTTGGTAGGCGGTGTCGGCTCACCATCCGTCTTTGTCTGCAGGTCAGGTGATCCTCAGGCGCCCTTCCCAAGGCAAGCCCGGCTGGGTCGCCGCGTCGGGCCTGCGGTACGCCCCCTGGCACTTGTCGCCCTTGGCCCGCGCTATGTAACTTCCCAAACAATTCCCTGTTTCCCGATCTCCAAATCCCTGTTCTTGGTCGAATGAGTTCCCTGTTTGTCCGCCGCGATCTTGGCCGGAACCGGCGACTAAGTCTTTGAAAGATGTGCTAATCTGGTAGGTCGGCGCCCTCGTCCACCGGGGAGGTATCAACCAGCCTAAAAAAAATCCCTGTTCCCAAGGGCAAGGAGCGGTCGTGTCCCCGAAGGTGGTGTAGCTCGGTAGAGCAAAGCCGTCCGCACGCGCGCCCTCCAATAGCGCCGTAGCGG
>NZ_JBANBJ010000008.1:0-180556 GCF_059803515.1 Bradyrhizobium sp. UFLA05-125 | reverse complement strand
TCTTCGAGGGCCTCAAGGCCTACAAGCGCGACGACGGCGGCGTGAACCTGTTCCGCCCCGACGCCAATGCGCGGCGCTTCAAGAACTCGGCCGAGCGCATGGCAATGGCGCCGCTGCCCGAGGACGTCTTCATCGACGCGGTCGAGCAGCTCGTGCGGATCGACCGCGCCTGGATCCCGGGCGGCGAGGGCAGCCTTTACTTGCGGCCATTCATGATCGCCAACGAGGTCTTCCTCGGCGTGAAGCCGTCGGCGGAATACATCTTTGCCGTGATCGCTTCGCCGGTCGGCTCCTATTTCAAGGGCGGGCCTGCGCCCGTCTCGATCTGGGTGTCGGAGAACTACACGCGTGCCGCGGTCGGCGGCACCGGCGCCGTCAAGTGCGGCGGCAACTACGCCGCGAGCCTGCGCGCGCAGGCCGAAGCCATCGAGCATGGCTGCGACCAGGTCGTGTTCCTCGATGCGGTCGAGCGCCGCTATATCGAGGAGCTCGGCGGCATGAACATCTTCTTCGTGTTCGACGACGGCTCGCTGATCACCCCGCCGCTCGGCACCATTTTGCCGGGCATCACCCGCGACTCCATCATCGCGCTTGCCAGGGACGCCGGCACGGTGGTGCGCGAGGAGCCCTACGCGATCGACCAGTGGCGCAAGGATGCGGCCAGCGGCAAGCTGAAGGAGGCTTTCGCCTGCGGCACCGCCGCCGTCATCTCGCCGATCGGCAAGGTGTGCTCGGCGAGCGGCGACTTCCTCATCAGCGGTGGCGCCGCCGGCCCGGTCGCCATGGGGCTGCGCAAGCAGCTCGTCGACATCCAGTACGGCCGGACCAACGACCCGCACGACTGGATCCGAAAGGTCGTTTGAGTGGCGGCGGAATCTTTCCGCCGCTCTCCCACGTTTCGTTGGGGCTTCTGTTCCAGCAGCATTCTCCGTCATGCCCGGGCTCGTCCCGGGCATCCACGTCGTTAGCGTCGCCCGTGCAGAAGCGCGTGGATGGCCGGGACAAGCCCGGCCATGACGAGTCTTGCCTCACGTGCGGACCCTTATGAACGCACTCACGCGATCGCGCGACAAAGCCCGAGACATCGAGGCATTTGGACAGCGCGATCATGACTCCTACGCTCACTCAACCCCTGAAATGGGCAGTGCTCGCTGCCATCACCGGCATCTCGGTCTTCGGCATTCTGGCGATCGGCCCCGTGCCGGAGGTCGGGGCCCAGGACCGTTCGCCGGTCATCGACGTCCGCTCCAGCAATCCCGAGATGAACGTCGCGATCGCCCGTGCGCGCAATACGCTGCCGACGTTCTGGGCGTCCTACGATGCGCCAAAGCCGACGGAGACCGGGCATTCCCTGAAGGTGCGCTTCCCGACAGCGGGCCGCAACAGCGCCGAGCACATCTGGATGGACGACGTGAAGAAGCTTCCCAACGGCACCTATTCCGGACGGTTCGCCAACCGCCCGCGCGACCTGCCGGGCAAGCGGGAAGGCGACCTCGTCGAGTTCGCCGGCGCCGACATTTCGGACTGGATGTTCATGCGCAACGACAAGATCGTCGGCGGCGAGACCATCAAGCCGCTCCTCAAATCGATGCCGAAGGCCGACGCCGACGCGCTGCGGGCGCGGATGGAGCAGCCGTAGGCGGCGGGCACCGACCGGGTTGCCGCATGGCGCGTCGGCTGGTAAACGCCGCGCATGGCCGAAAAACCCAAAAAACCCCTGAAACTGAAGGCGCGCCTGCCGCGCGGGCTGGAGGATCGCGATCCTGCTGCGATCAAGGCCACGCGCCAGATGGTCGAGAAGATCCGCGCCGTCTACGAACTCTACGGATTCGAGCCGGTGGAAACGCCGGCCATGGAATATACCGACGCGCTCGGCAAGTTCCTGCCGGACCAGGACCGTCCGAACGAGGGCGTGTTCTCGTTCCAGGACGATGACGAGCAGTGGATCTCGTTGCGCTACGACCTGACCGCGCCGCTCGCGCGTTACGTCGCCGAGAATTTCGACACGCTGCCAAAGCCCTATCGCAGCTACCGCGCCGGCTACGTCTTCCGCAACGAGAAGCCCGGCCCCGGCCGTTTTCGCCAGTTCATGCAGTTCGACGCCGACACGGTCGGCTCGGCCACGCCGGCCGCCGACGCCGAGATCTGCATGATGGCCGCGGACACGATGGAAGCGCTCGGCATCGCGCGCGGCTCTTACGTGGTGAAGGTGAACAACCGGAAAGTTCTCGATGGCGTCCGCGATGCGCTCGGCATCGCCGACGACGCCCAGTGGCTAACCGTTATGCGCGCGATCGATAAGCTCGACAGGCTTGGTCTTGCCGGTGTGCGACAACTCCTCGGCGAGGGTCGCAGGGACGAGTCCGGCGACTTCACCAAGGGTGCGAGATTGAAAGAGGACGACATCGCGCTCGTCATCTCCGCGATCGAAGAGAACAACGCGCCGCTTGACACGCGACTTGCCGCGAGTGCCATCGGACAGCAGGGACGCGATGAGCTCGACCAGATCGGAAAGCTCGTGTCGGCTGCCGGCTATGGCGAGGATCGCATCAAGATCGACCCCTCCGTCGTCCGCGGCCTCGAATACTACACTGGCCCCGTCTACGAGGTTGAACTTCTGCTCGACACCAAGGACGAGAAGGGCCGCCCGGTTCGCTTCGGCTCGGTCGGCGGCGGTGGCCGTTATGACGGCCTCGTCTCGCGCTTTCGCGGTGAGCCTGTGCCGGCGACAGGTTTTTCGATCGGCGTGTCGCGGCTTCAGGCTGCTCTGACGCTGCTCGGCAAGCTCGACACGCGGTCCGAATTCGGGCCCGTCGTCGTCACCGTGTTCGATCGCGACCGCGTCGCGGACTATCAGAAAATGGTCAGCGTCTTGCGCGCCGCGGGGATCCGCGCCGAGCTCTATCTCGGCAACCCGAAGAGCATGGGCAACCAGCTCAAATATGCCGATCGCCGCAATTCGCCTTGCGTGATCATCCAGGGCTCCGATGAAAAAGCCCGCGGCGAGGTGCAGATCAAGGATCTGATCGAAGGCGCCAAGGCCGCGGCTGCGATCGCCTCCAACCAGGAATGGCGCGAGACGCGCCCGGCGCAGTTCTCGTGCAGCGAGGCTGACCTCGAAGCGAAGGTGCGCGAGGTGCTCGCGCGCCATGACGTGAGCTGGGGTTAGCTATTCGCGAGAGCTGTCATGCCCGGGCTTGTCCCGGGCATCTGCGTCCTGTTTGATGGGGTCATCGTGATTGGCCCGTCCGGCCGCAAGGGAGAGAACAAGATGCCTGAGATCACCGTCAGCATGGCCGAAGGCCGCACCGACGAACAGAAGGCCGGCATGATGCGCGACATCACGCAGGCGCTGGTGAAGAATCTCGGCGTCGACGCGGAAGCCGTCGTCATCCAGATCAACGAAGCTCCGCTTCGCCACAAGATGAAGGGCGGCAAGACTTTTGTGGAGCGCGCGGCTGCCGCGAAGAAGTAGTCTTCGCTCGAGCGGCAAACACAGCCGTCGTCCTGGCGAACGCCAGGACCCATAACCACAGGGAGTGGCTGTGGGCGTAAGCTGTTAATCGGCAGCCTTCGCAAAACTTGATCCTGTGGTTATGGGTCCCGGATCTGCGCTTTGCTTGTCCGGGACGACATCGTGTGTGAGGCACCATGGACGCACGCGAGTTCATCGAGATCGGTATGAGCGCGGAGCGCACGCTCGTGGTGCCGCCGGAGCGCACGGTCGGGCATTTCGTGTCCGGTATGCCGATGGTCTATGCGACCCCGATGATGATCTTGGAGATGGAGATGACCGCGGGCGATGCGATCCGCTCTGCGCTTCAGCCGGGCTGGGTCACGGTCGGCACTGAGGTCGACATCCGCCATCTCGCGGCAAGCCTCGTCGGCGCGACGGTGCGGACCACTGCGAAGGTGATCGCGGTCGAGCGCCGCGTGATCCGCTTCGAGGTCGAGGCGTTCGAGGGCGCGCGCAAGCTCGGCGAAGGCCGCCATGCCCGCGGCCTCGTCAATGTCGAGACTTTCAATAAGCGGCTCGGCGCGTCAGAGAAGAACGCGTAAGGCGGCGATGCTGTAGGGTGGGCAAAGGCGCTCTTGCATCTCTCCACGTGTGCGACAGAAAGGGTGGGCACGCTTCGCTTTGCCCACCCTACGGCATCGAGTTATTTGGCAAGTTCTTTCGACCGACGCGTCGCCGCCGCAATCGCGCGGATCATCAGCTCGCGCAGACCAGGCTCGCCCATCAACACTTCGAGCGCCGCGGCGGTGGTGCCACCGGGCGAGGTGACGTTCTGGCGCAGCATGCTCGATGCGAGCTCCGAGCGGTGCAGAAGCTCGCCGGCCCCTGACACGGTCTCGCGCGCGAGCTTGGTAGCGAGCGCTTCCGGCAGGCCGGCCGCGACGCCGGCGCGCGCGAGCTCTTCGGCGAGCAGGAAGACGTAAGCAGGGCCCGAGCCGGAGACGGCGGTGACCGCATCCATCAGGCCTTCATCCTCGACCCATTCGACCGAGCCGGTGGCGCGGAGCAGCGCGTCGGCGACTGTGCGCTGCTTGTTGCTGACATTGTTTGCAGCTACGGCAACCGTGATGCCACGGCCGATCGCGGCAGGCGTGTTGGGCATCGCGCGCACGACGGCGCCGCCGCAAACCTCTTGCAGCGAGGCGATCGTGGTTCCCGCCATGATCGAGACCACCGAGGTGTCTGCGGACACATAGGGCTTCAGCTTGGCGCCGGCCTCGCGGAAGGATTGCGGCTTGACCGCGACGACGAGCGTCTCGACGCTTCCGGCGCTCGTCACATCCGGATTGAGCGCAATGCCCTTCGCAGCGAGCGCGCTGATCTCCGGCGACAGATGCGGCTCGATCACCGCGACGCGGCGCGGATCGAGGCCTTGCGCCAGCCACCCGGTCAGCATCGCGCCGCCCATCCTGCCTGCGCCGGCGAGGAGAATGGTGCCGGTGATCTCTTTCAAGGCGCTGTTGTTTGCCATCGCTATTGCCACTCACTCAGCGTCGTCCCGGCGAAAGCCGGGACCCATTACCCCGAGTGGTTCTAGTGGATGGAGGGCAGAGCAACAAGCGTCGTGCAATACGGTGAAATCACGCGGTATGGATCCTGGCTTTCGCCAGGACGACCTTGGGGAGGCGGTGTGCGTTACGCCTCGCCCGCCGTGTCGAACATCGCGGCGTCCATCGCCTCGCTGGTCGATTTGCCGGCCCACACCACGAATTGGAACGCTGGGAAATAGCGCTCGCAGGCGTGGATGGCGCCGGCGAGCATGGCCTCGCATTGCGCGGTCGATGCGGTCAGCCCCCCCGGCAGCATCAGCGCCTGGCGGTGCATGATCATGCCAGTGTGGGTCCACAGATCGAAGTGCCCGACCCACAATTGCTCGTTGATGGCGGCGACCAGCCGCTGCACTTCCGGACGGCGCGCAAGCGGAATCTTCATGTCGAATGCGCAGGCCAGATGCAGCGCCTCGATCTCGCTCATCCAGGTGAAGGAGAGCTGATAGTCGGTCCACTGCCCCTTCGAGACGATGGTGATCTCGTCGTCGCCGGAACGTTCGAACGCCCAGTTGTTACTAGCGGCGATGTCCTCCACCACCGAGAGCGGGTGGCTGCGGGAATCGATATTGCTTTCGAGCAGGGACATGCCGTCTCGACCTCTTGCCTTATTGTTGTCTTGATACGCACGCGGTTGGCCCGGCGCGCGCTCCCTTAACGTCGCTAGCGGCGATCCCCTCGGATCGCGCGGGCCTGTCGGGGATCAACTGATGTGATTTGCGGAATCTGCGCAACTCCGTCGCGAGTCCGTCCACAAGGTCCGACAGGCTCGTCCACAGCTCATCTCGGCCACAATTATTAATTTGAGAACAAATCGGAATCGGATTGAGCGACCGGCGCGCCAATCGTTAATGCAGTCCCAAAATTCCGTTCCACGAGGCGCCGGACCGCCCCGGCGGCATGGGACCATGCGGTTTGGCGATGCCGAAGGCGCTTGCTGCGGCCGCCCGCCGGCGTCATATTTCATCCAGGTCGTTCATTCCGAACGGCCGATGTTCTCAGGGCGGGGTGAAAGTCCCCACCGGCGGTAAGGGCCGAAAGGTCCAAGCCCGCGAGCGCCTTCTTCCGCGAGGAGGAAGGGTCAGCAGATTCGGTGCGACTCCGAAGCCGACGGTTAAAGTCCGGATGAAAGAGAACGGTCGGTGGCGGTCCGCATCGCGACGATGCGGCCGTTTGTCGTTCCGTATGCCCTGATTCTGGTCCTTAAGAAGGAAAGCCATGAATCAGATGTTGCAAGATCCGCAAGTCGAAGCGTCCCAGCTTCAACCATCCCAGGAAACCCAACCTCCGCCGGTTCCACCCGAGCCGTTGGTGCGTGAGCATCCCCGCTTCGCAAAGCCGCAACGGGTCGCCTTCGTCGAAGCCTGCTGGCATCACGATGTCGTGCAGGAGGCGCGCTTTGCCTTCCTGAAGGAGGCGGAGGCGCGGCACCTCACCCATGTCGACGTGTTCCAGGTGCCGGGCTCGTTCGAGATCCCGCTGCACGCGCAGATTCTCGCCAAGACGCGGCGCTACACCGCGATCGTTGCGGCCGGCCTCGTCGTCGACGGCGGCATCTACCGCCACGAGTTCGTCTCCGATACCGTGATCAAGGCGCTGATGGACGTGCAACTGCGTACTGAGGTGCCGGTGTTCTCCGCCGTGCTGACGCCGCAGCAATTCCACGAGACCGAGGTGCACTACGACTTCTTCCGCAAGCACTTTGCGATCAAGGGCGTGGAGGTTGCCGAGGCCTGCGCCAACACGCTGCACGGCCTGGAGCGGCTACGCGGCCAGGTCGCGGCGGGGATCGTATAACCTTCGTCTCACACGCCGCTGATTGTCATTCCCGCTGCCGCGTTGATAAACTCGGCGGCGGGAGGAGACCGGGCCGTGGAGACGGGCCGGCCGGCAAGATCATGTTCGAAGGACACGATCCCTATCTCGTCGCGCTTTCCGTCGCGATCGCGAGCCTGGGCGGATATACCGGCTTTGCGCTTGCGGCGCGCATCCGCAACACGCCGGGCGTCAGCAACCGCGTGCTGCTGGCGGGCGCGGCGGCATTTCTGGCCGTCGGCATCTGGACCATGCATTTCGTCGGCATGCTGGCGGCGCCGCTGCCGCCGGACACCGTCTATCTCGTCCTGCCCACCATCATCTCGTTCCTGATCTGCGCGCTGGTGGTCGGCATCTCCCTGTTCTTCGTCTCGATCGGCGAGCCCTCGCTGAAGCGGGTGATGTCTTCGGCCGTGCTGCTCGGCGTCGGCATCAGCAGCATGCATTATGTGGGCATCCACGGCCTTTCCGGGCCGTTCACAATCGCGCATGACGAACCAATCGTGCTGCTCTCGGTCGTGGTGGCGATTGGTACCGCCTATGGCGGCTTGCGCGCCTTCCTCGCGCAGCAGGAAGGCTTTCGCCTGATCGTGAGCGCGATCGCCTTCGGCGTCGCAGTGTCCGGGATGCATTACACCGCCATGCACGGCATGCATTTCATGCCGCTCACAGGTGAAGCGCATCAGCATCTCGGCGGCAGCCTTGCGGCGTCGCAACAAATCCTCTCCATCGTGGTGGCAGTGCTTTGCTTCGTGATCGCCGCCGGCTTCCTGCTCTCACTGGTGCCGGATCCGCGCCGGCAGACCCTGGTGCCGGCGATGGCCGGCGATCCCACTGCGCCGGCAGTCGCGTTCCCGGCCGAGCCAGCTTCTGTTGCAGCGCCACTGCGGCCGGTGTCGGCGCCGCTCGGCGGCGTCGGCCAGCCGCCGCGCGCGGCACCCGTCCCCCGCCTGCCGGTCGAAGGCGCCGACGGCACGCATTTCATCGATACCGCCAATGTCCGCAGTGTCCGCGCCGACGCCCACTATACACGGGTGCATGACGGCACCCGCGAGCGCATGTGCCCGTGGTCGATCTCGGAGGCCGAGGCGCAGCTCGATCCCAGCCTGTTTCTTCGGGTGCACCGCAGCCACATCGTCTGCATTCCCCATGTCGCCCTCGTCCGCAGGGAGGGCGACGGCGCCGTGCTCGAGCTCGACGGTCCGTCCCCACACCGCGTGCCCGTGAGTCGCGCCAAAATCGCCGAGGTGAAAGCGAGGTTGGGGCTGGCGACGCGGCGACACGCGTAGACCCGAGCCGCGAGGAAGGGTCGCGCAAGCTGACGCAATTCGTGCGTTTTAGTCCGCATTTCGTGCGAAATCCCCCTCTTTGTGCCCCAACCATTGCGGCTCGCTCCGCTCAGGAAGACGGTCCGGCCCAACGTCCGCGCCAGCGTGCGCAAGGACGATTGGGAGGAGACGATGATCCCGGGCGCATTCAGCTATCACCGGCCGGCAAGCGTTGCCGACGCCGTCAAACTGCTATCCGACCTTGGCGAGGACGCACGGCCGCTGGCCGGCGGGCACAGCCTGGTGCCGATGATGAAGCTTCGGCTGGCGAGCCCCGCTCATCTGGTCGACCTCCACGGCATCGCCGGTCTCAAAGGCATCCGCCGCGACGGCGATAGCCTCGTCATCGGCGCGATGACCACCCAGCATGATCTGCTCGCCTCCGAGGAGACCGCAAGATCAGTGCCGATCCTCCATGAAGCTGCGCTTTTGATCGCCGATCCGCAGGTGCGCTACCGCGGCACGGTCGGCGGCAATGTCGCCAATGGCGATCCCGGCAACGACATGCCGGCGCTGATGCTCACACTGGGCGCGACCTATCGCCTCGAAGGCGCGAACGGCACCCGCGAGGTCAAGGCGGCCGATTTCTACCAGGGCGCCTATTTCACCGCGCTCGAGCCCGGCGAGATCCTCACCGCTGTTTCGGTCCCAGTGCCCGCCGCGGGCCACGGCTACGCCTACGAAAAACTCAAGCGCAAGGTCGGCGATTACGCGACCGCGGCCGCAGCCGTCGTGCTCACCATGGCGGGCGGCAAGGTCGCGAGCTGCGCGATCGGGCTCACCAATGTCCACGAGACGCCGCTGCTCGCCACTGACGCGGCAAACGCGGTGATCGGCACGAGCCTCGATATGGCTGCGTTGAAGAACGCGGCCGCTGCGGCGGAAGCAATCATGTCGCCGGCGGCGGACGCCCGCGGGCCGGTCGAATATCGCAAGCATGTCGGCGGCATCATGGTCGTGCGGGCGCTGCAACGCGCCGCCGGCCGCGCGCGTTAGGAGAGGGACAAATGGCAAAAACACATGTGACCATGAAGGTGAACGGCGCCGAGGTCGAAGGCCTCGTCGAACCGCGGACGCTGCTCGTGCATTTCATCCGCGAGAACCTCGGGATGACAGGCACCCATATCGGCTGCGAGACCACCCACTGCGGCGCCTGCACCGTCGATATCGACGGCATGTCGGTGAAGTCCTGCACCATGTTCGCAGTGCAGGCCCATGGCAGCGACATCATGACCGTCGAAGGCATGGCCAATGCCGACGGCTCGCTGTCGGCGTTGCAGGAAGGCTTTCGCATGATGCACGGCCTGCAATGCGGCTTCTGTACGCCTGGGATGATCATGCGGGCGCACCGCCTGCTGAAGGAGAATCCCTCGCCATCCGAAGAGGAAATCCGGATCGGCATCTCCGGCAACATCTGCCGCTGCACCGGCTACCAGAACATCGTCAGGGCGATTCAATACGCCGCCGCCAAGCTCAACGGCATCGAATTCAAGGAGGCCGCGGAATGAACGACTTAACTCCCACGCGGGAACAACGCACGGCCGCACTCGAAGGCATGGGCTGCAAGCGCAAGCGCGTCGAGGACATCCGCTTCACCCAAGGCAAGGGCAACTACGTCGACGACGTCAAGCTGCCGGGCATGCTGCACGGCGATTTCGTCCGCTCGCCGCACGCGCATGCGCGCGTCAAGAAAATCGACGACAGCGAAGCACTGAAGGTCCCCGGCGTGCTCGCGGTGATCACCGCCGAGACGCTGAAGACGGTTAACCTCGCCTGGATGCCAACGCTTGCCGGCGACGTGCAGATGGTTTTGGCCGACGGCAAGGTGCTGTTCCAGAACCAGGAGGTCGCCTTCGTGGTCGCGACCGACCGCTATGCCGCCGACGACGGCGTCAACAAGGTGGTCGTCGAGTATGAGCAGCTCACCCCGCTGGTCGATCCCTTCAAGTCGATGGCGCCGGACGCGCCTGTGCTGCGCGAGGACCTCGCCGGCAAGACCACAGGCGCCCACGGCCCGCGCAAGCACCACAACCACATCTTCGAATGGACCGTCGGCGACAAGGATCTGACCGACGCGGCCTTCAGGAAGGCCGAGGTGACGATCAAGGAGATGATCTCCTATCACCGCACCCATCCGTCGCCACTCGAGACCTGCCAGTGCGTCTGCTCCTTCGACAAGATCAAGGGCGAGCTGACGATATGGGGTACCTTCCAGGCGCCCCATGTGATCCGCACCGTGGTGTCGCTGATCGCGAAATTGCCGGAACAAAAGATCCACGTGATCTCGCCCGATATCGGCGGCGGCTTCGGCAACAAGGTCGGCGCCTATCCCGGCTACATCTGCGCAGCCGTCGCCTCCATCGTCACCGGCAAGCCGGTGAAATGGGTCGAGGACCGCATCGAGAACCTGACCGCGACCTCGTTCGCGCGTGACTATCACATGACCACTGAAATTGCCGCGACCAGGGATGGAAAGGTCACCGGCCTGCGCGTCCACGTGCTCGCCGATCACGGCGCGTTCGACGCCTGCGCCGATCCGTCGAAATGGCCGGCCGGCTTCTTCAACATCGTCACCGGCTCCTACGACTTCCCGACAGCGCATCTCGCCGTCGATGGCGTCTACACCAACAAGGCGCCGGGCGGCGTCGCCTACCGCTGCTCGTTCCGCGTCACGGAGGCTGCGTACTGCATCGAGCGCGCCATGGACATCCTGGCGCAGAAGCTCGGCATTGATCCAGCCGAGTTGCGACTGAAGAACTTCATCAAGCCGGAGCAGTTTCCGTATCACTCGGCCTTGGGTTGGGAGTACGATTCCGGCGACTACCACACCGCGATGCGCAAGATGATGGAGACGACCGGCTACGCTGCGCTCCGGAAGGAGCAGGCAGACAAGCGCGCGGCGTTTGCGCGCGGCGAGACCCGCGAGATCATGGGCTTGGGGGTCTCCTTCTTCACCGAGATCGTCGGTGCCGGCCCGTCGAAGAATTGCGACATCCTAGGCATCGCCATGTTCGATTCCTGCGAGATCCGCATGCATCCGACCGGTGCCGGCATCGCGCGCATGGGGACGAAGAGTCAGGGCCAGGGGCACGAGACCACCTGGGCCCAGATCATCGCGACCGAGATCGGCATTCCCGCCGACAACATCCAGGTCGAGGAGGGCAATACCGACACCGCGCCTTACGGGCTCGGCACCTACGGCTCGCGCTCGACGCCCGTGGCCGGCGCCGCGATCGCGATGGCTGCCCGAAAAATCAAGGCCAAGGCGCAGATGATCGCGGCCTACAAGCTCGAGGTCCACGAGGACGACCTCGAATGGGACATCGATGGCTTCCGGGTGAAGGGCCTGCCGGAGAGGTTCATGTCGATGAAGGATATCTGCTGGGCGGCATACAACTCGGTGCCGCCAGGCATGGAGCCGGGGCTCGAGGCGGTCTCCTACTACGATCCGCCCAACATGACCTATCCGTTCGGCGCCTATCTCTGCGTAATGGATATCGATGTCGATACCGGCGTGTACAAGGTCCGGCGCTTCTATGCGCTCGATGACTGCGGCACCCGCATCAACCCGATGATCATCGAGGGCCAGGTGCATGGCGGCCTCACCGAGGCCTTCGCGATCGCGATGGGGCAGGAGATCCGCTACGACGACACCGGCAACGTCGTCACCGGCTCGTTCATGGACTTCTTCATGCCGACCGCAGTCGAGACACCGCATTGGGAGACCGACTTCACCGTGACCCCGTCGCCGCATCATCCGATCGGTGCCAAGGGCGTCGGCGAGAGCCCGAACGTCGGCGGTGTGCCGGCCTTCTCCAACGCCGTCAACGACGCGTTCGCGTTTCTGGGGGCGACGCACATCCAGATGCCGCACGACTACTGGCGCAACTGGAAGGCGGCGAAACAGCTTGGAGCGGTCGCGTAGCGATGAAAGGCCGTGACGAGATCGCGCAGGCGCTGGCTGCGTCGGGCTACATCGCCGACACGGAGCTCGCGACCGCGATCTCGCTGATGCAATTGTTGCGGCGTCCGCTGCTGCTGGAAGGCGAGGCGGGCGTCGGCAAGACGGAAGTGGCGAAGGCGCTTGCCAAAGTGCATGCGACCGAGCTGATCCGCCTGCAATGCTATGAGGGTCTCGATCAGTCCTCCGCGCTCTATGAGTGGAACTACCAGCGCCAATTGCTGGCGATCCAGGCGCATCGCGGCACTGATAGCATCGAGGACCAGATCTTCTCGGAAAAGTACCTCCTGGAGCGACCACTGCTGGCCGCGATCCGCCGCGCGCAACCGCCGGTGCTGCTGATCGACGAGATCGACCGTGCCGACGACGAGTTCGAGGCGTTCTTGCTCGAGCTGCTCTCCGACTTCCAGGTTTCGATCCCCGAGCTCGGCACCATCCCGGCGACCACCATCCCGCAGGTGGTGCTGACCTCGAACGCCACGCGCGAGCTCTCCGATGCGTTGCGCCGGCGCTGCCTCTATCACTATGTTGATTATCCCGACGTCGATCGCGAGACCCGCATCATCCTGGCGCGGATCGCGGGCGCAAGCCCCTCCATGTCGCTCCAGATCGCACGCATGGTCGAAGGCGTCCGCAAGGAGGAATTGCGGAAGGTGCCTGGTGTCGCGGAGACGCTGGACTGGGCGGCAGCGCTTGTCGGCCTCGACATAAGCGATCTCCACGATGCGCCCGAGACCGTGCATGAGACGCTGATCTGCCTGTTGAAGACGCATGAGGACCGCGCGCGTTTCACGCGCGAGGTGACGGAACGCCTGCTCGGGAGAGTCGCATGAGCTGCTGCGGCGCGAGCCCTGAATTCGAGGACCTCAACGAGGTCTCCCGCCTCGTCTCCACGCGGCTTGCCGCCTTCCTGCGTACGCTGCGCGACGCCGGATTCCGCGTCGGGCTCGCAGAGGGGCAGGACGCGGCGGCGCTGATGTCGGTGGGGTATGCTGCGCGTCCGGGCCTCTTGCGTTCAGCGTTCAAGCATCTGTTCTCGGCGCGCAAGTCCGACTGGGACAAATTCGACGGTTTGTTCGACGCGTTCTGGCTTGGCAAGCGCGTGCGTTCGCGCTCGCGGATAATCGGCGCGGCGCAAGGCGCGAGCAGCCCGTCACTCAAGACCCTGCAGGATACGACGACGGAACAGGGCGGCGATCAGCCGCTGACCGACCAGATCCCGTCATCCGACGATGCGCCGGATGGGCTCGGCGGCGAGGGACGGATGGAAGGCGCCTCGCGTGCGGAGAACCTTGCCGAAGTCGACTTCCGCAAGCTCAGCGATCCCGACCAGATCGCGCAGGCACATGAGGCCGCGGCGCAGCTCGCAAAAGTGATGCGCACCCGGCTGACACGGCGTGATCTTGCACGGCGGCGCGGCCACAGGCTCGATCTTCGCCGCACCATCCACCGCAACATCAGCCATGGCGGCGTGCCAATCAGCCTGGTGAAGCGGCAGCGCAAGAACAAGCCGCTGCGGCTGATCGTGCTGCTTGATGCGTCGGGCTCGATGAGCGCCTACACATCCGTATTCCTACGCTTCATCCACGGTGTGCTCGACGAATTCCACGAGGCCGAGGCGTTTCTGTTCCACACGCGGCTTGCCTATGTCTCCGATGCGTTGAAGGAGAAGGACGCCGGCCGCGCGCTCGACCGCCTCTCGATCATGGCGCAGGGTGCAGGCGGCGGCACGAAGATCGGCGAGAGCCTGCAAAGCTTCAACCGCTGGCACGCGCAGCGCGTGATCCATTCGCGCAGTTGCGTGATGATCGTATCCGACGGCTACGAGACCGGCGATGCGGTATTGCTCGGACGCGAAATGGCAGCGTTGTCGCGGCGTTGCCGGCGCATCGTCTGGCTCAATCCGATGATGGCGTGGGATGGCTACGCGCCGGAGGCGAGGGGCATCAAGGCCGCGCTGCCCCATGTCGATCTCTACGCGCCCGCCAACACGCTGCAAAGCCTGTGCGCGCTCGAACCCTATCTGGCGAAGCTCTGACGGAGGCACCCAAATGATCAGTAAAGCGACAGCGAATGTCGAGGTGCTCGATCTCGTCGCGCAGATGAAGGCCGCCGAGCGTGCCTTCGTGCTCGCGACCGTGGTGCGCACCGTGTCGGTCACGGCGGCGAAAGCCGGCGCAAAGGCGATCATCGCGGCCGACGGCCGCATCGTCGCTGGCTGGATCGGCGGCGGCTGCGCCCGTGGCGCGGTGCTGATGGCGGCGCGCGAGGCGCTCGCCGATGGCGTGCCGCGGATGGTCTCGGTGCAGCCGGAGAATCTGCTCGCCGAGCTCGGCGTCAGTCCGGGCGAGAGCCGTGACGGTATCCGCTTTGCCAGCAACATGTGCCCGAGCAAGGGCACCATGGACATCTTCGTCGAGCCGGTGCTGCCGCATC
This sequence comes from Bradyrhizobium sp. UFLA05-125, assembly GCF_059803515.1. Taxonomy (NCBI): domain Bacteria; kingdom Pseudomonadati; phylum Pseudomonadota; class Alphaproteobacteria; order Hyphomicrobiales; family Nitrobacteraceae; genus Bradyrhizobium; species Bradyrhizobium sp. UFLA05-125. The sequence continues at coordinate 165,952 of NZ_JBANBJ010000008.1, read as the reverse complement.
CCTCGCTCGTCGTGCTCGGCGCGAGCCCGGTGGCGCTGTCGCTCGCGGCGCAGGCGCGCACGCTCGGCTTTCACGTGACGCTGGCAGCGCCGTCGGCCGATCTCGCCTCGCAGCCCGACGCCGACACGCTTATCGACGGCTACCGGTTGAGCGAATTGACCGAGGCAAAACGCTTCGTCGTGGTCTCGACGCAAGGCAAGGGCGACGAGGTCGCGCTGCGGGCGGCGGTCGCTGTTGAGGCCGCCTATCACGCCTTCGTCGGCAGCCGCCGCAAGACGGCGGCACTGCGCTCAAAACTGATCGCGGAAGGCGTCGACGCCGCTGCGATCGATCGCGTCAAGGCGCCGGCCGGGCTCGATCTCGGCGCCATCACACCGGAGGAGATCGCGATGTCGATCCTCGCCGAGATCACGCAGGTGCGCCGCCGCGGCCAGCGCGCCGCCGCTGTTGAAGACAAGGAGAGGACCGACCATGCAGATGACCGACAGCCAGCGCATTCCCGCATCCCGTGACAAGGTCTGGGCTGCGCTCAACGATCCCGATGTGCTGAAGCAGTGCATCCCCGGCTGTCAGTCGCTCGAGGTCACCGGCCCGAACGAAATGACCGCCACCGTCGTCTTCAGGGTCGGCCCGGTGAAGGCAACCTTCGGCGGCAAGGTGACGCTGTCCGATCTTCGGCCGCCAAACAGCTATCGCATTTCGGGTGAAGGCTCCGGCGGCGTCGCCGGCTTCGCCAAAGGCGGCGCCGTAGTGCGGCTGGAATCGGACGGCGCCGACAGCACCGTGCTCCATTATGATGTCGACGCCCAGATCGGCGGCAAGCTCGCCCAACTCGGGGCGCGGCTGATCAACTCGACCGCCACGAAGCTCGCCGGCGAGTTCTTCGCGTCTTTTGCCGGGGTGGTGGCTGCGGAGGCGGGTTAGCGTAGGGTGGGCAAAGCGAAAGCGCGCCCACCGCTTTCGCGGCAACAAAAAAGGTGGGCACGGCGCTTCGCGCCTTTGCCCACCCTACAAAGCCCGCCCAAGGGTGCAGAGGTGAAAATCAGTCGAACAGGCTCGACACCGATTCTTCCGCCGCCGTGCGCGCGATCGCATCCGAAATCAGGCTTGCGATCGGCAATGTGCGGATGTTCGGCGACTTGATCACCGCATCAGTCGGCAGGATCGAGTCGGTGATCACCAGTTCTTTCAGCTTCGAGGAGGCGATGCGCGCGGCCGCGCCGCCGGAGAGAACGCCGTGGGTGATATAAGCGTAGACGTCCTTGGCGCCCTTGGCGATCAGCGCATCGGCTGCGTTCACCAGCGTGCCGCCAGAATCGACGATGTCGTCCACGAGAATGCAGGTGTAGCCGGCAACATCGCCGATGACGTTCATGACCTCGGACTCGCCGGGACGCTCGCGCCGCTTGTCGACGATAGCGAGCGGGGTGTTGATGCGCTTGGCGAGCCCGCGCGCACGCGCCACGCCGCCGACGTCGGGCGAGATCACCATGACCTTGGAGAGGTCGAACTTCTCCTTGATGTCGCGCACCATCAGGGGGGCGGCGTAGAGGTTATCGGCCGGGATGTCGAAGAAGCCCTGGATCTGGGTAGCATGCAGATCGAGCGTCATGACGCGGTCGACGCCGGCCTGGGTGAGCAGATTCGCGACCAGCTTGGCCGAGATCGGCGTGCGGGAGCCGGATTTGCGATCCTGCCGCGCATAGCCGAAATAGGGGATAACCGCCGTGATGCGACGCGCCGACGAGCGGCGCAGTGCATCGGTAATGATCAGGAGCTCCATCAGATGGTCGTTCGCGGGGAACGAGGTCGATTGGATGACGAAGGCGTCCGAGCCGCGGACGTTCTCCTGGATCTCGACAAAGATCTCCATGTCGGCGAAGCGTCGTACCACCGCTTTCGTCAACGGCACATGCAGGCCTTGCGCGATCGCTTGCGCGAGCGCCGGATTGGAATTGCCGGCAACCAGCTTGATTGAGCCGTTTTTGGCCGACATGGTCGCTTCCTCCCGCGCCTTGCTGGACACGACGTTCAACATTTCGGATACCCATGGAGCACGGTTTCGACGGGCGAGCAAATATCAGGCCCGAGGCCGCACTGGCAACCCGGGGTGCTACGTTTTCCCTGCGAAAATCCTGAGTCGGGCCAACGGTTTGGCCGGGTATTGGGGCCGTGGTTTAGCGCTGGTTATCGCTCGGCGTAGCCGAGCGCCGCGGCGGGCATATCCGGTGCGGGCGGGCCCGGCAGCACGCTCGCCACCGCAGGTCCCCGCAAGGCGGGAGAATCCGCCGGCGTTCCGTTGATCATATTGGAAAGTCCGCTGAATCCGGCCTGCGCGATCTTCCGCAGCACCAGGTCGTCGGCGGCCGACCAGGGGTCGCGACCGGCCTTGCTGCCGGGTTCCTCACCGGACAGGCGCAGCGCACGCTGCTGGTTGGCGTCATAGACGTCCCAGACCCAGGCTATCATGGTCTTGCCGCGGACGACCTGAGCCGAGAGATAGCTGCGTACGCGGTAGGCAGCGGTGCCCTCGCGCGAGACCACCGTCAGGCTGCGAAGTTTCGATTCGCTGTCGAGCACGCCGACCATGCGATCGAACACCTGCGGCGGCGGCCCGTCGATGGATTCAAAGGCTACCGTGGTCCCGCTGCCGCCGCTCGGCGGCGCCATCGCATAGGAGTTGCTCGCCGCCCCGCCGCCGGCGCAGCCGCCAAGCGCGCACGATGCCGCCAGCAACATAGCCGCCAGCACGCGCGTGCCTGCGCGGCGCAAGAATGATGACGCTTCCCTCATTATGGAGGGCAGCGATATCGTTAAAATGCATTAACGTCTAGGGCGGGGGAGCCACACTCCCAAATGCAGTCATTCCGGGGCTCGCGTAGCGAGAGCCCGGAATCTGGAGGTTGTGGCGCGAGATTCCGGGTTCGGCTCTTCGAGCCGCCCCGGAATGACGGAAATCACAGTGTTGCCGTTGTGTTCACGCTTCGAGCGCGATCGCATGGATGTGCCGGCCGTAGTCCGGCTCCTTGCGGTGCACCGAGCGGCGATAGCTGAAGAAGCGCTCGTCGGCATAGGTGTCGAGGCCGAGATCGTCGATCATCAGGATGCCGGCGGCTTCCAGCCGCATGCGGATGAAGCCTGCGAGATCGAACATCGCGTGGCCCTCGCGCACGGAGGGAATGAAAAACACCGCGTTGTCCGCGTCCGCCTCGATGAAGCGCGCGACGAACTCGTTGCCGACTTCATAGCTCTCCTGGCGGATCAGGGGGCCGACCGCAGCGATGATGCGGCCGCGTTCGGCACCGAGCTTTTCCATCGCATCGATGGTCGATTCCAGCACGCCCGTCAGCGCGCCCTTCCAGCCGGCATGCGCGCCGCCGATCACCCGCGCGTTCGGGTCGACGAACAGCACCGGCCCGCAATCCGCTGTGGAGACGCCGAGCGCGAGGCCAGGCGTGCGCGTGACTATCGCATCGCCTTTCGGCCGCGGACCGCTCGGCCAGGCGCCGTCGGTGACGAGCACGTCGGGCGAGTGGACCTGGTGCAGGCTGATGAAATGCTCGGGCCGAACACCGACATGCTCGGCCATGCGGCGGCGGTTCTCCGCGACAAGGGCTGGGTCGTCATTGGAGCCGAGCCCGCCATTGAGCGCGGCATAGATGCCGCTGGAGACGCCGCCCTCGCGGGTGAAGAAGGCGTGGCGCAGGCCGGGCACGGCCGAGAGCAGCGAGGAGCCAAGGGTCGTGCCAAGCGTCATGATGCGTCGTCACCTTCCTCAACATGGTCGCTCAGGGCCGCGAGCGAGGTGAGTCGCGGTTCGGAGATGGCGAGCACCTTGAACATCGAGCCCATGCCGCCGCGGCCCGTATCGGTCAATCGCTTCAGCGCTGCGGCGATGTCGGTTGCGACATCCGGCGTTGCCTTCTGCATCAAGGCGGCGGCGCGAGTGTCGACGCCGAGGCGCTTCAAGAACTCGCCCTGCGTCACGGGGCCATGGACGCGAGCGCCTACGCCCTCGGCGGCGCGCGACAGCGCCTGGAAGTCGACATGGGCGGTGACGTCGGCCTGGCCTGGCGCCTTCAGGGGATCGGCAAAGGTGTGGCGTGCGATCGCCTGAAAGGTATCGCCGGCATCGCTGCGCAAGTGGCCATAGTCGATGATCAGCGCCGCTCCGTCCTGGTCGCGCACGCGGCTTGCCAGCTTCATGATCTCGGCATCGGGCCGCCATTCGAACACCGCGCCAGCGGGCGCCACCCGCACCAAAGGCGGCAGCAGCACGTCGAAGCGCGGTGTCGGATCAGCGGCGGCGCCGAACTGAAGCTTGCCGTTCGCATCAATATCGACGACGCGCTCGTGCCAGCCGTTTTCGCGCTTCACCATCTGGTGGATCGGCAGTACGTCGAAATATTCGTTGGCGAGAATGATCGCAGGGCCTTCGGGCACGTCGTCGATCGAGTCGTGCCAGGTGATGTTGCGTACGCTCGACAACGTCGCCTTCTGCCGCTCGCGCAGCACCGGATTGACCTCGACCATGTGGACCTGGAGCGCCTGGTAGAGCGGCGGAAGCACCCGCAGCGCGCGTAGCGCGTCCGCCATCATGGTGCCGCGGCCGGGCCCGAGCTCGATCAGTCGCAACAGCTGCGGCGAGCCCATCTGCTTCCACACCGATGCCGTCCATAGCCCCAGAAGCTCACCGAACATCTGGCTGACTTCCGGCGCGGTGGTGAAGTCGCCTTCGCGCCCGAGCGGATCGCGTGAGATGTAGTAGCCGTGACGCGGATGCATCAGGCACAGCTCCATGTACCTCCACACCGGCATCGGGCCGGAGGATTTGATCAGCGACTTGATCTCGTTCAGCAGCGGCGAGTCGGTCACAGCCTGTCTTCTCGAAATGAATTAACGAATGGCTTGAAGCGGTCTGGGCGCACCGCGTCGCACCGCAAATACAATAAGTATGGCGCCGACGATAAGCATGGGGATCGACAACAGCATGCCCATGGTTAACCCGCCCCACAAAAATCCGAGCTGCGCGTCCGGCTCGCGAAAATGCTCGCCGATGATCCGGGTGAGGCCGTAGATCAGGATGAAGCTGCCGAGGATCATCCCGGGCCGCTTCAAGGCACCGAGGCGGATCATCACCGCGAGCACGGTGAACAGCAAAATGCCTTCCATGCCGGCTTCATAGAGCTGGCTCGGGTGGCGCGGCACGTTGCCGCCGGTCGGAAAGATCATCGCCCAGGGCAGGCTGGGATCGGCGGCGCGGCCCCATAGCTCGCCATTGATGAAATTGGCGAGGCGCCCCAGGAACAGGCCGATCGGCCCCACGGCGGTCGTGATGTCGCCGAGCGACAGGATCGAGATTTCGTTCCGGCGAGCAAACCACATCACCGCGACGACGCAGCCTAAGAAGCCGCCATGGAAGGACATGCCGCCTTCCCACAATTTGAGGATCGCGGAGGGGTGCTCGATGAAGAAGGGCAGGTTGTAGAACAGCACATAGCCGGTACGGCCGCCCAGGATGATGCCGAGCGTAACCCAGAGGATGAAATCGTCGAGCTGGACCAGCGAGATCGGCGCCGGCCCGCTCCACAGCCTGTCGGTCTTGACCAGCGCGCGGGCGTAGATCCAGCCGATTACGATCCCGCCGATATAGGCGAGCGCATACCAGCGGATGGCGAACGGCCCGATCGCAATCGCGATCGGGTCGAAGGAGGGAAAGTTGATCAGAAGAAGCGGCATCGTGCCCAGGTTCTAGACAAGATTGCGGCGATAGAGCGCCAGCAGACGCTCCCAGTGCCGCTCGGCGGCGTCGCGGTGATAGACCGGGCGCTTGGGGAAGGCGAAGCCGTGATGGGTGCCCGGATAGATCTCGACCTCGGCCTTGGCGGCGTGCATGCCCTCCTTCACTTTGTCGATGATCTCCTGCGGCGCGTAGACGTCGGTCTCGGCGCAGGCGAAGTAGAGCTCGGCTTTGGTCTTGCTCGCCGCGAGATGCGGGCTGTTGGATTCGTCCGTCGCCAGATGTGTGCCGTAGATCGAGGCCGCGGCCTTCACACGTTCGGCAAAATGCGTGGCGGCATTGATGGCGTAACGGCCGCTCATGCAATAGCCGACGGTCCCGACCAGCGTGGTGTTGGCGGCCGCCTGACCCTCGGCATAGGCGAGCAGCGCGTGCGTGTCATCCATGATCAGGGGGATGTTGATCGAGTTCATCAGCTCGTACATGCGCTTGCGTTCCGGCGCATTCGGGTCTGGCGGCACCGGCCCGATCTCCATCACGCCGGAGCGGTAGTAGAGGTTGGGCAGCATCACGTAGTAGCCAGACGTCGCCAGCCTGCGCGCCATGTCGCGCAGCTCCTCGCGGATCGCCGGCGCATCCATGTAGAAGATGATGACCGGAAACGGGCCGCCGCGCTCGGGATGGGTGATGAAGGTGGTGGTCGAGCCGTCCTTGGTCGGGATCTCGATCTGCTGGTCGATCATGGTCTCGCGCTTCGCTTTGTGATTCTTGTTATGCCCAGCCAATCAGTACGATGGCAAGGAAACCAGGGCATGACAAGGACGGCTCAGGCGCTCATCCGGCCCTTGATCGGCGGGGTCCGGATTGCCATTGTCTTCCCAGGCTTCAGTTCGCGCAAAGGCATCCGGAGATCGCCATGACACAGACCACCAACCGGTTTTTCGACGAGATCGGACGCCTCATGAATGACGCCGCCGGTGCCGCCCAGGGCGTCAAGCGCGAGTTCGACACGGTGATGCGCACCCAGGCCGAGAAATTCCTGCGCGACATGGACCTCGTGAAGCGCGAAGAGTTCGAGGCGGTCAAGGACATGGCGCGCCTCGCCCGCGAGGAGAACGAGGCCCTGAAAAACCGGATCGCGGCGCTGGAGGCCAAGCTCGGCGGAACACCCTGAAAGCTGCATTCAAGTAGCCCGGATGGAGCGTAGCGCAATCCGGGACTAGTTCCGTCCACACCGACCCCGGATTTCGCTGCGCTCCGTCCGGGCTACCGGAGCCCGGACGGCCGCCCATTCTCCTTGTCATTTCCGCAGCTTCCGGCTAAAAGCCCGCCACGTCCGCGGCCCCCGCACCCCTGGAGGCTTGCTGCGGCGAAAACCATGGGCCGCCTTGCGGCCCATTAACTTTTGCAAAAACAAGGACTTAACGTTATGGCGACCGTCAAGGAATTGAAGGCGACCGCACGTCCGAAGAGCGGCAAGGGGGCCGCCCGGGCTGAGCGTCGCGCCGGGAGAGTGCCCGGAGTGATCTATGGTAACAACCAGCCCCCGCTCCCGATCTCGGTTGACGATCGCGAACTGCGCCAGCGCATCCTCGCCGGCCGGTTCCTGACCACGCTTGTGGACATCGACCTCGAAGGCAAGAAGCACCGCGTGATTCCGCGCGACTTCCACCTCGACCCGGTCAAGGATTTCCCGATCCATGTCGACTTCATGCGTCTCGGCGAAGGCGCCACCATCCGCATCAGCGTCCCGCTGCATGTCGTGAAGGCGGAAGGCTCGCCCGGCGTGAAGCGCGGCGGCACCGTCAACATCGTCGCTCACGCGATCGAGCTTGAGTGCGGTGTCGAGAACATCCCGCAGTACATCGAGGCCGACGTCGGCTCGCTCGAGATCGGTCACTCCCTGCATCTGTCCGATGTCAAGCTGCCGACCGGCGTGAAGGCGCTGACGCGTGAGGACGCAACCCTCGTCACTATCGTGCCGCCCTCCGGCTACGCCGAAGAGCAGAAGGCGGCGGCTGCGGCTGCGGCCGGTGCTGCGGCTCCGGGTGCTGCGGCTGCGGCGGCGCCAGCGGCTGGCGCGGCAGCTCCGGCAGCGGGTGCTGCTCCGGCAGCGGCTGCCAAGGCTCCCGCCGGCGGCGACAAGAAGAAGTAATCTCTCAAGGCGCTGGCGCGCGGCTTCTGACCGCGCGCCAGGCGAGGGGCGCGCCGCGTCATGCGACTCTTTGTTGGGCTCGGCAATCCCGGCGCGAGATATGCACGCAACCGGCACAATATCGGCTTCATGGTCGTCGACGAGATTGCGCGGCGTCATGGTTTCGCACCGTGGCGCCGTAGATTTCAGGGCGAGACCTCCGAAGGTACGCTAGGGACCGAGCGCGTCATCCTGCTCAAGCCCACGACCTACATGAACGAGTCGGGCCGCAGCGTTCAGGAAGCCTCCAGCTTCTTCAAGATTGCACCTGGCGACGTCACCGTGTTTCAGGACGAGCTTGAGCTGCCGCCGGGCAAGGTGCGGGTGAAGATCGGAGGCGGCATCGCCGGCCACAACGGTCTGCGTTCGATTTCGGCGCATATCGGCAACGAGTATCGCCGGGTGCGGCTCGGCATCGGTCATCCCGGCGTCAAGGCGATGGTCCACAGCTATGTGCTGGCGGACTTCGCCAAGGCCGACGACGAGTGGGTGAGGACGTTGTGTGACGCGGTCGCCGAGCACGCCGCGCTGCTCGCCAAGGGCGCGGACGCGACCTTCGCCAACAAGGTGCATCTCGCCATGCAGGCGAAGGGATTTTTGACCAAGGACGACAACGGAGAGAAGCAGGGTTAGCTTGCTCTGCCTCCTCCGTCATGCCCGGACAGAAGCGCGTCTTCGCGCTAGATGTCCCGGGCATCCACGATCTTCGTTCCGCGCGTTAAGGCGTGGATGGCCGGGTCAAGCCCGGCCATGACGACTACGGATAGAGGGCACGATGGGATTCAAATGCGGGATTGTCGGGTTGCCCAATGTCGGCAAGTCGACCTTGTTCAATGCGCTGACGGAGACCGCTGCGGCGCAAGCGGCGAACTATCCGTTCTGCACCATCGAGCCGAATGTCGGCGAGGTCGCGGTGCCGGATCCGCGGCTCGACAAGCTGTCGGCGATCGCGAAATCCGCGCAAATCATCCCGACGCGCCTGACCTTCGTCGATATCGCTGGCCTCGTGCGCGGCGCTTCCAAGGGCGAAGGCCTCGGCAACCAGTTCTTGGCCAACATCCGCGAGGTCGATGCGATCGCGCACGTCGTGCGCTGCTTTGAAGATTCCGACATTACCCATGTCGAGGGCAAGATCGCGCCGCTTGCCGACATCGAGACCATCGAGACCGAGCTGATGCTCGCCGACCTCGACAGCCTCGAGAAGCGCGTCGACAACCTCACCAAGAAAGCCAAGGGCAACGACAAGGACGCCAAGGAGCAGCTCGACCTCGTCAACCGCACGCTGGTGCTGCTGCGCGACGGCAAGCCCGCGCGCCTCGTCGAGCGCAAGGCGGAGGAAGAACGCGCCTTCTCGATGCTCGGTCTCTTGTCGTCGAAGCCCGTGCTCTATGTCTGCAACGTCGAGGAAGGCTCGGCCGCCACCGGCAACGCCTTCTCCAAGGCAGTCGAAGAGCAGGCCGCGAAGGAGGGCGCCGTCGCCGTCGCCATCTCCGCCAAGATCGAGTCCGAGATCGCGACGCTGTCGCGCGAGGAGCGTGTCGACTTCCTGGAGACGCTGGGCCTCGAAGAGGCCGGCCTCGATCGCCTGATCCGCGCCGGTTATACCCTGCTCGACCTCATCACCTATTTCACGGTGGGACCGAAGGAGGCGCGCGCCTGGACCATCCATCGCGGCACCAAGGCGCCCGCGGCCGCCGGCGTCATTCACACCGATTTCGAGAAGGGTTTCATCCGCGCCGAGACCATCGCCTATGACGACTACGTTGCGCTGGGCGGCGAAGCCGGCGCTCGCGATGCCGGCAAGCTGCGCCTCGAAGGCAAGGATTACACCGTTGCCGACGGCGACGTGATGCATTTCAGGTTTAATACGTAACGAGCTGTCGTGCCCCGGACGCAGCGCTTTTGCGCTGCGCTGCAGAGCCGGGGCCCAGATTCCTCTATTGTGGATGCATGGGTCCCGGCTCTGCGTCGCGTCATTTTATGCCGCGCCGCGTCCGGGACACGAGAGGTCACCGCATCCCGCCCTGGTCGCGGATGGCGCCGAGATGCTCGTTGATGCGGAACACGATCAGGATGAATTCCGCGACGATGCGCGAGAATACGATGCCGACGATGACGCTCGCAATCGACGAGAGCACCACGAGAAATCCGCCGAACGGGCTGATCGCCATCGCTGCGAGCCCTGAGAAGATGCCGGAGATGCCGAACAGGCAGATCAGCGCGATCACCAGCCAGTAGAAGGTCTTGATGATGGTCGGCGTGATGAAGCGGTCCCACTGAAACAGGTCGCTGAACGTGAACATTCTCTCTCCCCCGGCAAATCGGACCCGACCCGGCGTCAGTCCGACTCACGCGCCGCCGCATCGAATGTAGCACGAGCCATGCTGGCGGGCGGGTTGAGATTGCCGCAAAGTGCGGCCACAATCTGTCATTCCTTACTGATCTTACCAAGATGACCCTGACCTTCGAAGACTTTCCCCCCGGCCGTTTCGGCACGTTCGGCCCGCGCCATGTCAGCCGCGACGAGATCTTGGCCTTTGCCGCCGAGTTCGATCCGCAGCCGATGCACCTCGACGAGGAGACTGCCAGCAAAAGCATGCTCAAGGGCCTGTCCGGCTCGGGCTGGCATCTGTGTTCGCTGATGATGCGGATGATGGCCGACGGCTTCATCACCCGCGCGGCCTCGCTCGGCTCGCCCGGCGTTGACGAGGTGCGCTGGCTCTCTCCGTTGCGCCCGGGCGACGAACTGACCCTCGATGTCGATGTCGTGGAGGCGCGGGCCTCGAAAAGCCGGCCCGAGCTCGGCATCGTCAAGTTCAAATGCACCGCGCGCAACGCTAAAGGCGAGGCGCTCTGCGAGATGACTTCGCCGATCCTGATCCAGCGGCGCGAAGGGCTTAAGTGATGCGGTTCTTCGAAGACATATCGATCGGCCTGCGCCGCGAGATCGGCTCCTACACGTTCACCGCAGATGCCATCAAACAGTTCGCTGCGAAATTCGATCCGCAGCGCTTTCATCTCGACGAGGAGGAGGGCAAGAACTCGCTGTTCGGCGGGCTCGCCGCATCCGGCTGGCATGTCGGCTCCGCCTGCATGAGCCTGCTCGTCGCAGATGGTCAGCGTCTTGCGAAGGAGGCTGCTGCGCGCGGCGAGAAGATTGCGGTGTGGGGGCCGTCACCAGGCTTTCGCGACCTGCGCTGGATCAAGCCGGTGCTCGCGGGCGACACCGTGAGCTTCGTCAGCATCATTACCGACAAGCGCGTCTCCGCCTCGCGTCCCGGTTGGGGCATCTTGCAGGCCACCACGACCGGCGCCAACCAGCGTGGCGAGCAGGTGTACGCGATCACCGCGACCGCTTTCGTGCCGATGCGCGGGCAGGGCGGTTAGACCAGTTCCATTCTGAACGGCCAAAATGCGCGGCAAGTGTTGCTCGCGCGCTATGGACGGGATTAGCGCGCGCTGCCATAAGCCTCGCCATGCGGTTCGTCGCGAAGCAATTCGCGGAACCATTGATTTGCTAACCAATTGTGAACCTGTCGCTGTCTATTTGAACCAACGGGATAGAGGACAGGGGACGAGGACCATGGCAGACCGCGGCGCACTCAAGCTGGTCGGATTCATCTTCGCCACCGCGACGCTGGCGGTGATGCTGATTGCCGGCATGGTGGTGCGGGGCTATGCCGATGGCGGCTACACGCTCGAGGCCTCGACCGTCGCGGCCGATCGCTAACAGTTCATTAACCCATCACATCGCTGGCGCGAGGCGAGTCGCTTTAGCGGCTGTAGACCAGCGCCAGGATCACGATCGCGACCACCAGCAGCCCGACAAAGCGGATCATGATCGTGCCGAATTGCGTCGGCGCGGGGCGCAGCGGGATGGGGTCCGTATTTTCGGGCCGAATGCTTTCCATCTGAAACTGTCCCCTGCCAGGGCCCGCCAAGGAGGCCCGCGCTACGCTTTAGTCGCGGCGAGGCGATGGAAAGTTCAAATCGCTACCGGAATCAAAATCCGCCGCGCTCCTTTGGGAACGCGGCGGTCATGACGCTGTGGGCGGCGATCAGCTATTGCGCAGGCCGTCAGCGGCGCGCTTCCACTGCGCGACGTTGTCGGAGATCATGCGGGTCGACTTCATCGCGGCCTGGCTGAGCTGGGCGTAGCCGGAGATCTCGCGCTGGACGCGCTGGCCTTCGGCATGCAGGAGATCGCGCAGGCTCTCGAGCTCGGAGATCAGGTTCTCGATCTCGGCGAGCGAAGTGCCGGCGACACGCTGGATCAGCGAGTTGACGTTGGTGACGGTGGCTTCCGCCGACGTATCGAGCGCCGGCTCGCCGCCCGCGGCCGGGCGGCGCAGATAGGCGATGTCGTTGCGCACGAAGTCGCGGATGCCGGCCTCGACCTCAGTGACCGCAGCGAGGTTGCTGTCGGTGACCTCGGTCTCCGTTGATTCAATCTTTTCCGAACGAATGGCGTTCATCGTTGTTCCCCTGTTCGCGTTGAGCGCAGCGCGAGTCTCCCCCGCACGACGACGTCTGTAAGGCGAGCAGCATCAGTGCGTCCGATTTTGACCGCATATAGGCCGAGATGCGGCAAGGATCGACCATTCGGCGGCTTTGCCGTGGCGGCGCCTCGTTTCCTCGCTGGTGGAGAGAGGCGAAGCCATCACCAGCTCTTCTTGAATCCCGCCGTCAGGCTCTTGTTCGTCGTGCCCTGCGCGGTCTCGCCGACGGATCCGGAGACTGTGACGTTGTCGAACAGCTTCTGTTCGGCGCCGACCTTGCGCAGCCATTTGTCGTCTGATGTCGACATGGTCTGGCCGGCGATGATGCTCGTACCGGTCGCGCCGAAGGTGACCTTGGCGGACTGGTCGGTCCCGTAGTTGCGCGTAGTGCGGCCGGCGATGCCGGGGATCGGCGTCGTGCCCTGCTGGTTGACGCTGTAGCCGTTCTGCAGCGTCAGGGAATGCTCGTCCGACAACGGCACCGATTTGCTGAGCGAGGCGCCGAGCTTGCTGCTTTCGGCGCCAGGATCGACGCGGGCTTCCACCGCGGTCTTGTCCCAGATCGAGCCCGCGCCCGGCGCGGTCGCCGTCGCCCAGGCGCTGCCTGAGGATTGCGGCACGCTGCCGCCATTGGCGGCCTTCTCCGCCAAGAGCTCGGACATCGTGGTGGGCTCGCGCGCCACCGTCATGTCGGCGCCGACCTGGGTATCCCAGAACGGGGTGACCGATTGCTTCACGGTCACCGCCGATGTCCCGTTGGCGCGCTGGTCGCTCGACCAGTTCGGCCCGCCACTGGCCGACGCCTGCGCGCGCTTCTTCGCTGCCATCAACTCATTGAGCGTGGCGGCGTCGATATTGAGCTGGCTCCAGTCGAGCCTGTCGACGTCGATGCCCTTGAGCACGTCGGGATCGTTGACGTCGGCCGTTTCCTCGGCCTCCTCGGGCGCGGCCTGGTCGGGCTGCATCGGGATGATCTGCGCCGGCGCCACCGTCATGGACGCCAAGATGAACGCGGCCGCCAGAATCGGCAGCCTGGTCCGGCCAAACCCTGTCGAGAATTCCATCGTCCTGCCCGCAAGCCCAGCGCATGATCGGGAAAACTGTGCGGGGTTTTCCGGCACGGTCATGCGCTTCATTCCGCGTGCACGATGCGGAGATATCGTCGCAAAATTGTGGCGGCAAGGGGTGGGCGAAACGTCACATTATAGCGAAGACCAACGGGCCGCGCGCAAAGCGCGCGCCCGGCGAGAGGAAGCGACCCGGCGGGGCCGCCAGGCGCTCACGCGTACGTCGTCGGACCCGGGAGAGACGGGACCCGTTGGTGCCCTCACCCCACCCGGCTTATCTTCGGCAGATGAATGGGACGTCCGAGCGCCTGCTCGACGAGATCGAAGCTGTCGATCAGCACGCGCATGCTCAGCAGTCTGCCGGCCTTGAACTGCGCGAACTGCGCCACCCGCAGTGAGATCGGCTTGTCGGAATCGAGCGCCGTCAGCGAATAGCGCAGCATGGAGGAGGCGGAATCCACGCCCAGCATGATGGTCTCGCGGTCGAAGCGGCGGACGCGGAAATTGTCCGCGATCTGGCGGATGACGTCGAGCACGGCATCCCTGCCCCTGCGCGCGCCGAGAAACGGAAACATGTCGATCGGGCCATAGAGCGCCCAGTCGACGTCCTCGTCGATCAGGGTCTCGAGATCCTCAAACTGCCGGTCGTTGATCGCGCCATGCAACGCACGCGAGAAACGCCAGAGACTGTGCTCCGTCATTTGGGTCGTTCCTGAAACTGGCTGGCAAAAAAAACGAAAAACAACCCCATGCACAGTAGGCGCCGCGGGGTTGCCCAATTCGTTCGTACACAAACAAATAGACTCTGCTCGCGAAAATGCAATTCACGTTTTCGCAATGCGCAATTGAACCCGCTTTGTGAAATTTACAATAGAACCCCGTAATTTACCGGTCGGTCCGGGCGACGGGTTCCCGTTCGACGGCGATCGCGTCGTCGCGCATCGCCAGCAGGCTGAACAGCACCGCGCCTGTGGTCCCGCCGATCCCGGCCCCCAATGGCATGAAGGTGAAGAAGACCAGCATGCCGCTATAGCCCTCGAAATTCGTGGTCTTGAAGATTTCGACCCAGGCGAGTCCGGCCCCGATGCCGAGCGCAGCCCCGCCCAGCGATCCCAGAAACAGCCCCAAAACGGCAAGCAACGCGATTTTCATCGGCCCGCATTCGGTTAGCGGGCGTCCACAACGCCCCGGGATGGGTCGGGGGAGAGAGGAGGGAGGTTCAATTTTCACCGCTCACCGTCTTCATCTCTCCCCGCTTGCGGGGAGAGGCATAGGCCGCCCTCGGCGGCCGTTCGCCAAGAACGCCGAAGCGAAGCTTCGGCTATGTCGCTCTTGCGACCCGGGTGAGGGCGGACAGGTCTAGCGGCGGTCGAACGTGTGGAGAGAGGCCCCTCACCCCAACCCTCTCCCCGTAAGAACGGGGAGAGGGAGTGCACCGTTGTCTCCGCTGAGAAGCGCTACCCCTCCACCCGCTCGCCGACGATCAGCGGGGCGATCTCGCGCTCGAGCACCTGCTGCACCAGGTCGTAGGAATCGATGATCTCGCGGATCTGCGCGACTTTTCCGTCGCGCAAGCGATAGAACACGGCCATGTCGAACTGCACGATGCGCTCGTTGGCGCGCTTCTTGAAGAAGGCGCGCAAGTATGTCGCGACCTCTTCGCCTTCGGAGACGACATGGGCCGCCTCGTAGCGGATCTCGGAGTAGCGCGACCACACCGTCTGCCAGAGTTTTCGCAGCTCGGCCTTGCCGTGCCGCGGCACCATGTGCGGCAGCACGTCGATCGGCGCGTGGCTGAGGAAGTCGACGTCGTCGGTGCAGCACGCCAGCGCGGCATCGAGATCGCCTCGCGCAAAAGTATCGAGGAGATGCAGCACGCGCTGCCTGTTCAAGCTCTCAACCGTCATGCTCCGCCCGCCCATTGGCCCGCACATAGCAAACGCTATCGCGGCCTGCCCAACCCGAACAATCCGCAAAAACACCGAGGATTGCAGAGGTTTTGACGCGGCGGCGTAATACACGGTTCATCGCATGCAATTGCAAATTGTGTGACTACTTTCCTGCAAGGATTTGTGCGCGGGATGCGCCTTCGTGGTGACGCGACAGACAGTGTGCGGCGTCTGATGCCATGCCGATGGCTCCGGGAACTCCAGCGCCCCTGTGCTCGTTGGAAAGGCGACAGCTATTCCGGAGACACAAGTCCATGAAATTCCCGCTTCTGATCCTCGCCGCCACGCTCTCGCTCGCCGTGCCGTCGGCCGCCAATGCCAAGGGCTGCATCAAGGGCGCCGTCGTCGGCGGCGTCGCGGGCCACTATGCGGGCCACCACGGCGTGCTCGGCGCCGCGGCCGGCTGCCTCTATGGCCGGCATCATGCGAAGGAGCAGGAGAAGCAGCAGCAACAGCAACAGAGCCAGGTGAACGGGCAGGGTAAGCTGTAGCGGGGACTCGTGACCCAGCTCACATCGGGAGGTGCTGGCTAGCGCTAGTGTCATATGCGTGTCATCAGGGAGACGCGTATGGCCGTGACTGCCGCCGCTCGAAAATCCCGTCTGCAGAACCTGCTCGAAGGCCTTGCGCTGACCGCGGTCCTGCAGAGCTTTCCGACCTTTGCGACGGCCGCGCTGATGCTCAAGCTCGCCGGCAACAAGGACCTCGTCGGCGACGCCGGCGTCGCAATGTTCGTGATCGGCGCCTCGCTGGTCCACGCGGTGCTCGCAGTGTCGCTGGGGCCGAAGCTCCCGAGCCTGTTCAAGATGATCTACGAGCCAAAGTTCTTCGACGGCGATCTGTCGCTGTCCGACAAGATCACGGAGTGGCGCACGCAGCCGGCCGCCTCGCTGCAACTGTTGATGATTCTGCTGATGCTGTCGGTTCTTGCCGTGATCGTGGCGAGCGTCGGGTAGCGGCAACGTCATTACGCGCTGACCGGTGGCCCGCCGGAACGGCAGGCCACCAATCTTCGCCAATAGCAGATCAGACCACGACGGTGGTCGGTGTCCGCAGCCATGCTTCGTGGGTGATCGCCACCATCGACGGCACGTCGATGATGCCGATGCTGCCCCAGGTGAACATGGCGTAGCCGGGCTGGGTGCCGTCGATGCCCGATGGCACGGAGGTGTCGATCTGATGCGCCAGCCAGCTCATGGTGCCGTAGCCGCACAGGCTCACGCAGTGATCCTCATTGGTGTCGGCCGTGTAGCCGGTGGCGAACCAGCCGGTCTTGAAGTTGTGGGCGCGGCAGGTGTTCTCGAGCTGGTCGGCGGCGACGCCGATCTTGACCGGCCCGTGATACAGCGCGCTCTTCAGCACCGCCGGGTTGGTCCAGTCGACCGTGGTCGGGTTGCCGTCGTCATAGGAGTGGTCGCTCTGGCTGAAGCCTTCCTTCTGCATGGCCTTCAGCACGTTGATGAGCACCGCGCCCTCATAGACGCCGTGGGCCTTGGCCCATTTCTCCACCTCGGCGTCGCTGATGAATATCTCCGGCTTGTGGCAGGCCTTGGCGAAGGCCTCTTCGGCGGTCACGCAGTCGCCATGGACGTCGTTGTGCCAGATCGAAAGTTTCTTGGGAAAGAACAAATGATGGGCGGGGACATGAGCCAGCGCCACATGCGGCATCGCCGCTGCCAGTTCGTGTCGCGGGCTCGGAATTGCACCACGTTTCACTGCCATTGCCATGACTATCACTCCTTTAAAATGTCCACCCCAGCAATTCTTGATTGAAACGCGGAGATCGTAAGGAGAAGTTCGCCGCAACGGCAAGCCGCCAGGTCACACTTCTGGCTTCACAAGCGTGTGTGCAAGCAGAGCGTGTAAAGCGAGAAGATGTGTTGTTGTCGGCTTGTCGCGGTAACGAGTGCCGGGAGGCGTCAATCTCTTCCATCGTCATTCAGGGCGCCGCAAAGGGGCGAGCCCGGAATCCATGGTGTCTCTAGCTTCGTCGGTGGACTGCGAGCGCGCAACCCTACCTCTTCTTCCACCCGCCCCGTCGCCCCGGCGCTCCTCCGGTCGACTTCGGTGCCGGACCGAACTCCGGACCCGACTGTCGCGAGTCGGTTGGCTGGATGATCCGGCTCTCGCCCCCGAACGGTTTTGACGGCAGTGCGCGTGTCGGCCGATAGGGCAGCGACTCCGGGCCGTGCATCTCGTCGAGATGGGGCTTGTGGACCTTCGAGCCGCTGCCACTGCCGCTGGCCTTGAGAGCGGAGCCCACGGTCTTCTTTTTCATCGCGCTGACGGGGAGGTTGGCGGCGTCGCCGTATTTTCTGGTGCCGGCATAGGCGCCGGCCTTGCCCTGCACGGTGCGCTGCTTTGCGGTGGGATCGTCGACCACCGCGAGCTCGGTCGCGCGCAGGCGCTTGACTTCATCGCGCAGGCGCGCGGCTTCCTCGAAGTTCAGGTCGGCGGCGGCCTCGCGCATGCGGGTCTCGAGATCGGCGAGCACGGCTTCAAAGTTGTGGCCGATGGAGATGACGTCGTCGGTCATGTCGTGGCCGCCGACCTCCACCAGCACGTGATCGCGCTCGTAGACGGAGTTGAGGATGTCGCCGATCTGCTTCTTCACGCTCTCCGGCGTGATGCCGTTGGCGTTGTTGTACTCGACCTGCTTCTCGCGGCGGCGGTTGGTCTCGGCGATTGCGCGCTCCATCGAGCCGGTCACGCTGTCGGCATAGAGGATCACCTTGCCGTCGACGTTGCGCGCAGCGCGGCCGATGGTCTGGATCAGCGAGGTCTCGCTGCGCAGAAAACCTTCCTTGTCGGCATCGAGGATCGCGACCAGCGCGCATTCGGGAATGTCGAGGCCCTCGCGCAAGAGGTTGATGCCCACCAGCGCGTCGAAGGCCCCCAAGCGCAAATCGCGGATGATCTCGATGCGCTCGATGGTGTCGATATCCGAGTGCATGTAGCGCACGCGAATGCCCTGCTCGTGCAGATATTCGGTGAGGTCCTCGGCCATGCGCTTGGTCAGCACCGTGACCAGCGAGCGATAGCCGGCCTGCGCGGTGGCGCGCACTTCGCCGACGAGATCGTCGACCTGCGTGCGTGCGGGGCGGATATCGACGGGCGGGTCGATCAATCCGGTGGGACGGATCACCTGCTCGACGAACACGCCGCCGCTCTCGTTGAGCTCCCAGCCTGACGGCGTCGCCGAAACCGCGACCGTCTGCGGCCGCATCATGTCCCACTCCTCGAAGCGCAAGGGGCGGTTGTCCATGCAGGAGGGCAGGCGGAAGCCGTATTCGGCGAGCGTCGCCTTGCGACGGAAGTCGCCGCGGAACATGGCACCGATCTGCGGAATGGTGACGTGGCTCTCGTCGGCGAAGATCAGCGCGTTGTCGGGCACGTATTCGAACAGCGTCGGCGGCGGCTCGCCGGGGCGGCGTCCGGTCAGGTAGCGCGAATAGTTCTCGATGCCGGCGCAGCTTCCCGTCGCCTCCATCATCTCGAGGTCGAAGGTGGTGCGCTGCTCCAGCCGCTGCGCTTCCAGGAGGCGTCCCTGGTCGTGGAGCTGGTCGAGACGTTGCTTGAGCTCGAACTTGATCGACTTGATCGCCTGCACCAGCGTCGGGCGCGGCGTCACATAGTGCGAGTTGGCGTAGATCTTGATGAATTCGAGCTCGTCCTGCTTGTGGCCGGTGAGCGGATCGAACTCCTCGATATTCTCGACGGTATCGCCAAAGAGATTCACGCGCCAGGCGCGGTCCTCATAGTGCGCCGGGAAGATGTCGATCACGTCGCCGCGCACGCGGAAGGTGCCACGGGTGAAATCGGCCTGCGTGCGCTTGTATTGCAGCGCGACGAGGTCGGCGATGAGCTGGCGCTGGTCGATGCGCTCACCTTTCTTCAGCGCGAAGGTCATCGCGGTATAGGTCTCGACCGAGCCGATACCGTAGATGCAGGAGACCGAGGCGACGATGATAACGTCGTCGCGTTCGAGCAGCGCACGCGTCGCCGAATGGCGCATGCGGTCGATCTGCTCGTTGATGGACGAATCCTTCTCGATATAGGTGTCGGTGCGCGGGACGTAGGCTTCGGGCTGGTAATAGTCGTAGTACGAGACGAAGTATTCGACCGCGTTGTCGGGGAAGAAATTCCTGAACTCGCCATAGAGCTGGGCGGCGAGCGTCTTGTTTGGCGCGAGGATCAGGGCAGGGCGCTGTGTCGCCTCGATCACCTTGGCCATGGTGTAGGTCTTGCCCGAGCCGGTGACGCCGAGCAGAACCTGCGAGCGGTCGTTGCGCTCGACACCTTCGACGAGCTCGGCGATCGCCGTCGGCTGATCGCCCCTGGGCTGGTATTCCGACTTGATCTCGAAGCGCACACCGCCTTCGGACTTCTCCGGACGCGGCGGCCGGTGCGGAGTCCACACCCGCATCGAGCCATCGTCCTTGCGGAACTCCGGTCGTCCCTCGCGGATCAGCGTCTCCAGCGCGTCCGCGGTGGCCTTGACGCCAAGCGCCTCCATTTTGCTGCGCGG
The DNA here is from genome assembly GCF_059803515.1 of Bradyrhizobium sp. UFLA05-125. Lineage (NCBI taxonomy): Bacteria > Pseudomonadati > Pseudomonadota > Alphaproteobacteria > Hyphomicrobiales > Nitrobacteraceae > Bradyrhizobium > Bradyrhizobium sp. UFLA05-125. The sequence continues at coordinate 145,975 of NZ_JBANBJ010000008.1, read as the reverse complement.
GGGACGCGCAAGCGCCTCGGCATCGTCCTCCTCGGTGGGCAGCCCGAGCTGCCGCGCCAGTTCCGGATCGAGGAACGGCACAGTTGCGGCGGTCCCGTAATTGGCCTGCGGCGCTTCCTCCAATGCACCAGCCTCTCCGCTTCCTCCCCCCTTCGGGGAGGGGGGTGAGCCACGAGTCGAATCCTGCGGAAAATCCTTCGGCGTCGAGGCCCGCGCGCGATGCGCGGCTGCCTCGCCGCCGGCGCGGCGGTCGCGTGAATTATCCGGCGGCGGCTGGAGCCCCGTGGACGAGCCGATGCCGCTCTCGCCGCGATTGATCGCGGGATTGAGCAGCTCGGCCAGCGCCGGCGCGATCGGCTGCACATCGGGCCGATGTGCTTTGGATTTAGGGGATTTGCCGGATTTTTCGGGGGGAGCAGGTTTCTTCGCCATGCCCCGAATATGGGACGAGTCCGCCGCTCAGGAAAGGGCGAATGCCCCTGCGCGCGTCTGTCTGCTGACAGCAGGTTGGCAGCAGGCTCACGCTGCCGGTAGCGAACCGTCGTCTCCGACGGCCGCTTGCGGCTGGACGATGTCGAGATGGATCCCGCCGCAACGGGTGCACCGCATGGTCCAGTACTCGCAGCCGGCACGGCCACCGATCACGCGGAGCACGGCGAGCTCGCCGTTGCATTCCGGGCAGCGCGACAGCACGGAGCGTTCGCAGGATTGGGCCAGAGGTTGCGTCTCTTCGAACTCGATCTGCGACATGACTTCAGTCCCCAATTTCCGCCGTGCTGTGTCGAAAGGTCCTGGTGAGAAACTCTTATTCGTCCTCCGTGCGCCGCCGGAAGCGGTCGATGTGGTGCTTGGCATCGGCAATCGCGGCTTCCGGATCGGGCCAGGCGAAGCCGACCTCCATCGCCGGAAACAGCACGCCGTCGATGGCGAGCAGGCTCAAATCCGCGCGCCGGATGCGGGCGTGCCACAGGCCCTTGCCAGCCTCGAACGATTCGATGTCAAAGCCGTCGTAAAGTGTCGTCATAGGTAGTCCCCAATTTCTCGTTGGAGGGTTAGGAGACCACGCCCGCGCGACAGCGCGTGTGAAGCGGTTCACATGGGGACGGCTTTTTCGTTTCGGGCGCGCGCAGCGAGGCGCCCGCTCTTGCGCTTGCGTGCCGCGGGTTCCGCAGCCGCGCGCATGATCCAGCGGCGGAACGCGGTAAAGTCGCGCTGCTCGGTCTGGAAGCTGCGATACACCAGATACCAGCGCATGCCCTTGGGCACCGAGAGATCGAACGGCGCCATCAGCCGGCCGGCGGCGAGATCGTCGTCGATATAGGGGCGGATGCCCATGGCGATGCCGAGCCCATCGACCGCCGCCTGGAGCGCCTGTCCGTAGAACTGGAACTCGGGCCCGCGCGCGGTGACGCGGCTGACATTTGCCGCCTTCAGCCAGAGCGGCCAGTCCTCCGGCGAATGCGCGACGCGGATCAGGCTTGGGCCCCTGAGGTCGGCCGGCCGCTTCAGCGATGTGGCGAGGCGGGGCACACAGACCGGCGTGAGGTCGCCGGCAAACAGCGGCTCGGCGACCAGTCCCGGCCAGTCGCCGGTGCCGAGCTTGATGCCGCAGCTCCAGTCCTCGCCGAACGGCACCGCAGCGCCGCCGGTGGTGAAACGCACCTCGATATCCGGCTCCTCGCTGCGGAACTCGGAGAGACGCGGGATCAGCCAGCGCATCGCAAAGGTGTGGCCGACGCCGATGGTCAGCACGCGTACGCTGGAGGGCGCCGTCACCTGCGCGGTGAGGCTGGCCAGCGCGTCGAAGATCGGTGTCAGGCCGCTCTGATAGGCGCGGCCGGCTTGCGTGAGCACGAGCTTGTTGGCCTTGCGCTCGAACAGCGCGACGCCGAGCCGCTCTTCGAGCAGATGCACCATGCGGCTGACCGCGGCGGCCGAGACGCTCAGCTCGACGCCTGCGGCGGCAAAGCTGCCGGTCCGCGCCGCCGCCTCGAATGCCTTGATGCCGTTGAGAAAGAGCAGCCGCCGCAAAACCATACCCTCAGGAAAGCTGATGCCAGGCCAAGATAACTCAGTTTGCGTGAGTTCCACAAGCGAGGCACAACTTGCAGCGTCAATTTGCGCTTTTTCTTGGGGTGAGGCCGCCTCTTCTTCGCCTCTCCCCGCAAGCGGGGCGAGGGAGTGAAGCCGCTTGCGTCCCTCACTCTGCCGAGCCGAGACAGGAGAAACTTCTCGTGACGCCGATCATGATCGCTGCCCTCGGATTGCTGATGGTCGCCACCGCGTTCCTGTCGGGGTTGTTCGGCATGGCGGGCGGGCTGATCCTGATCGGCGTGCTGCTGGCGCTGATGCCGCTGCCGACCGCGATGGTGCTGCATGCGATCACGCAGATCGCGTCGAATGGCTGGCGCGCCGTGCTCTGGCGCTCGCATATCCGCTGGCGGCCGGTCGGGGTCTATCTGATCGGCTGCGCAGTCGCGCTTGCGGCGTGGTCGATCTCCCGCTACGTGCCGGACAAGCCGACCGCGCTGCTCCTGCTCGGCGTCACGCCGTTCATGGCCCGGCTGCTGCCGTCCGGCATCAAGCCGAATCCCGACAGTGTCTGGCAGGGCACCGTCTACGGTACGATCTGCATGGGATTGATGCTGATGACCGGCGTGTCGGGGCCGCTGCTCGACACGTTTTTTCTAGGCGGCGAATTCGGCCGGCGCGAGAAGGTGGCGACCAAGGCGGTGTGCCAGGTGGTGAGCCATTTCACCAAGCTGATCTATTTCGGCGGCGTCATCGACCAGGCGGCCTCGCTCGATCCCGTTCTGGCCGGCGTCGCGATCGTCGCCTCGATGCTCGGAACCACGCTGGCGCGGCGCATCCTGGAGGCGATGAGCGATCAGCAATTCATCGCCTGGTCGATGCGGCTGATCACTACGATCGCGTGCTACTATCTCGCTTATGGAAGCTGGCTCCTGGTCCGAACGCCCGTGATGGCGGCCTTTGACAACGGAGGTGTGCAATGACTGACAGCGCAGATCCGCTGGTGCTGGATTTCGTCGAATGGATCGCGCGCGAGCCGCGCGCCTATGCCGAGGTGATTTCGACCTGGAAGACGTCGTGCCCGCGCCTGACCATCTGGGAGGACGCCGCCGACCGCGGCTACGTCGCGCGGGAGACGCTGCCTGGCATGGGCTTGATCATCGCGGTGACGGAACAGGGCGAGAGGCTGTTGCGCGCCAACGGACGGTGACGCCCCTCCAGATCGTCATTGCGAGCGTTGGCGAAGCAATCCAGAATGGGAGACCCTCGCCCTGAGGAGCGCGCATCCTGCGTGCGTCTCGAAGGGCGGCCGATAGCTGGGCCCTCATCCTTCGAGATGCGCGTTCCGCGCTCATCAGGATGAAGGGGGACTGGGAAGAGCCACTCATGAATCTCAAACTCTTCGAACTCGTCGGCACTGACGCTGCGCGCCCCTTCAGCCCATATTGCTGGCGCACGCGCATGGCGCTTGCGCATAAGGGCCTTGCCGCCAAAACGCTGCCCTGGCGCTTCACCGAGAAAGCCGCGATCGCGCCGCACGGTTCGGAAAGGGTCCCGGTGCTGCTGCACGACGACAGGCCAGTCGTCGATTCCTGGACCATCGCCAACTATCTCGAAGACACCTTTCCGGATCGTCCGTCGTTGTTCGGGGGCGAGGGCGGCCGCGCCATGGCGCGGATGCTGAACGGGTGGGGTGACATCGCGATCGTCGGCGGCATCTTTCCGCTGATCATCGCCGACATCCCGAAGAACCTCGCGCAAGTCGATGCGGATTATTTCCGCAGGACGCGTGAAGCGCGTTTCGGCAAGCCGCTGGAGGAGATCATGGCGAGCCGCGACGCTGTCGTCGTCGCCTTCCGCAAATCACTCGACATCATGCGTCTCACTCTGAAGAAGCAAGCCTTCCTCGGCGGCAACGCGCCGAACTACGCCGACTACATCGTGTTCGGCGGCTTTCAATGGGCACGCGTGGTGAGCCCGTTCAAGCTGCTGGAGGCGGACGACTCCGTCTACGCCTGGCGCGAAAAGCTGCTCGACGCGTTCGACGGCATGGCGCGGAAGTCGCCGGGGCACCAGGTGTAGGTTTCGTAGCCCGGATTACGCTTGCGCTCCATCCGGGCTCCGCGACGCCGCGGTCTTGCGCAGGCAATCGCGGCACAGGCAATCCTCGCCCTCGACCGGCATCGGCAGCCGCGCGGTCTCCTCGGCGCACCAGCAGGTGTCGGATAGTCCGCATGAAAACGCCGTGCCGCAGCGAGAACAGACGATCTGACGCAAAGGGGCGGCGGGCGCGGTGAGGATTTCTTTCCGATTTGTCATCATTTGCGCCGAAGCTTCGCCGACATTTTCATGCCGGGTTCATCATTGAGGGCGGTATAGTAGTCGGTGCGCATGCCGCAAGGAAGTGCAAGGACAGAACAATGGCCCGCGATCCGCAAGCTGCGCTCGTTGCCCTCAACCGGTTCGGCTTTGGCGCGCGCGGCGGCGCATCCGGCGACTTCGTCAATGCGGCCTCCGACCCGCGTGGCTTCGTGAAGGCGGAACTCGGCCGGCCGAACGGCGTGCTGCTGGAAGCGCCGGGCCTGCAATCGACGCCGCAGCTCGGCCAGGCCGTCTTCGAATATCAGGCGCAGGTGAAAGCGGCGCGCGAGGCGGCCGCCAAGGCCGGTGAATCGAAATCAGGTGATGTGAAACCAGGCGAAGGCCAGCCGCCGCAAACCCAGAGCGCGCCGACGCCAGCCGATCAGAAGCCCGCAGCGCGCCGCAACCTGTCGCTCAATGCAGTCGCGATGGACATCGCTGGCCAGTCGCCGGAGATGAAGCCGCCCGATGTCGCGGCAAAGTCCGCTGATGCGATGCAGCCCAATGCGGCGGCGCCCGCAGCAAAGCCCGCGCCGCAGCCGCTCAACGTGATCCAGAAGACGTTTCGCGCCGAGGCTTTGGCGCGGCTGCAACGCGCCACGCTCGCCGATTGCGGCTTCACCGAGCGCCTCGTTGCGTTCTGGTCCAACCATTTCTGCATCTCGGCCGCCAAGGGCGAGCTGGCGCGGATCTGGGCCGGCTCGTTCGAGCGCGAGGCGATCCGCCCGCATGTGCTCGGCCGTTTCGCCGACATGCTCAAGGCAGTCGAACAGCATCCGGCGATGCTGTTCTTCCTCGACAACCAGCAATCGCTGGGTCCGGATTCGCGCGCTGGCCAGAACCGCAAGCGCGGGCTCAACGAAAATCTCGCGCGCGAGATCATGGAGCTGCATACGCTCGGCGTGAATGGCGGCTACACGCAGGAGGACGTCACCTCGCTCGCGCGCATCATCACGGGATGGACCTTCGCCGGCCGGCAGGGCCGGTTGGGCGAGCCCGGCAATTTCGTCTTCAACGCCAATGCCCACCAGCCGGGGCCGCAGGTGCTGCTCGGCAAGACCTATGACGCGGCGGGGCTCGCGCAGGGCGAAGCGGCGCTCGCCGACATCGCGCGCCATCCCTCGACCGCGAACTTCATCGCCACCAAATTCGCCCGTCACTTCGTTGCGGATGATCCACCGTCCGCGCTCGTGGCGCGCCTGCGCGACGTCTTCGCGAAGACCGATGGGGACCTCAAGGCGCTTGCGACTGCGCTCGTCGATTCCAACGAGGCCTGGGCTGCGCCGCTGACGAAGATGCGCTCGCCTTACGAATTCCTGGTCGCGAGCGGCAGGCTGATCGCGCGCGTGCCGGAAGATCCCGGACAATATCTGGGCAGCCTCAATCTGCTCGGACAGCCGCTGTGGTCGCCTGCCGGACCAAACGGATTCCCCGACACCAACGCCGCCTGGGCCGCGCCCGAGGGCATGAAGCTCAGGCTCGACATCGCAGTCCAGATCGGCGCGCGGCTCGGCAACAATATCGACCCGCTCGATCTGCTGGAATTCGCAGCGGCGGATGCGGCCTCGACCGAGACGCGGCGGACCATCGAGCGCGCGGAATCGCGCCAGCAGGCCCTGGCGCTGCTCCTGATGTCGCCGGAACTGCAGAGGAGGTGACGATGGATTGCGCCGAGAACCGGCTCCTCGCTTCGCGACGTGCGCTACTGCTTGGCGGCGCCTCCTTCGCCGCCTGGGCGTACTTGCCGAAATTCGCGCGCGCGGCCGACGGTCGCGATCCCCGCCTGATCGTGGTGATCCTGCGCGGCGCGCTCGACGGCCTTGCGACCGTCGCGCCGGTCGGCGACCCCGACTATGCCGGCCTGCACGGCTCGATCGCGCTGAGGCGCGATGGCGAGCACCCTGCGCTCATGCTGGACTCGTTCTTTGCGCTGCATCCCTCGATGCCGGAATTCGCGCGCATGTATCGCGACAAGCACGCCGCGGTGATCCATGCGGTGTCGACGCCCTATCGCGACCGCTCGCATTTCGACGGCCAGGACGTGCTCGAAAGCGGCTATGCCGGTCCCGGCCGCGTGCAATCGGGCTGGCTCAATCGCGCGCTGGAGGCGCTGCCGCGCGGCGAGCGCGTCTCGAGCGGGCTTGCGGTCGGTCCGACAACGCCCTTGGTGCTCCGCGGTGCCGCGCCGACCGTCGGCTGGGCGCCGGTCGCGTTGCCACAGGCCGATGACGACACCGCGATGCGGCTCGTCGATCTCTATCGTCACCGTGACCCTGCGCTTGCGTCCGCATTGTCGCAAGGCTTGCAGCTCGAGAAGGCGGCAAGCGGCGACGACATGAAGCCGAAGGGAGGCAATGCGGTCGCGCAAATGCGACTGGTCGCGAAGGGGGCTGCAAAACTGATGGCGGCCGACGACGGCCCGCGCATCGCCGCACTCGCCTTCGACGGCTGGGATACGCATGCCAATGAGGGCGGTCCGGTCGGGCGGCTCGCGTTCCTGCTCGGCGGCCTCGACGCCGCGCTTGCCGAGTTCGAAAGCGGTTTAGGGGATCGCTGGCGCGACACCGTCGTGGTCGTCGCAACCGAATTCGGCCGCACCGCCCGCATCAATGGCACCGACGGCACCGACCATGGCACCGGCACGATCGCGCTGCTCGCCGGCGGCGCCGTGAGAGGCGGCCGCGTGATCTCCGACTGGCCGGGCTTGAAACTCGGCAATCTCTACGAAGGCCGCGACCTCAAGCCGACGACCGACCTGCGCTCCGTGATCAAGGGCGTGCTGCAGGATCAGTTCGGCCTTAGCGATCGCGTGCTCGCCGAGACGGTGTTTCCTGAGAGCGGCGCGACACGGCCGATGAAAGGGCTGATTGGTTGAGATACACTCGGTGTCATTCCGGGGCGCGCGAAGCGCGAGCCCGGAATGACGAACTACGTTGTCGAGCGTTAGGAGAATCCGCCAGATGTACATCGCCATGAATCGCTTCCGCGTCGCCAAGGGGTCCGAAGCTGCCTTCGAGCAGGTGTGGCTGTCGCGCGACACGCATCTGGACAAGGTGCCGGGCTTCATCGAGTTTCATCTGCTGAGAGGGCCGGAAGCCGAGGACCACACGCTCTATGCTTCGCATACCGTGTGGGCGAATTATGCGGCCTTCGAGGCCTGGACCAAGTCGGAGGCGTTTCGCGCGGCGCATCACAAAGCCGGCGACAACAAGCCGCTCTATCTCGGCCATCCCCAGTTCGAAGGCTTTGAGGTGATGCAGACCGTGGGGCGCGGCGGGAAGTAGCGCCGCGCTGCAGGCTTCAGCTGTTGGTGATCCCGTCGATCTCCGCAAGCTCGTCCGCGCCGAGCTTCCAGGCGATCGCCTTGACGTTTTCCTCGACCTGTTCGACGCGGGTGGCGCCTGCAATCACGCTCGCCACCTGCGGGCGCGCGGCGAGCCAGGAGAAGGCGAGCTCGACCATGGTGTGGCCGCGGGCCTTGGCAAAGGCTTGGAGTTTCTCGACGATATCCTCGTTACGCGGCGTGACGTAGCGGTCGCGCAGCGCCGGCGCCTTGGCAAAGCGCGTGTCGGCAGGCGCCGCCGCGCCGCGCTGGTACTTTCCAGTCAGAAGGCCGCTCGCCAGCGGGAAGAATGGCAACAGCCCGAGCTTGTACTCCTGCGCGGCGGGCAGCAGGTCGTCCTCGATGTCGCGCACCACCAGGCTGTATTCGTCCTGGCACGAGACGAAGCGGCTGACGTTCATCGCACGCGCGGTAAACTCAGCCTCTGCGATACGCCAGGCCGGGAAGTTCGAATTGCCAATGTAGCGGACCTTGCCTTGGCGCACGAGATCGTCGAGCGCGCGCAGCGTCTCCTCCAGCGGCGTCAGCGGATCGTAATCGTGCTGCTGGTAGAGGTCGATGTAATCGGTCTTCAGCCGCTTCAGGCTCGCCTCGACCGCGCTCATGATGTAGCGGCGCGAGGCGCCCTGCTTGGTACCGTCGCTCGACATGGGCTTCGAGAACTTGGTCGCGAGCACGATGTCCTTGCGGCGGTCGCCGAGCACGGTGCCCAACACCGTCTCCGAACCGCCCATGCCCGCATAGATGTCCGCGGTGTCGAACAGCGTGATGCCGAGATCGAGCGCGCGGTGGATCACCTTGCGCGAGGTCTCCAGATCAGTTCGCTGGCCGAAATTGTTGCAGCCGATGCCGACGGCGGAGACACGCAGGCCGGAGGCGCCGAGATTACGGATTTCCATGGGAGGTCCTGTCAGAGGAGCGTGCGGACGAGCTCCCATTCTGACGGCCGTGTGGTCGGCCAGCAAGGCGACGGCCGCGGTGCTGCCATGCGCACAAAAAAATGCGGCCCCGGTCAGACGCGGCGACTGACGGGGACCGCTTGGGCGCGTGATCGGTGACGGGGGGCCTGATCAGGCGCGAGCGGGAGCCTAGTCCTGCAATGTTACGTGCAGGTGACAGCCGTGCTTATCCACAGGTTGCAACCGCGGCTCAGAAGATCTTGCGGTAGACGATGAAGCCGGAGCGCTCCGCCACCTTGTCGTAGAGGCGCTGCGCGGTGAGGTTGGTCTCATGCGTCTGCCAGTAGACTCGGGGCGAGCCCGCGGCCTTCGCCCGTTCATACACGGCGTAGATCAGCGCCGAGGCGACGCCCTGGCCGCGCGCGGCTTGCGCCGTGAACAAGTCCTGCAAGTAACAGGACGGCTCGATCGCAGTCGTCGAGCGGTGAAACAGATAGTGCGTCAGGCCGAGCAGTTGGCCGTCCTTGTCGGCGACGAGCGCATGCACCGGCTCGTAGGCATCGAAGAAGCGCTGCCACGTCATTCGCGTGATCTCGGGCGCGAGCGCGGTCGGCCCCGAGCGGCCGTAGAACGCGTTGTAGCCGTCCCACAGCGGCAACCATTGATCGTAATCCTGCCGGGTGACGGCGCGCATGCTGAGGGACATGTCGAAATTCCGCGGTCGAAGGGGACGCGAGGGACTGGCCAAGCGGGCCGTCATTCATACGGTATGATTGCCGCGCTGATCAACCTGCTCTTGCGCTACTCGGCGACGCGCAAAGAGCGGATCAGCTTGCGGCCGGTGGGATCGCGCAGCGAGCGATAGTAATCGGCGCGCGATGGCGTGTCGCTGTGACGGACGAGGTCGGTCACAGGCGTGTAGCTCAGCATGCGTCCGCCATCGGGAAGCGCAGTGCAGACGAAGCGCAGCACCTCGCCATTGCTGAGCTTGATATTGATCGGTGTGGCGTCGCCCATCCTCACCATCTCCATCCGCTCGGCAATGAAGGCGCTCAATTCATCCTCGGGCAGCTCGAAGGCGCCGGTGTCGCGTCCGTGATACATCAGCGCGATGAAGGGCGGCCGGCTCTCGGCCCTCTCGTCGGGCAGTGAGAAATAATCGCGGAACGCCCGGTTGATGAACTCGGCGCGTGTTTCTGCATCGAGCAAAACAATGCCGATGTCGACCTGGTCGAGCGCCGCCGACAGGCGCTCCGCCGTGGCGTAATGCCGGCGCTCCAGCGCAAAAGCGTCGAGCAGGCGCTCGCGCATCAGCCCGGTAATCCCCGCGGTGGCGGCTGCCGTGATCGCGAGCAGGCCGAGCCGTACGAGGTCGGTCGTGGCGTAGCCGGGAACGGCCTTGTGGTTGAGAAAGAACAGTGCCGTGCCGATCACCGCAACACTTGCACTGGCCATGGCCGAGGCGAAGCCGGACAGCGAGCCGGCAAAGGCGACGATGCAGACGAACAGTGGTGCGGGCGAGGGGACGGGAAGATAGCGATCGAGCAGAAGCGCCAGCAGCGCGGTCGCTGCCGTCAGCGCCGGACCGCATAGCGTACGCCATCCGAGGCGCATGGCCCTATCTTGCTCCCTGACGAGCTAACGCGAGGAGAGTGGCCGATCGTTGCACCGTTGCGGTGCGATTTCGCGCCAGATGCTTAAGGCGTGGCTGCGGCGGCGTGCAGAGCTTTCCGCTGATTTTACGCCAAATCGCAGCGCGTTTGAGCGAGCGCGCCTGCCAGCGTGCGCTTACACCGTCACACGGCTGCGCACGGCCGGAACGTTCAGCGTCGAAGTGCCCGTATTCTTGCGTGCGCCGGCGAAAATCAACAGCGATGCCGCGACCAGGATCGCCGCGGTCAGCGTCACTGCAACGATGATCACCGGTGACTTCATCGATGTCCTGTCGCAATGCCGGTCTGCGCAGGCCGGCACCGAAAGTGCCGAGTGGTGGTCCGGGATGGAACGAGGGTCAGCCCGCAAGCCCCATCGCCATCGTGGCCCGGGTCGTCAGTACCGTCAGGGTGACGATCAGGCACAGCGACAGCGCTGCGATCGCGAGCGATGCCGCAACGGCACCTGTCAACCGGGAAGAGACAACGGGGGCGGATCGGCCCTGAAAGCCGACCATGCCGGACGCCCGATTCATGGTCTAAATCCTTCAACGCGCGAGCGAATCACTCGCAACGCAAACCACTGTCACAATTTCAACCGGCAATATTGGGGCGGCGGCTGCGCCGAACATGGCGAAATCGCGGCAAAGGTTAACGTTGTGCCCGGTATTCTCGCCCCGCTCAGGCGCTCGCGGCGATGCTTGCGGGATCGTCGATATCGGCCGGCCGCCAGTCCATCGACACGAAGCCGGGGGCCTGCTCGACCCGCTTCAGCCAGGCCTGGACCGCCGGGAAGGTCGAGAGGTCGAAGTCGCAGCGGTCGGCAAGATGGGTGTAGCCGTAGAGCGCGATGTCAGCGACGGTGAGCTGTCGGGCGGCAAAATATTCGGCGGTCTTGAGGTGGTTTTCCATCACCTGGAGCGCGCCATAGCCACGCTCCATCCAGTCCTCCAGCGCGTGAGTCTGAAGGTCGCGGCCGCCCTTGACCAGCGATAACCAGAAATAGGCGGCACCGATATTGGGCTCGAGCGCGTGCTGTTCGAAGAACATCCATTGCAACGCCTCGGCGCGGTCGATGCGTTGCTCGGGCGCGAGCGGTGTACCGCCGGCCACGTACCAGAGGATGGCGTTGGACTCGGCGAGGTAGCGGTCGTCGCCGACCTCGAGCAACGGCACCTGGCCGGAAGGATTCTTCGCAAGAAAATCCGGCGTGCGGCTCTCGCCGCGCAGAATGTCGATCTCGATTGCCTGGTAGGGCAGGTTCAACAGCGCCAGCGCAAGGCGGACCTTGTAGCTGTTGCCGGAGCGTTGCATCGAATAGAGCTTGTACATTCCAGAGGTTCTGATCCGGTGATGGGAAGGCGCCGCTTGTTGCCCTGCAACGCGGCTAAACAATGATGCCGTTGCGAATCCGCCGCAAGGGCCGCGCGCTAGAAAAACTTGAAATCGCTACTGCACTGCAACGCCGCAAAAAATCATTTCAACACGACCGAACAATTCGCATCACGCTTGCGTCAGCTTGCGCTCATCTCGCGCCGGCGAATGGTTGCGGTATCATCTGCGCGATCACTTCGCATCGTCAGGTTGCACGGCCACGGCAGGTCCGCGGCTTGCACCTTCCGCAAGGAGCGAAATTGCTCGGAGGACAATGCTTGCCGGATATGAACCATTCCGGCAGCAAAGTTTAGGAATATTGCGCAAATCCGTGGCCTCGTTGGCGCGGAGCCGTAAACTTTTGCCCCAACAGGCCGAAGTTTCTTGCGGTGCAGCGCCACCCGTCCTAGGGTGCATCATTCCCACAATCAGAGTCGTGATGCTCAAGGGCTCACGACGCTCGCCAGGAGATGATGATGTCCTTCCTTGCCGCTGCGCTCGACCGTGTGAAGCCGTCCGCGACCATCGCGGTCACGGATAAAGCACGCGCGCTGAAAGCGGCAGGCCGCAACGTCATCGGCCTCGGCGCCGGCGAGCCCGACTTCGATACGCCCGCCAACATCAAGCTGGCCGCGATCCATGCCATCGAAGCCGGCAAGACCAAGTACACTGCGGTCGACGGCATCCCCGAGTTGAAGGAAGCGATCATCGCGAAGTTTCAGCGCGAGAACGGCCTCAGCTACAAGCCGAACCAGGTGATCGTCGGCACCGGCGGCAAGCAGGTGCTCTACAACGCGCTGATGGCGACCATCAATCCGGGCGACGAGGTGATCATCCCGGCGCCCTATTGGGTCAGCTATCCTGAGATGGTCGCGCTCGCCGGCGGCGAGCCCGTTCCGGTGGTCTGCACCGCCGCGACCGGCTTCAAGCTCCAGGCCGAAGCGCTCGAGCGTGCCATCACGCCGAAGACCAAATGGGTCATCCTCTGCTCGCCGTCGAACCCGACCGGCGCGGCCTACACCAAGGCCGAGCTGAAGGCGCTCACCGACGTCCTGGTGAGGCATCCGCATGTCTTCGTGATGACGGACGATATGTACGAGCACCTCGTCTATGACGACTTCCAGTTCACCACCGTCGCGCAGGTCGAGCCGAAGCTCTACGACCGCACGCTCACCGTGAACGGCGTCTCGAAAGCCTACTGCATGACCGGCTGGCGCATCGGCTATGCCGGCGGTCCTGCGCAGCTCATCAAGGCGATGTCGACCATCCAGTCGCAATCGACCTCGAACCCCTGCTCGATCGCGCAGTGGGCCTCGGTGGAAGCGCTGAACGGTCCGCAGGATTTCATCCCCGCGAACAACAAGGTGTTCAAGGAGCGCCGCGACCTCGTCGTCTCCATGCTCAACCAGGCGAATGGCATCGAGTGCCCGCGCCCCGAGGGTGCGTTCTATGTCTATCCGTCCTGCGCCGGCACGATCGGAAAGACCGCGCCATCGGGCAAGGTGATTGGAAACGACGAGGCGTTCGTCACTGAGCTCCTCGAAAGCGAAGGCGTCGCGGTCGTGCAGGGCTCGGCCTTCGGCCTCGGTCCGGCCTTCCGCATCTCATACGCGACCAAGACCTCCGATCTCGAAGACGCCTGCAAACGCATCCAGCGCTTCTGCGGCAACCTGCGCTAGGCCGTCGGATCAATGAAACAAAAAGGCCCGCTTCCAGGCGGGCCTTTTTTTGAACCGCAGGTGATCTGGAACCACCAAGATTATTATGGCATAGACGCTTCGCGCGCCGCGGGTGCGGCGCTCTCTCTCTCTGCTCGCATCACATCATAGCCGGAGACTTTCCATGCGCCGTTCACTCCTCCTCGCCGGGCTTGCCGCGGCTGGCATCGTTGCGTCCGTCGCAAATGCGAGCGCGCAGCAGCGGATGGTGCAGGTCGGGGTGCTCGAATGCCGCGGCGGCGCCAGCATCGGCTTCGTGGTTGGATCGGTGACCAATCTCGGCTGCGTGCTGCGTGCCGAAGGCTTGCCGGAGGACCGTTACGTCGCGACCATCCGCAAAGTTGGTCTCGACCTCGGCATCACCCAGGAGACGGCGCTGGCGTGGGGCGTGTTTGCGCCAGTCGACCGCCTCGGGCCTGGCGACCTCTCGGGCAACTATGCCGGCGCGCAAGGCAGCGCGTCGGTCGGCGTCGGCTTGGGCGGCAACGTGCTGGTCGGCGGCTCCAACAATTCGATCGCGCTCCAGCCGCTCAGCGTGCAGGGCCAGGTCGGACTCAACGTTGCCGCGGGCCTCGAAAGCCTGGAACTCCGGCCGGGTCGATAACGTCAAGCACGCTTTCGGCGACGACGCACCGCAGCGACGTTTCGCGCTTGCCAAAACGAAGGGACGGGCAGAGCATCGACCTTTGCCGACCCAATCACGGGCCGAGCTCCACATGAAGGAGGCGGCGAATGGGACAAGACGTCAGAAGTCCCCGAGGTCCACGGTGCATTGCGCTGGTGGGCCCTTTCCAAAGCGGTAAAACCACTCTTCTCGAAGCGATTTTGGCACGAACGGGCGCAATCCCGCGTGCCGGCAGCGTCGACGCCGGGACTTCGGTGGGCGACGCCACGGCAGAGGCCCGCCATCACAAGATGACCGTTGGCCTGACGGCTGCCACCACGAGTTTCATGGGCGACAGCTACACCTTCCTCGATTGTCCGGGTTCCGTTGAGTTCGCTCACGACATGCGCGCGGCGCTTCCCGCGGTCGACGCTGCAGTCGTGGTCTGCGAGGCCGACGAGAAGAAGCTGCCGCAGCTTCAGATCATCCTGCGTGAGCTGGAGGAGATGAAGATCCCGCGCTTCCTGTTCCTCAACAAGATCGATCGCGCCAACAAGCGCATTCGCGAGACGCTCGAGACGTTGCAACCGGCCTCCCGCGTGCCGCTGGTGCTGCGTCAGATTCCAATCTGGAGCGGCGAGCTGATCGAGGGCTTCGTCGATCTCGCGCTCGAGCGCGCCTTCGTCTATCGCGAGCACAAGGCCTCCGAAGTCGTCGCGCTCGAAGGCGGCAATCTCGACCGCGAGAAGGAGGCCCGCTTCTCGATGCTGGAGAAGCTCGCCGATCACGACGACGCGCTGATGGAGCAATTGCTCGAAGACATCCAGCCGCCGCGCGATGCCGTGTTCGACGATCTCTCGCGCGAACTCCGCGAAGGCTTGATCTGCCCGGTGCTGCTGGGAGCGGCGGCACGTGAGAACGGCGTGCTGCGCCTGATGAAAGCGCTGCGCCATGAGGCGCCCGGCATTGCAGAGACCGCCAAGCGGCTTGGCACGCCCGATACCAAGGATGCGCTGGGCTATGTCTTCAAGACGCTGCATTCGCAGCATGGCGGAAAGCTGTCGCTGACGCGCTTGCTTGCCGGCCATCTCGACGACGGCGCAACGCTGCAATCCGCCTCGGGTGGCGCAGGGCGCATCTCCGGCATTCTCGCCGTGAACGGTGCCTATGATACCAAGCGCCCGTCGGCGGAGGTCGGCGACACGGTCGCGCTCGGCAAGCTCGATCCGATCAAGACAGGCGACACGATCTCGACCGGCAAGACCCAGCCGGCTCAGCTGATCGCGGTCGAGCCGACGCCGCCGGTGCTTGCGATCTCGGTCGCGGCCACCGATCGCAAGGATGACGTCAAGCTCGGCCAGGCGCTCGCCCGGCTGCACGAGGAAGATCCCTCGCTCGTCATCGTGATGAACGCCCAAACCCATGACACCGTGCTGTGGGGGCAGGGCGAGATGCACTTGCGCGTCGCCAGCGAGCGGCTGCGTGACCGCTTCGGCGTCAACGTCAAGTCTCACCCGCCGGCGATCGGGTACCAGGAGACCATCCGCAAGCCGATCGTCCAGCGCGGCCGGCACAAGAAGCAGTCCGGCGGCCACGGCCAGTTCGGCGACGTCGTGCTCGACATCAAGCCGCTCGCGCGTGGAGAAGGGTTCAAATTCGCCGAGAAGGTGGTTGGCGGTGCGGTGCCTCGCAACTACATCCCGGCGGTGGAGGAAGGCGTCGTCGACGGCTTGACGCGCGGCCCGCTAGGCTTCCCCGTCACTGACGTCGCGGTGACGCTGACCGACGGCTCTTATCACAGCGTCGACTCCTCCGATCTCGCGTTTCGCACGGCGGCGCGGGTCGGGCTCAACGAAGGCCTGCCGCAATGCCAGCCGGTGCTGCTTGAGCCCATCCATGTCGTCGAGATCGTCTGCCCGACGGACGCCACCGCCAAGATCAACGCGATCCTGTCGGCGCGGCGCGGCCAGATCCTCGGCTTCGACACCCGCGACGGCTGGAGCGGCTGGGACTGCGTGCGCGCCATGATGCCGGAGGCCGAGATCGGGGAGCTCATCGTCGAGCTGCGCTCCGCAACCGCAGGCTCCGGCAGCTTCACCCGCCAGTTCGACCACATGGCCGAGGTGACGGGGCGCGCCGCCGATCAGATCATCGCCGCGCATCGCGACGCGGCGTGATGGTGGCATCTCGTTGGACGGCCGGCCGCTAGGCCGGCCGTCGACGCTTCACGTTTCAATTCATTGAGCTTCGTGACCATCCTCCGTGCACGCGAGGATAGTGCGTGAAGCCAGGCTCGATTCCCGTTGCAAAATCGTGCTTGCCGCCGTGCTGAGCGCGTTCGCTGGCTATGTCGGCGGCATCGCCCTCCTGCCTCCCGGGGGCGAGATTTGCACGGCGCTGCGACGCTCGCGTGCTTGACAGCGCGGGCCGGACGCGAAATGGATCGCCGACAAACTCCCGGGAGGGACTGTTGCGAACCTGCGCCTTCGAGGAAAAACCGTGTCCAAGACGCCCGTAGCCTGCCTGATCGGATGGCCAGCGGCGCATTCGCGCTCACCGTTGATCCATCGCTACTGGCTTCGCACGCTCGGTATCGAAGGCGGCTATGTGATCGAGGCGGTGCCGCCGGAGGATCTGCGCGACTTCGTGCTGCGGCTGTCGTTGCACGGTTTCGTCGGCGGCAACGTCACGATCCCGCACAAGGAGGACGTGCTCGCGCTCTCGACGCCGGATGCGCGCGCCAAGGCGGTCGGTGCCGCCAACACGCTGTGGCTTGCGGGTAGTGAACTGCATTCGACCAACACCGACGTCGAAGGCTTCATCAACAATCTCGACGCCAGCGCACCGGGTTGGGATGCGGCCGAGGAGGCGCTGGTGCTGGGTGCCGGCGGCTCGTCCCGCGCGGTCGTGTTCGGCCTGCTCGAACGCGGCGTCAGTCGCGTCCGTCTCGCTAACCGCAGCATTGCGCGGGCCGAGACGCTTGCGACTGCGTTCGGCGCGCGCGTGCAACCCCTGGCCTGGGACGCGATCGGTGACGTGCTGCCGCGCGCAGGACTGCTCGTCAACACGACGTCGCTCGGCATGCGTGGTCAGCCGGCGCTCGAACTCGACATCACGCTCCTGCCGCAGCAGGCGGTCGTTGCCGACCTCGTCTATGTTCCGCTGATCACGCCACTGCTCGCGGCCGCGCAGGCACGCGCGCTCAAGACCGCCGACGGGCTCGGCATGCTCCTGCACCAGGCCGTGCGCGGGTTCGAGCTGTGGTTCGGCAGGCGGCCGCAGGTGACGGCAGAGCTGCGCGCGCTGGTCGAGGCCGATCTCACAAAAACTTGAGAGAATAGGACGCGGCCTCCGGGGTCCTGTCCTGGTGGGACAATCGGAGACTTTTCATGCCTGTTCAACGTGCAACTTTCACGCGTCCGCTCGTCGCTGTCGCGATGGTGGGCCTGTCCACGCTCTACGCCGTCGCGCAGCAGGCGCCTGTGCCGACACGGGTCCGCGGAACGATCGAAAAAGTCGATGGCGATCTGCTGTCGGTGAAGTCACGCAGCGGCGAGGATGTCAGGCTGCATGTCGCCCCCGACCTGCGCGTCGCGGGGATCACCAGGATCGCCCTTTCCGATATCAAGGTCGGCTCCTTCATCGGAGCGACCACGGTGCCGGGACCGGACGGCGGCCAGAACGCCGTCGAGGTCCATGTCTTTCCGGAAAGCATGCGCGGCACCGGCGAAGGTTCGCGTCCGTACGATCTGCGGCCGAATTCAAGCATGACCAATGCGACGGTGGCCGAGAGCGTGGTCGGCAATGACGGTCACACTCTGCTCGTCAAATACAAGGACGGCGAGAAGAAGGTGTTCGTTTCTTCGGAGACGCCGGTCGTCACCTACGTGCCCGGCGATAAATCGGACCTGAAAGAGGGCGCCAAGATTATCGCTTTCGTCAAGCAGCTGGCGGACGGATCGTTCGAGACCAGCCGCGTCAGCGTCGGCCGCGACGGCCTGACGCCGCCGATGTGAGGCGCTCGCGGTGCGCCGGTCGATTTTCGTGATCGCAACAAAGCGCAGGACAGCGGAATAGGCATCCGAGTCCGGGGTTGCGATGATTGACCGGCGCAACCACCCTGGAGGGACGCCATGCAGGAACTGAACGCCCGGAGGCCACACACGCTCGTGGCCTCGCTTGCTACCATTGCCATTGCGTCGTCTGCGTTTCTGTCTTCGATCGCGTCGGCGCAGCAGGCACCGACGGTCCGTATCCGCGGGAGCATCGAGACCGTCGATGGCAACATGCTTGGCATCAAGACTCGCGAAGGCAGCGACGTGAAGGTCCGCATGACCGACAACGTGGCGGTGTTCGCCGTCGTCAGGACTGCGCTATCGGAGATCAAGGAGGGCTCCTATATCGGCGTCACGGGCATGCCTGAGCCCGACGGGTCGCAGCGGGCGATTGCCGTGCACATATTCCCGGAGAACCAGCGTGGCGCGGCCGAAGGTTTTAGACCCTGGGATGCGCGCGCCAACTCGACCATGACGAATGCGACCGTGGCCGAGACGGTCAAGGGCACCGATGGCCAGAACATCCTGCTCAAATACAAGGACGGCGAGAAGAAGATCGTGGTGCCGCCGGACACGCCGATCGTCACCTTCGTCGCCAGCGACAAATCCGAGGTGAAGCCGGGCGCGAAGCTTATCATCTTCGGCGCGGCCAAGAAGGAGGACGGTTCGCTCGAAGCCAACCGTGTCAATGTCGGCCGCGACGGAGTGACGCCCCCGATGTGACTGCGGGCGTCGTTTCCGGGCGGCACGGCTCGTCGTCCCGGTTTGGGCCTCAAGGAGCCGTCAAAGCATTGGACCGATCCACGCCCGGTCAACCCAGGCTGCGGGCGAGCCAGCAGCCTTGCGCGCTGTTGGGCTCCCGGCCCATTTTTTGCCCGAAAGCTGCCCTTCCTCCCGCGCGGGCCGTCGTATATCAGAAATTTGCCATCGAACCCGCCGATAATCCTCGGGAGCCAATTGCGATGGCGACAGTTATTTAATCCAAAGATCACAATCTGGCCTTAAGTCGACGCTGAGCGCAGACGACTATTTCAACCGAGGTACGGCATGGCAAATCGATCGACGACGGCGCAATCCACTCTGGCGATGCGGCGTTGGCGGCCTGCCGGCCTTGTAACGATCGCGGCGATGGCCGTGCTGGTGGCGCTGACCACCGACGCGGCCGCGAAGCAGGTGCGCCCCGTAGCCGAAGCGGTCGCCCCGCGCGCGGCGGGCGAGCCGATCATGGCGATCGTGTCGATCAAGAGCCAGCAGGTCACCTTCTACGACGCCGACGGCTGGATCCTGCGCGCGCCGGTGTCGACCGGCACCACAGGACGCGAGACGCCGGCCGGCGTCTTCGCCGTCATCGAGAAGGACAAGGACCACCACTCGACCATGTACGACGATGCCTGGATGCCGAACATGCAGCGCATCACCTGGAACGGCATCGCGCTGCATGGCGGTCCGCTGCCCGGCTATGCGGCCTCGCACGGCTGCGTGCGGATGCCCTACGGCTTTGCGGAGAATCTGTTCGACAAGACGAACATCGGGATGCGGGTGATCATCTCGCCGAACGACGCCGCACCGGTCGACTTCTCTCATCCGGCGCTGTTCGTGCCCAAGAAGGAGGCCATTGCTGCGGCCCCGGGGCGGGCCGATGCGCTTTCTCGCGAGGCAGAAGAGGCTACCCGCGCAGCCGATGAGACGAAGCAAGCCGCCGCGACGACGGCGCGCGAGGCCGCAGCGCTCCCCGCGGCGCTGCGCAAGCTGGAACAGCAGAAGAAAAGCGCTGATGCCGAGCTCGCTTACGCGGACAAGATGCTCGCCGCCGCAAAGACCGATCAGGTCAAGGCCCGGGCCGAGGAGCTGAAGCAAAAAGCCGCCACCAAGGCCGCCGACGCGGCGACCCAACTCGACGCCGCAAAGGCCAGCGCGCAGCCCAAGCGCGATGCCGCCGCCGCCGCCAAAGACGCCGCCAAGGCCGCAGCGACCAAAAAGGCCGACGCCGTCAAGGCGGCAACCGAGGCGAGGCTCGCGCTCGAGCCGGTCTCGGTCTACGTCAGCCGCGCGACACAGAAGCTTTACGTGCGGCGCAATACGCATAAGCCTGCGCCGGACGGCGGCGGCGAGGTGTTCGATACGAGCATCGAGGTTCCCGTCACGATCCGCAATCCCGACAGGCCGTTCGGCACCCATATTTTCACGGCGATGGCGAAGAGCGACTCAGGCCTGCGCTGGAGCGTGGTCACGATCGACAGCGGCGATGACGCCAAGGACGCGCTCGACCGCATCACCATCCCGCAGGATGTGCTCGACCGCATCGCGCCAACCGCGATGCCGCGATCCTCGATCATCATCTCGGACGAGCCGCTGAGCAGCGAGACCAACTATCGCACCGAGTTCGTCGCGGTGCTGAACAACCAGCCCCAAGGCGGGTTTATTACGCGCAAGCCGACGGCCCCCATGGCCGTTGCGAGCGACGACGGTTGGGACAACAACGGCTTCGGTTTCTTCTTCCAGCCGCGTGACCCGAACCCGCAACCCGTCAATCCGCGCCGGCGCGGCGGCAACCAGTACTGGCAGCCGCAACAAGGCTGGTGGTAAGTCGCGGTACGTCGCGCGCGATCCCAGAGCGCGATAGGTTTGGTTGAATCGATTGGTACGGGCCTGCTCAACCTCTCCCGCCTGCGGGAGAGGCATAGGCCGCCTTCGGCGGCCGTCCTCCCTAAGGAACGCCGAGGCTAGGCCTCGGCCATGGCGTAGCGCCGGGTGAGGCTCTCTCCGCTTGGGGATTGTTCACTGAGGAGACACCCTCTCCCCAGCCCTCCCCCGCAGGCGGGGGAGGGAGCGCACCTTCATCAAAGCCTGATTTCGTCGCGCTCTAGACCGCGATGATGTGATCGTCGATCTCGTCCACCCTGTTGACGCCGCACAGACCCATGGTCGTCAGCAGCTCCTTCTGGATGATGTCGATCGCCTTGGCGACGCCGGCCTGGCCGCCGGCGCCCAGCCCATACGCATAAGCGCGGCCGATCATGCAGGATTTTGCGCCGAGCGCGAGCGCACGCATCACGTCCTGGCCGGAGCGGATGCCGCCGTCGAACATGATCTCCATCTTGTCGCCGACCGCATCCGCGATCTCGGGCAGTACCTCGATCGAGGACGGCGCGCCGTCGAGCTGCCGGCCGCCATGGTTGGAGACGACGAGGGCTTGCGCGCCGGTTTTTGCGGCCTCCTCGGCATCCTCGACGTCGAGGATGCCCTTGATGATGAGCTTGCCCGGCCAGATGCTGCGGACCCACTCAACGTCCTTCCAGTTCAGCGACGTATCAAACTGCGAGGCGGTCCATTCTGCCAGGCGATTGAGATCCTCGGTGTTCTTCACGTGGCCGGCGATGTTGCCGAAGGTGCGGCGCTTGCCGCGCAGCACGCCGGAAACCCAGCTCGGCTTGGTCGCGAAATCGATGAGTTTCGATAGCGACCACTCGGGCGGTACCGTCATGCCGTTCTTGACGTCGGCATGGCGCTGCCCGATCACCTGGAGATCGACCGTGAGCACCAGCGCGCTGCACTTGGCGGCAATCGCGCGCTGGATCAGGTCCTTGATGAAACCGCGGTCCTTCATCACGTAGAGCTGGAACCAGAACGGCTTCTCGACATTGGCTGCGATGTCCTCGATCGAGCAGATCGACATCGTCGACTGCGTGAACGGGATGCCTGCGGCTTGCGCCGCGCGGCAGGCGTGGATCTCGCCGTCGCCATGCTGCATGCCGAGCAGCCCGACCGGCGCGAGAACCAGCGGCATGGTCGATGGCTCGCCGAGGATCGTGGTCGAGGTGTCGCGCTTGGAGACGTCGACCAGGATGCGCTGACGAAACTTGATCTGCTGGAGATCGTCGCGATTGGCGCGCAGCGTTTCCTCGGCATAGGAGCCGCGGTCGCAATAGTCGAAGAACGCTTTCGGCACGCGCTGCTTGTGCAGCGCACGTAAATCTTCGATGCAGGTGATATGCTTCATGACGTTCCCCGGCCCGTCCTTGCGTCAACGGGTTTAGGGGTCATCTAGCATGGATGGGTGCACAGCCAAATCGTTTGCGAGGAGGGCGCCATGACCAGACCGCAACCCGCGCCGAAATCCACGGATGCCGACGAGAAGCATCGCCTCGACCAGGCGCTCGAAGAAGGGCTGGAGGAGACCTTTCCGGCCTCCGATCCCGTCAACGTCACTCAGCCTGCGCCGACTCGCGGCGATCGGCATGTCAAGCGCTCTGAATAGTCGCCGCAAGGGTTCCATTGGGTCGCGGACGTTTGGCGAGAGTTTCAATATTAACAAAGGGTTACCGGACCGTTTGGTGTGCCGGGTTCCGTAATGATTCATCATATTTCTTGAAGCCAACTTAGCTGCAATGGCATTATAAGACGCCGGCGCAATCAGGGATGCGGTGCCTTCGATGGCATCCGGTGGTTGTATTGGGGATTCCCGGTTGCCGCGTGGGGGAGTCTTATGAGCCGCAAATATTTCGGGACCGACGGGATTCGAGGCCGTGCCAACGGACTGATCACGCCGGAGCTCGCGCTCAAGGTTGGCCAGGCCGCCGGCCTTGCGTTTCAGCGCGGTGAGCATCGCCATCGGGTCGTGATCGGCAAGGACACGCGCCTGTCCGGCTACATGATCGAATATGCGATGGTCGCGGGCTTCACGTCCGTCGGCATGGACGTGCTGCTGGTCGGCCCGATGCCGACGCCGGCGGTCGCAATGCTGACCAAGTCGATGCGCGCCGATCTCGGTGTCATGATCTCGGCCTCGCACAATCTGTTCGAGGACAATGGCATCAAGCTGTTCGGCCCGCAGGGCTTCAAGTTGTCCGACGACGTCGAGAGGCAGATCGAGCAGTTGCTCGACGAGTCCCTCGATAAGAAGCTCGCACAAAGTGCGAGCTTGGGCCGAGCCCGCCGCATCGACGGCGTGCATGACCGCTACATCGAATTCGCCAAGCGCACCCTGCCGCGCGATCTGTCGCTCGACGGGCTGCGCGTCGTGGTCGATTGCGCCAATGGCGCCGCCTACAAGGTGGTGCCGGAAGCGCTGTGGGAGTTGGGCGCCGACGTCGTGCCGATCGGCGTCGAGCCCGACGGCTTCAACATCAACAAGGAATGCGGCTCGACCTCGCCGGAGGCGCTGTCGAAGAAGGTGCGCGAGATGCGCGCCGACATCGGCATCGCGCTCGACGGTGATGCCGATCGCGTCATCCTGGTCGACGAGCGCGGCCACATCGTCGATGGTGACCAGCTGCTCGCGGTGATCGCTCAGAGCTGGAAGGAAGACGGACGGCTGTCGCGGCCCGGCATCGTCGCGACCGTGATGTCCAATCTCGGGCTCGAGCGTTTCCTGAAAGGGCAGGGGCTCGATCTGGTGCGCACGCCTGTCGGCGACCGCTACGTGCTCGAGCAGATGCTGAGCGGCGGCTACAATCTCGGCGGCGAGCAGTCCGGCCACATCATCCTGTCCGACTACGCCACCACCGGCGACGGCTTCGTTGCCGCATTGCAGGTGCTGGCGGTGGTGCAGAAGCTGCGCCGTCCGGTCTCCGAAGTCTGTCATCGCTTCGATCCGCTGCCGCAGATCCTGAAGAACGTTCGCTACAAGAGCGGCAAGCCGCTCGACGACAGCGACGTGAAGTTGGCGATCTCCGACGGTGAGAAGCGGCTCAACGGCCACGGCCGGCTCCTGATCCGCTCCTCCGGCACCGAGCCCGTGATCCGCGTGATGGGCGAGGGCGAGGACCGCATCCTGGTCGAGGAGGTCGTCGATACAATCGTGTCCGCGCTCGGACAGGCTGCAGCTTGAGGCACATCGTTACGTGAAGCATCGTAGCTTGGATGGAGCGCAGCGAAATCCGGGGACCGTGCCAATTGGGCTCCCGGATTTCGCTTCGCTACATCCGGGCTACGAACTTGGGGAAAGTTGGACGGGGCGCGACGCGCATCCCAGCCATGGGCGATTAGCGCTGGTCCGGCCGCTGCTTGCATCGTAACTAGCAAGTGCGGCTGTTCGTCGCGCCTGCCTGGAATCAATCCCTTGAACAAGCCTGTCGTCGTACCCGAGGAAACGCTGACCGAGCCCGTCGTCGTGGCCGACATGGCGGCCGTGTCGCGCAAGCTGGGCGCAGGGCCGGCCTATATCGTGCTCGCCGGCATCAGCTTCTCGCACTTCCTCAACGACACCATGCAGTCGTTGATCGCGTCGGTCTATCCGATCCTGAAGGATACCTACGCGCTGGATTTCGCGCAGATCGGCATGATCACGCTGGCCTTCCAGTTCACGGCCTCGCTGCTCCAGCCGGTGGTCGGGCACTACACGGATAAGAAGGCGCAGCCTTACTCGCTGTCGATCGGTATGGCCTCGACCTTCTTCGGCCTGCTGCTGCTCAGCGCCGCGCATCAGTATCTGATCATCCTGGGTGCCGCCGCGCTGGTTGGGCTCGGCTCGGCGGTGTTTCACCCGGAATCGGCACGCATCGCGCGGCTTGCCTCTGGCGGCCGCTACGGCTTTGCGCAGTCGGTGTTCCAGCTCGGCGGCAGTTTCGGCACGTCGATGGGCCCGGTGCTGGCGGCGCTGATCGTGGTGCCGTTCGGGCAGGGCAGCATCGCCTGGTTCTCCTCGATCGCGTTTCTCGCGATTGTCATCCTCTGGCGCATCGGCCGCTGGTACGCGCCGCAGATCACGACGAAGAAGGAGCAGCCGATCCATGCTCATCCCGACGGACCGAGCTCGCGGCGCGTCGCGGTCGCGCTTCTGGTGCTGGTGGCGCTGCTGTTCTCCAAGCAGCTCTATGTCTCGAGCCTGTCGAGCTATTACATCTTTTATTTGATCGACCGCTTCGGCGTGTCGACGCAGGCAGCGCAAATCTATCTCTTCATCTTCCTCGCAGCGAATGCGGTCGGCGCGTTCCTCGGCGGTCCGCTCGGAGATCGCTTCGGCCGCAAGATCGTGATCTGGATCTCGATCGTCGGCGCGCTGCCGTTCACCCTGGCGCTGCCCTATGCCGGACTCCACGCGAGTGCTGTACTCACGGTGTTCATCGGGCTGATCATCTCCTCGACGACGTCCTCGATCATCGTGTTCGCGCAGGAGCTGGTGCCGCATCGTTTCGGGATGATCTCGGGCGTGTTCTTTGGCGTGGCCTTCGGCATCGGTGGCCTCGGCGCGGCCGTGCTCGGCAAGCTTGCCGACCACACCTCGATCGAGTTCGTCTATCAGATCTGCGCCTATCTGCCGGCGATCGGTCTGCTGGCGGTGTTCCTGCCAAAACTGCCGCAGCACGCGCGTTAACGCATTCTGTTTGGCTGCGCCGCACCTTCATACATCGTTAGCAATTGAACCGTGCAGGCGGCGCGCTTTTGCAACGCTCTCGCTGCGTGCGCGTGTGCGGTGGGGAAAAATCAACCTTAAAAATTAGGGTTAAGCGGCGCTTAAGCATTTAGTGCCATCGTCCGCCCGTGAGTTTTCAGAACGTGGGGCTTCCGTATTTTGCCTCACCGGCCAAAAGGACGAAGCAATGCGTAGCGTTAAGTCTCTCCTTGCCGCGGGTGCGGCAACTTTGATCTCGTCGATGGCGTTCGCCGCCGACATGCCGATCGCCGCGCCGCCCATGTACGCGCCGCCGGCTCCGCCCGCCGATTTCGGAGGCTGGTATCTGCGCGGCGATATCGGCATGACCAATCAGAGCATGAAGAGCCTGCACAGCGCGAGCATCGATGCTGTCAATACCAATTTCCCCGGCTCGCTGCAGAACCAGGGGTTTGGCTTCGATAGTTCGCCCCTGTACAGGCTCGGCGTAGGCTACCAGTTCAACAACTGGTTCCGCGCGGATCTCACCGGTGAATATCGCGGCAAGGCCAACCTTCACGGTTCGCAGAACGTCACGGCGACTTCTTCCTACGCGATCGCCAATAACCAGTTCTTTGCCGACAACTACTCGGGAAGCAAATCCGAATGGGTCGTTATGGCCAACGCCTATTTCGATCTCGGTACTTGGTGGTGCGTGACGCCTTATGTGGGCGCCGGCATTGGCGGCGCGTACAATCGCCTCAGCGGCTTTCGCGACGATGGCTTGGCCTCGACCGGCGGCTTTCAGAGCAGCAGCGTCGTCTATGCAGCCGACTCCGGAAAATGGAATCTTGCCTGGGCCCTCCATGCCGGCCTTGCCTACAAGGTTACGTCAAACGTGACGCTCGACTTGGCGTATCGTTACATCAGCCTGGGCGATGCAGTCACCGGTCCGACCAACTCCTTCGACGGCGTCACCGTGGTGAACCGCAGCGCGTTCACGGTCAAGGACCTCACCTCGCACGACCTAACGCTCGGCGTGCGTTGGAATCTCGACAGCCCGCCGGTCTACGCGCCGCCGCCGCTGGTTACCAAGGGTTGATCGCAGCCCCAATCGGTTAAGACGTCTTAACGGCGCGGGATCATCCCGCGCCGTTTTGCTTTGCGCAAAATTCATGGCTTGATTGCGCCGAAATCGCGCAACGCAACCATTGGTTAAGGTTAACGGGCCATGATCATCAGCGACAAGTTCGAGTTCGATGGAGCGTTGCAATGCGTAGGCTTTTGTGGGCGGCGGCGATATGGGGCGTGGTGTCCGCCGCGCAGGCAGCCGATATGCCGGATCTCCCGATCCTGCGCGGCAGCCTGAGCGATGGCCTCAGCCGGTCGAGCGTCAACTGGCAGGGCTTCTACGTCGGCGGCCAGGGCGGCTACGGCTCGTCGGACGAGAATTTCAGCGGCTCGAACTCCACCATGCTCGCTGCACTGCTCGATCACAACGTCATTCAGGAGATGGACGTCGCCAACTGGAATCTCGGGCTCGGCAAGACCTCGAGTCGCTCCAGCGGCTACGGCGCCTTCTTCGGATACAACGGACAGTGGGAAGATGTCGTTCTGGGTCTTGAGGTCAGCTACCTTCATGGCTCGTTCGGTGGCTCGTCCAGTGCGTTCAAGGAGCTCGTCAGCGGCAGCGCGCTCTCCGACGGCAACTTCCACGACGTCGCGGTGACGTCGTCCGCCTCGATCTCGATCAAGGACATGGCGACGTTCCGCGGCCGCGCCGCCTATGCCTGGGGTTGTTTCCTGCCCTACATGTTCGGCGGCTTCGCGCTCGGCAACGCCGACATCACGCGCTCGGTCACCGTCAACGACGCGATCGCCTCGGCACAGACGGGGCCGTTCACCGCACTCACGCCACTGAGCGCGACGGACGCCGTGCACAACCACCTGATCTACGGCTACACGGGTGGCCTCGGCGTCGACGTGAACCTCACGGGCGGTCTCTTCATGCGGGCCGAGTGGGAATACATCCGCTTCACCAGCCAGGTCGACACCAGCATCAACACCGTTCGCGCCGGTCTCGGCTACAAGTTCTGAGCACTGCGCTCAACGCCGGTTGACAGGATCGCGCCGCCCTGATGCTTTTGTCGCTGCGATGGGAGCAGCGACGATGAAGATCTACGGCGATACGAACTCCGGCAATTGCCTGAAGGTGAAGTGGGTCTGTGACAGGCTCAAGCTGCCGTATCAGTGGGTCGAGATCGACACGCGCAAGGGCGAAACGCGCACGCCGCAATTCCTCGGGATGAACGGCGCCGGCCAGGTGCCGACCGTCGCGTTCGACGACGGCCGCACGCTGGCGCAGTCCAATGCGATCATCCGCTATCTGGCCCGCGACAGCGACCTCATTCCGCGCGATGCCTTTGCCGCGGCCAAGATGGACGAATGGCTGTTCTGGGAGCAGTACAGCCACGAGCCCTATATCGCGGTGTGCCGTTTCCAGATGGTCTATCTCGGCAAGGACGTCTCCGAGCTCGACCCGGAGAAGGTCAAGCGCGGCTACGCGGCGCTTGACCGTATGGAACAGCATCTCGCCACCAGCCGCTGCTTCGTCGGCGAGACCACCTCGCTCGCAGACGTCTCGCTGCTCGCCTATACCCGTCTGGCCCATGAAGGCGGTTTTGATCTCGGCCGCCACGTTGCCATCCGCCGCTGGATCGCGGAGACCGAGAGCCGTCTTGATCTTCCGCCGGCGCGCTGAGCTCGGGGCCCGTCATGACTGCCGACATCCTCTCGATCCGCCGCGCCCGCCGCGAGGACGTGACCGCGATTGTCGCGATGCTCGTCGACGATCGTCTCGTCCGCGCACGCGAGCGCCTGGAGGAGTCGCTGCCTGAGTCCTATTTCAGGGCTTTCGTTGCGGTCGACAAAAATCCCGCTCTGACGCTCGTGGTCGCGGTGGACGGCACGGGCAGGGTGGTCGGCTGCCTGCAACTCGCCATCCTGCCGGGCCTGAGCTCGCAAGGCGGTTCGCGTGGTCTCCTGGAGGACGTGCGCGTCGCCTCCGACTGCCGCAGCCGCGGCATCGGCGAGCAGCTCGTGCAATGGGCCGTCGCGGAAGCTCGCGCGAAGGGCTGTAATCTGGTCGAGTTGCTGACGCATCAGAGCCGCGTCGATGCACAACGCTTCTACAAGCGGCTCGGATTCACCGCGAGCCATGTCGGCATGACTGTCCGCTTTTGACGCACCTTCCGCGCGACCGTTGCATCATCTGCAAAATCTGCCTGCGCATCCGTTCCGGTTAAGGGCTGATAAACTACCGGGCGTTCGTTCATGTTCGTCGGGGAACGATCGATGCTAGGTTGCGTCTGGACACCGGGCTCGGTCGGTTCGGGGATTTCAATGACAAACTATTCATTGATCAAGGTCGGCAACGATTACGTTGTGCAGGCCGACGACAAATGCATTTTGAAGGTCGCCAGCCGGCGCCGAGCTGCGCAGTTGATCAGCGAGGCGACGGGCTTGCTGAATGCCGTGGAAGCTCCTGAGAAGACGGCGGAAACGGCATCACTCCACCGTGAGACGCCGAAACTTCCTTGACGATTCTGCCCGTTTCCCGTATTAGCCGCCGCGGGACACCTCCCCCCAACGGGAGGCTTACTATCTGGAAGGGTAGATTATGACTGCAGCGAAGCCCGCTTCGCGGCCCCTCGTGCCGCATTTCTCCTCCGGCCCCTGTGCCAAGCGCCCCGGCTGGACCGCCCAAAATCTCAAGGACGCAGCTCTCGGCCGTTCGCATCGCGCGAAGATCGGCAAGACCAAGCTCAAACTTGCGATCGATCTGACGCGCGAGGTGCTCGAAGTGCCCGCCGATTATCGCATCGGCATTGTTCCGGCCTCCGATACTGGCGCGGTCGAGATGGCGCTGTGGTCGCTGCTCGGTGCACGCCCCGTCACCACGCTCGCCTGGGAATCCTTTGGCGAAGGCTGGGTCAGCGACATCGTCAAGGAATTGAAGCTCAAAGACGTCACCAAGCTCAATGCAGCTTACGGTGAAATACCGGATCTTTCCAAGGTCGATCAGAACAGCGACGTCGTCTTCACCTGGAACGGCACCACCTCTGGTGTGCGCGTGCCGAACGCCGACTGGATCAGCGCGACCCGCGAAGGCCTGACCATCTGCGACGCCACCTCGGCCGCATTCGCGCAAGCTCTCGATTGGCCCAAGCTCGACGTCGTCACCTTCTCCTGGCAGAAGGCGCTCGGCGGCGAGGCCGCGCACGGCATGCTGATCCTCTCGCCCCGCGCGGTGGAACGCCTCGAGACCTACAAGCCGGCCTGGCCGTTGCCGAAGATTTTCCGCATGACCAAGGGCGGCAAGATCAACGAAGGCATTTTCGTCGGCGAGACCATCAACACGCCGTCGATGCTCTGCGTCGAGGACTATCTCGACGCGCTGAACTGGGCGAAGTCGATCGGCGGCCTGAAGGCTCTGATCGCCCGCGCCGATGCCAACACCAAGGTGCTCGCCGACTGGAAGGCGAAGACGCCGTGGATCGACTTCCTGGCGAAGGATGCGGCAATCCGCTCCAACACTTCGGTGTGCCTGAGGTTCACCGATCCGGCGATCACCTCGCTCTCGTCCGACGCGCAGGCCGAGTTCTGCAAGAAGCTCGTCGCGCTGGTCGAGAAGGAAGGCGCCGGCTTCGATTTCGCGTATTATCGCGACGCGCCCGTGGGTCTGCGCATCTGGTGCGGCGCCACGGTAGAAGCAAAGGACGTCGAGCTCCTGACCCAGTGGATCGACTGGGCCTTTGCCGAGACCAAGGCCGCGCTGCCGAAGGCGGCGTAGTTTTTTGACCCTCCCCTGGAGGGGGAGGGTCGACGCACCGTTAGGTGCGTCGGGGTGGGGTGATCTCTCCACCCGGCGCGCTACCAAAATTCGCATCGACAGTTTCACCCCACCCCGGCGCTGAAGCGCCGACCCTCCCCATCCAGGGGAGGGTGAAGGAAACGTTCAGATGACCAAACCCAAAGTTCTCATTTCCGACGCGCTCTCGCCCGCCGCCGTGCAGATCTTCAAAGACCGCGGCGTAGAGGTCGACTTCCAGCCCAACCTGGGCAAGGACAAGGACAAGCTGGCCGAGATCATCGGCAATTATGACGGCCTTGCGATCCGTTCTGCGACGAAGGCGACCGCCAAGATCATCGAGAAGGCGACCAACCTGAAGGTGATCGGCCGCGCCGGTATCGGCGTCGACAACGTCGAGATCCCGGCAGCCACGGCCAAGGGCATCATCGTGATGAACACGCCGTTCGGCAATTCCATCACGACCGCCGAGCACGCCATCACCCTGATGCTGGCGCTGGCACGCGAAATTCCGCAGGCCGATGCCTCCACGCAATCCGGCAAGTGGGAGAAGAACCGCTTCATGGGCGTCGAGATCACCGGCAAGGCGCTGGGGGTGATCGGCTGCGGCAATATCGGTTCGATCGTCTGCGACCGCGCGCTAGGCCTGCGCATGAAGGTCGTCGCCTTCGATCCCTTCCTGTCGCCGGAGCGCGCCAAGGACATTGGCGTCGAGAAGGTCGATCTCGATGACCTGCTCAAGCGCGCCGACTTCATCACCTTGCACACCCCGCTCACCGAGAAGACCAAGAACATCATCGACGCGGCCGCGATCGCCAAGATGAAGAAAGGCGTTCGTCTGATCAACTGCGCCCGCGGCGGCCTGGTCGACGAGCAGGCGGTGGTGGATGCGCTGAACGCCAAGCACATTGCCGGCGCTGCCTTCGACGTCTTCATCGAGGAGCCCGCGACCTCGAACGTGCTGTTCGGGCATCCCAACGTGATCTGCACGCCGCATCTCGGCGCCTCCACAACCGAGGCGCAGGAGAACGTCGCGCTTCAGGTCGCCGAGCAGATGTCGGACTATCTGTTGTCCGGCGCGATCTCCAACGCCATCAACTTCCCCTCGATTACCGCCGAAGAAGCGCCGAAGCTGAAGCCCTTCATCGCGCTCGCCGAGAAGCTTGGCTCCTTTGCCGGCCAGCTCACCGAGACCGGCATCTCGAAGGTCACGATCACCTATGAGGGCCATGTCGCCGAGATGAAGATCAAGGCACTGACCTCCGCCGCGCTGTCCGGCCTGCTGCGTCCGATGCTGGGCGAGGTCAACGTGGTGTCCGCGCCCGTCGTCGCCAAGGAGCGCGGCATGGTGGTGGATGAAGTGACCCGCGCCGCGCAGAGCGACTATGAAAGCCTCATCACCGTGACGGTCGCGACGGAGCGTCAGGAGCGCTCGGTCTCGGGCACCGTCTACCACGACGGCAAGCCGCGGCTGGTCGATATCAAGGGCATCCGCGTCGACGCCGAGTTCGGCAAGTCGATGATCTACGTCACCAACGAGGACAAGCCGGGCTTCATCGGCAAGTTCGCAAGCCTCCTGGGTGACGCCAAGATCAACATCGCGACCTTCCATCTCGGCCGTGTCGAGCAGGGCGGCGATGCCATCGCGCTCGTCGAGGTCGACGGCGCGGTGCCGGCCGATCTGCTCGCCAAGGTGCAGGCGCTGCCGCAGGTGAAGCAGGCGAAGGCGCTGACGTTCTGATTGGAAGTCATTCCGGGGCGCGCGAAAGCGCGAACCCCGGTGCGCAATTGCGCACCTGAGAATCTCGAGATTCCGGGTTCGATGCTGCGCATCGCCCCGGAATGACGATCTCAAGCGCGTAGATATTCCGACCCGCGGAACAACGCCGCTCTCTTGCGAGGGCGGCGTTTTTGTTTGGCCGGTTCGCCTCAGTATTTTCCCCGCGACCTCCAAACTTTGTGTACCAATTGCCCAACCAATTGGTCGAACAGGGAGAAAACAATGCGTGAAGCCGTCATCGTTTCCTACGCGCGCACGGGGCTGGCGAAGTCCGCTCGCGGCGGGTTCAACATCACGCCGCCGATGTCTCTCGCCGCCCATGCCATTCATCACGCGGTCGATCGCGCCGGCGTCGAGAAGGATTACGTCGAGGATTGCTATCTCGGCAATTGCGCGCATGGTGCGCCGAATATCGGCCGCCAGTCCGCGCTTCTCGCAGGCCTGCCGAAGACGACGGCCGGCGTCTCGGTGAACCGCTTCTGCTCCTCGGGGCTCCAGACCATCGCGATGGCCGCCAACTCGATTCGCTCCGATGGCGCCGACTGCATCGTCGCCGGCGGTGTCGAGAGCATCTCGATTCCCGGCGGCGGCTCGCCAAAGGAATCGATCGATCCCGAACTGCTGAAGGTCGCGCCCGACATCTTCATGGCGATGATCGACACCGCCGATATCGTCGCCGAGCGCTACAAGCTCAGTCGCGAATATCAGGACGAGTTCTCGCTGGAATCGCAGCGCCGCATGGCGGCCGCTCAGCAGGCGAACAAGTTCAAGGACGAGATCGTCCCAATGAAGACCAGGATGAAGGTGGTCGACAAGCAGACCAAGGCCGAGTCGATCGTCGACTACGTCGTCGATCGCGACGAGTGCAATCGCCCGGAGACCACGATGGAAGGTCTCGCCAAGCTCGAGCCGGTCAAGGGCCCCGGCAAGTTCGTCACCGCGGGCAATGCCAGCCAGCTCTCCGACGGAGCTGCGGCCGTCGTGCTGATGGAAGCCAAGGATGCGGAGAAGCGTGGGCTTCAGCCGCTGGGCCGCTTCGTTGCCTGGGCAACCGCCGGCTGCGAGCCCGACGAGATGGGCATTGGACCGGTCTTCGCCATTCCGAAGCTCTTGAAGCGCACCGGCCTGAAGATCGACGACATCGATCTCTGGGAGCTCAACGAGGCCTTCGCCAGCCAGTGCCTGTATTGCCGCGACAAGCTCGGCATCGATCCTGCCAAGTACAACGTCAACGGCGGCTCGATCGCGATCGGCCATCCCTTCGGCATGACCGGCGCGCGTCTCACCGGCCATCTCTTGCAGGAAGGTCACCGCCGCAAGGCGAAGTGGGGCGTGGTAACCATGTGCATCGGCGGCGGCCAGGGCGGCGCCGGCCTGTTCGAAATTTACTAAAGCGCGATGAGATTGGGATGAATGGTCATCGCGCTTTCGGATATTGTTGGAGCATGATCTCCGCGCAAACGCGTTCTGCGTTTGTCGCGAGGGAAAACCGCTTCACACTTTTCCGGATCATGCTCTAGCTAAGCCGACACGGCGGCACGCGACGACGAAGGTATGGCGCTCCCAAGCGCCGTGCCTTTTTCATGCGTCGCCGGCCGCACGCCCTTGCGCCAGTCGGTGATGGTGCAGCCGAAGTGGTGGCGGAACCAGCGCGCCATCGCGCTTTGCGCGGAAAAGCCGAGCTGCGCGGCAATCGCCGAAAGCGGCCGGCCGGGTTCTTCGATCAGCTGGGTGACGAGTTCGGCGCGCTGTGCGTCGAGGATCTCGGAAAACGTGGTGCCGCATTCGGCAAGGCGCCGATGGATGGTGCGGCGAGTGCAGGCCAGATGCTCGGCCACGCGGTCGACCGTGCATTCGCCGCCTGGGAGCAGCGAGCGCACGACTTCGTCGACCTTCTCGTCCCAGCTCGCAGGCCGCGTATCGAGAGCCTCGATACGCTTGCGCAGATAGCTCGCGACCAGCGGATGCGCGCTCGGGATCCGGCGCTCCATGTCGTGGGCCGATAGCAGCAACGCGTTGCTCTCGGCGCTGAATTTCACCGGGCAGCCGAAGAACTCGCGATAGCGCTTGCGGTCGTGGGGCGGCGGGTAGTGAAGGTGAACCGCCAGCGGCCGCCAGTCGCCGCCGAACAGCGACTGGATGATGCGGTGGACGCTGCCGAGCGCCATGTCGATGGACTGGCGCGGCGCACGCGGACGTCGCCCACGCAGATGCATCGTGATGGTCACGATCTTCTTGTCGCGCGTGACGTCGAGCCGCATGCCATCATGGTGGATATGGATGAAACGCGACAGCGCCTCGATCGCGTCGCCGATCGTCGCCTGTTCGCGCACAATCAGTCCGACCGGCCCAAGATTGGTCAGGCCGCCGAGCTCGGCGAGACGCAGGCCGAAATCTTCGGCGCCGGAAGCTTCTGCCGATATCTCAAGCAGGCGGCGAAGACCCGCGACGGCGATACGAACATCGGGTTTTTCAAGGCAGGCCAGCGGAAGCCTGACCTTGCGCATCATCTGCTTCGGGTCGAGCCCCACCGACCGGGCGACCTCCGGATAGTAGGCAAGGCCTGCGCTGCGAATGAGGTCGGTCATGCGAACCGTTCCTGCCAGCCATTCCCGCAGATGTCCCGAAATGTAAAATTTCTGTCC
This sequence comes from Bradyrhizobium sp. UFLA05-125, assembly GCF_059803515.1. Lineage (NCBI taxonomy): Bacteria > Pseudomonadati > Pseudomonadota > Alphaproteobacteria > Hyphomicrobiales > Nitrobacteraceae > Bradyrhizobium > Bradyrhizobium sp. UFLA05-125. The sequence goes on along the minus strand of NZ_JBANBJ010000008.1, from coordinate 111,331 downwards.
CGAGCAGTCAAATCCCGGAACCGTGTTGAACATACATATCGAAAACCGAAGCACCGGCGCAGATGCCGGTTCATGACGGCGCGCCTGGGCGATGCAGCCCGACGCCGTCTCGGGCCATTTGACCAAGACATTGTTGAGCAGGATGATGCCGGGAAACACGCTTTCCAAGGGTGAGGTATTCGTCATCGATACTGACGCGTCCTCCCGCGAACAACTTTCTATGGCGCTCGAGCAGAAGGCCTATGAGGTCGTCTGTTTTGCCGATGGTGCGTCTCTCTTGTCGGAGGCGAAGGTGCGCATGCCGGCCTGCGTCCTGCTCGAGATGCAGGCGCCGGATCGATCCGGCCTCGACGTGCTGAAGCGGCTGCGCGAGGAAAATTGCATGGCGCCGGTCCTGGTGACGTCCGCCAATGGCAGCATTGCCATGGCGGTCGATGCCATCAAGAGCGGTGCGTTCGATTTCATCGAGAAGCCGTTCGAGAGCCATGAGATTGCCGGCCGGATCGACGCTGCGATCGACGAATTTGCTCAGCCGGATTCGAACCTGCAACGCTGGCTCACCGGCTGCGAGCCGCTCACGGGGCGCGAAAGCGAGGTGCTGGAGCATCTGGCGGCTGGCCGCACCAATAAAGAGATCGCCCGGCTGATGCGCCTGAGTGCGCGAACGGTCGAGGGTTACCGCGCCAGTATCCTGAGAAAGGCCGGCGCGAAGAACGTCACGGATATGCTTCGCCGCATCTACGGCCAAGGGTGAACCAAGCGTGAACCTTGGCCGAACCGGAGCTGCGCGCTGACGCGGCCAGATGACGCGTTCCGCGGCCACGGCGCGGCCGCGGTGCCGCCGCACGGAAACCCCAATCGAACCGGTTCCTTACCTGCAGCGTCTCACCACGATGGTGAGGCGTTTCTCGCCGCATCCGGCTGGCGATGCGGCGACATTGGCAGGAGGGAATTCATGCGAACGATCGCGAAGAGTCTGGCGACGACGAGCCTGGTCCTGGTCACGGCGGCGATTGGGCCGCCGGCGTGGGCGGCCGATTTGGATGCGACGTCGGCCATCGACGCCGTCACGGTCTATCCGGATGGTGCGAGCGTCACCCGCGTCATCACGCTGGATCTCCCATCGGGTGACTCGACGCTGGCCGCAAAAGATTTCCCGCTCGGCCTCGACACTTCCTCCCTGCGGGTTGAGGGCGAGGCGGGTGCAAAGCTCACCATCGGCACCATCGATGCGCGGCCACCGCGCCAAGCCGCTCCGGTCAATCTGCCGGAACTCGACAAGCGCATCGAGGCGTTGAAGGACCAGCGCGCGGATTTGCAGGGCGCGGCCGATGCGGCCAGTGCCCGGCGCAAGTTTGCCGAACACTTTGCCGAGGCCTCTCCCGCCGGGATCGGCGAGAAGGGCGAGGCCCGGCCGATCGCCGAGTGGCGCGCAGCCTTCTCCGCAGTTGCCGATGAGATCGCCAGCGCCGATACCACGATCCGCGATGCCATGCGAAAGCAGCGCGAGATCGATCGCCAGATCGCCCAGCTCGAGGCCGATCGCGCGGCCAAGCCGCCGAGCAAGCTGGAGGTGCGGGTCGAAATCGCCTCCGCGGCCGCGACGAAAGCGACGCTGCGAGTGACCTATAATGTGCGCAACGCGCGCTGGGCGCCGCTCTACGACGCGCGTCTCGACACTGGCGTGAGGGACCACAAGCCGCAGCTCGAACTGGTGCGCCGCGCGGAAATCACCCAGTCGACCGGCGAGGATTGGTCGAATGTCAGCCTCGGCGTCTCCACCGTTCGCGTCAGTCGCGGCGGCAGCGCGCCTGAGCTGAATTCGTTGGTCGTCCGTTATCCGCAACTTCCGAAGCCGCTGGCATTGGGGGCTCCCTCGGATTTTGCGCGATCCTCGTCCACGCCCGCCTTCCGCGATCAAACGGAACAGCCTGCGCCAATGTCTAAAGTCGCGGAACCGCTCGAATCGCGCCAGCGTGCCGACGAGCAGCAGGCCAATGCCGAGATCGGCGATTTCCAGGCCGTCTACCAGATCGCAGGCCGCGTCAGCCTCGGTGCCAATGAAGGCGCCAAGAGCCTGCTCATCTCCACCATGACGGTCACGCCGGACCTCGCGATCCGCGCTGCGCCGGTGGTGGATCCGACCGCCTATCTCGAGGCGTCGTTCAAGCTCGCCGAGGACACCAACCTCTTGCCCGGCAAGGTCGCGATCTATCGCGACGGCGTCTTCGTCGGCCGCGGCAAGTTCTCGAGCGCCGCACGGACCGAGGCGATCTGCCTCGGCTTCGGCGCCGACGACAAGATCAAGATCGAGCGTTCGGTGATCCGGCAGAACGAGGGCACGGCAGGCGTGATCTCCTCGTCAAAGACCGATACGCGTTCGTTCCGGACCGGCGTGCGCAATGGTCATGATTTCCCGATCCGGATCGCGATCGAGGATCAGCTCCCGGTCAGCGAGAACGAGGACATCGCGGTCGAGATGCTGCCCGCGACCACGCCGCCCACGTCGACCAATCTGCGCGACAAGCGCGGCGTGCTGGAATGGGCGTTCGACGCCAAGCCCGGCGAAGTCAAGGAGATCAAGTTCGGCTGGCGTGTGCGCTGGCCCAAGGACAAGGGCATCGTGATGGCGCCTGCGGGGTAAGGGAGTCGCCGCTCTCATCTTGCCCAGCATTATCTCTTTGTCATGCCCCGGCTTGATGTATAGACCGGGCCATCCAGTACGCCGCGGCTCATTGGCTCAATCACGACCGTCTCGGAGTACTGGATCGCCCGGTCAAATGTTCAGCCCGGGGACATGACCGACGGGTGTTCGGGGACATAGCCGACACTTTTGCCGCTCGCCAAGTCGATGATAGCGACTTGGTGAGAGGCAAAGAAGACCCCGTATTGCGCAGCATTTGCCGAAGGGCGGATGGCGAGGCGCTCACCACGGAAGGCCTGAGGGACTTTCCAGAGACGCCCTTTGAAGCTGACATAGGCCTTGGTCGTGGAGACGCGGCGCACGATCTCGTGGCTATCGTAGTCGACCTTGGGCAATCGATCAGGCATGGCTCGCTGGCTCGGCCGATATCGGCTGGCCGGGACCTGTTGTCCGAGTGCCTCATGCGGTCGTTCGAAGTTGTAGACTTCCCGCCAGACGTCGAAGGCGCGCTGCGTCTCTGCAAGATCGCGGAAGTGCCGCAGCGCGAACACCTCAGCCGCGAGCGTGCGGTGGAACCGCTCGTTCTTGCCGCGGCTCTGCGGGTGATATGGGCGGCTATGGATGACCGCGATGCCGAGCTTGAGCAGCCACACCGAGAACCGCGTCCATCGCTCGCCGGAGGGATCACCCCAAGGTGAACCGTTGTCGACGAAGAAGGCCTCCGGAAGGCCGTAACGGCGAAAGGTCTCTTCCAGGCGGTTGCGTACAGTATCTGTGCGCTGATCGGCACAGGCCTGCAGGCACAGATCATAGCGGGAGTGGTCGTCGACAACCGTCAGAGGATGGCATTGGGTATCATTGCCGAGCCGAACCCACCCTTTGAAGTCCATCTGCCACAACAGATTGGGTGCCGGCATCTCGAAACGCCGGCTTGCCACCACGCCGCCGATCGCAGGCTTGATACGGCCAGACCGACGCAAGATCTGATGGACTGTTGAAACTGCGGGCGAACGCAAGCCCTCGCGCTCCAGGCAGTGAGCTATCTTGCGAGCTCCCCAAGCCGGATGAGCATCGCGTACCGCGAGGATGCGTTCCTCGAGCTCGCAATCGGTCTGTCCCGGGCTCGAATGCGGTCGGCGCGAGCGGTCGTCAACATCCCGGTCGGCCTGCCATCGTGCAAGCCATTTGTAGCCTGTGTCAGGATGGATATTGAAGCGCCGGCAAAGCTCCCGCCGGTTCGCTCCTTCCTGCATCGCAAGCCGAACGAACTCCCGCCGCTGATCCATCACCGACACCTCTCGCCACGGCATGGACTTGGCCTCCCACATTGCCAAATCCATGCACTATGATGTGTCGGCTATGTCCCCGAACACCCGTCGGTCATGTCCCCGGGCTGAACATCAAACCGGGCGATGACAGCGCGAGTGAGGAGGCGGCGTGATTGCGGCGAGAGCGTGCTCACTTCGCCTTCAGGAACTCGCCGACCTCGAGCAGCACGAACTCGTCGTCATCGGCCTTGTTCGGTTCGCGGCTGGATGAGAACGGCAAATTGTTGTCGTTGCCGACGATGATGTGCGTCTCGTCCACGCGGTCGACATTCTCGATGGTGAAGAAGGGGAAGGTGAGGACGCCGTCGTTGAGCGGCTTCCGCGCCTTCTTGTCGGGATCCTTGATCTTCATCAGGTCGATATAGCCGATCTTGCGCACGGGCTTGCCGACATTGGCGTCCGAGAGCTCGATCTTGTAGACGCGCTTGAACTTGGCGACATCAGGGAAGCAGTTATCGCCGCGCACGCCTTGGGGGCAGGCCTTGTCGGCGGTGCCTTCGCCATTGTCGCGTTCGATGACGAGGCCGCTGGTCGGGTCGATCATGTTGAAGTCGCCAATGGCATTGCCATTCCGCTCGAACACGTACTGCCAGTAGCGGCCGGTGAACTTTTCCGCGGCGACGTCGAATTCGAGGATGCGGGAGGCTTCCTTGCCGTCGACCCTCTCCCAATCCTTCTTCTCAGCGTCCCACAAGGGGCCTTCGAGCAGGCCGTACAGGAACTTGCCGTCCTTCGACGAGGCAAAGCCTTCAAAGCCCTTGGAGCGGCGCAGGTTGACGTTGGTATAGCTCGCGCCCGGAGCGCCCGGCGACTGCACCGCCCAGTGGTCCGGCGAGCGAACCGGCTTGCCGTCGGCGATCGTTTCGAACACGGCGAGGATCTTGCCAGTCTTGTCGGCCTTCAGGACGTAGGGGCCGAACTCATCGCCGATCCAGAATGTGTCGCCAATGATCTGGAAACCTTCGGTGTCGAAGTCGGAGCCGGTGAGATAGCGCTTCTCGGTGTCCTCATGCACGATGCGGAACGGGACCTTCTTGTCGGGATCGTGCAGGAAAACCGTCTCCTGCCGCTCGATCTTGCCGCTGGTCCAGTCGATCTTGTAGTGGTTCAAGTACAGCATCGAGTCCGTCGAGTTGTAGCGCGAGCCCATGCCGTTGTCGGTGATGACCCAGAAGGTGCCATCGCCCATCGACTTGATGCCGGAATGGCCCTGAAGCGGCTGGCCCTTGAACGGCAGCGACACGCCGGTCGAACGCTCGGCGGATTTGCCCATGACGGTACCGAGCGCGTCGACGCGCTTGCCGGTGGTGTACTTGCCCGAGGTCTTGAGGTCGGCGGGTGCATCGGCCGGCGCGTCGATGAACGACTCGGCTGGCATCACCGCGTGGGCAGTGAGCGTCGCGGGGAATTCGCCTTCGCCTTGGGCAAGCGCGGCGCCCGCGGTGAGAATGATCGTTGCGACGGAAGCAAGAAAGATCGGGCGCATTTGCGTCTCCTGTTGACGGACGCTCGCCTTATGCGGACCACATATTGCAGTTTTGTGAAGCCGGGCCAAACGCCGCAGGCGCGGCTTACTCCTTCACCGCGCCGGTCAGCGAGGACACGTAGTAATCCACGAACAGCGAATAGAAGATCGCGACGGGCAGCGAGCCGAGCAGCGATCCCGCCATCAGCGCCCCCCATTGATAGACGTCGCCGGTGACGAGCTCGGTCAGAATCGCGACCGGCACGGTCTTGTTGGAGCCGCTCTGGATGAAGGCGAGTGCGTAGATGAATTCGTTCCAGGACAGCGTGAAGGAGAAGATGCCGGCCGAGATCAGGCCGGGCACGGCGAGCGGCAATGTGATCCGCCGCAGGATCTGAAGCCTTGTTGCGCCGTCGACCAGCGCGCATTCCTCGAGCTCGTAGGGGATCGACTTGAAATAGCCGATCAGGAGCCAGGTGCAGAACGGCACCAGGAAGGTCGGATAGACCAGGATCAGCGCGAGCGGGCTGTCGAACAGGCCGAACTGCACCACCACGGTCGCGAGTGGAATGAACAGGATCGAGGGCGGCACCAGATAGGCGAGATAGATGCCGAGGCCGACATAGGGGCTGCCGCGGAAGCGCAGGCGTTCGATTGCATAGGCCGCCAGCGTGCTCGCGAACAGCGAGAGCGTGGTCGCACCGATCGCGACGAACATCGTCGTCTTCAGCCAGCGCGGATAGGCCGTTTCGAACAGGAGGTGCTTGATATGCGCCAGCGTCGGCGAGGTGATCCAGAACGGATTGTGCGCCTTGTAATTCAGCAGCTCGGCGTTCGGCTTGAATGCGGTGACCGCCATCCAGTAGAACGGAAACAGCAGGATCAGCACGAAGCAGCTGAGCGGCAGATAGATCATCATCACCCGTCGCGCGCGGGAATCCCAGGCCATGGTGTCGGGTGCGGCGTTCGCAGCGGCGGACGGCTGGGCGACAGCGTCAGTCATTGGCTTCTCCCTGCTGCCATTTGCGACGCGCCAGCCCAAAATAGGAAAACAGCGTCGCGAACACCAGGAACGGGATCATCGAGACCGCGATCGCCGCGCCCTCGCCGAGCTCACCGCCGGCAATGCCGCGCTGGAAGGCCAGCGTCGCCAGCAGATGCGTCGAGTTCACGGGGCCACCGCGGGTGATGGCGTAGACGAGCTGGAAATCGGTGAAGGTGAAGATGATCGAGAAGGTCATGACGATGGCGAGGATCGGCATCATCATCGGGAAGGTGATGTAGCGGAAGCGCTGCCAGGCGCTGGCGCCGTCGAGCATCGCGGCCTCATAAAGCGCGGGCGAGATGGTTTGGAGCCCTGCGAGCAGCGAGATCGCGACGAACGGGATGCCGCGCCAGATATTCGCCGCGATCAGCGAGAACCGCGCCGGCCAGGGCGTGCCGAGGAAGTCGATGTTGGTGGTGCGCCAATGCAGCACGTCGACCAGAAGATAAGAGATGATCGAGAATTGCGGATCGTAGATCCACCAGAACGCCAGCGCCGATAGCACCGTCGGCACGATCCAGGGCAACAGCACGATCGCGCGCAGCACGCTCTTGAACGGGATGTGGTTGTTGAGCAGCAGCGCCAGCCAGAAGCCGAGCGCGAATTTTCCGAACGTCGCGACGGCCGTGTAGAAGATGCTGTAGAACACGGCTCCCCACCACAGGGGATCGGTGAGCAGATATTGGAAATTCTCAAGGCCTACGAAGACGCCGCGCCGGCCGATCGTGGTGTCGGTGAAGGCGAGCCAGATTCCGAGCCCGAGCGGATAGGTGAGGAAGACGGCGAGCAGCCCGATCGCGGGCGTAAGGCACATCACGATCAGGAATGGCCTGTAGTCGAACAGACGCACCAGCCAGGAGGGCTGCCGTTGGGCGAGCGCGGAGGAGGGGAGTGTGGTCACGGACATTTTCGATGTCGTCCTCGTCCGAATGTCACCCCTCGTCATTGCGAGGAGCGAAGCGACGAAGCAATCCAGACTATTTCCAAGGATACATTTCTGGATTGCTTCGCTGCGCTCGCAATGACTGTGTCTTGGGGCGCTACCTGCGGAAGTACCGCTTCGCCCGGCGCTCGGCCTCCGCGGCAGCTTGCTCCGGTGTTGCGGCGTCTGTTGCGACCGAGGCGAACATCTGCACCAGCACGTAGTCGGCACGGATGGCGCCGGTCGCGGTCGAGATCGGGCCCTGGTAACCGTCCCAATACCGGTTCGACATCGTGTCCTTGAAGATCTTCAGCTTCGGATCGCCCGACCACACCGCGGACTCTGCGTAGTTGGCGAGCGGCTGCGCCCAGTAACCGCTGTTGGCGATCAGCCAGGGGTCGTACTGCTCCTTCTCCATCATGAACTGCAGGAACGCCTTCGCCGCGTTCGGATAGGGGCTGTGCTTGAACACCATCGCATTCATCGTCAGGCCGCCCATGGGCGATGACTTGGCGACCCCCTTCGGCAGGAACTGATGTTCCGTGTCCTCGGCGATCTTCGCGGTGGCCGTGTCGTTCTTCAGCGAGAAGTACAGTGAAATGCCGTTCGCCGTCAGCGAGATTTCCTCGGACGAATAGGCGCGGTTGTTGCTGACGTCGTTCCAGGACGTCGTGCCGGCGATGAACGTCGGAAAGAGCTGCTTCACATATTTCAGCGCTTCCACGGTCTCCTTGCTGTTGATCGTGAGATTGCCGTCGGCGTCGAGCAGTGCTCCGCCGAATGACCACAGCATCCAGCTCGCGAAACCGTTGCCGTCGCCGACGGCATTGCCGAGCGCGAACCCGGCCGGCTTGCCCGCCTTCTGGAGCTTCTGGCAAAGATCGAGGAAGCCGGCGTGATCGTCCGGCACCTTGTCGAAGCCGGCGGCCTGGATGATCGACTTGCGATAGACCAGTGGGCCGCCGGTCGCGCCGAACGGCAGGCCGATCCAGTTGTTGCTCTTGGCGCGCTTGCCGTATTTCTCCGCCAGGAACAGCCAGCCGCCATAGCGCTTGCCGAGATATTCGGCGACGTCGGACAGTTCGATCAGCTTGTCGACATAGATGTGCGGGGCGTCGGAAAAGCCGATGATGATGTCGGGGCCTGCGCCGGAATTGGCTGTCACGGCAGTCTGCTGGTTGATGTCTTCCCAGCCGACGAAATCGACCTTCACCTCGACGCCGGTGTTATCGCTGAAACGCTTTGCGTTGGCACGGAACACGTCCTCGTCCGGCTGGACGAAGCGCACCGGCCGCAGCATGCGCAAGCTTGCGCCCTTCTCGATTGGCAGCGACGGTGCCGCGACGTCGACAGTCTTGATGCTGGATGGGGTTTGCGCTGCAGCACCGGTGGCCGCAAACGCCGCAACTGACAGCCCAAGGCCAATTGCATCACGACGACTGATGTCGTTTCTCATCAGTTCCTCCCTTTTATTATCCCTTCCCGGCGTTGATCGCCGGTGAAGGGTCATCGATCTGGCCTATTCTTTCACGCGAACCGGTCTCCAATTCACCTGAAGGCGCATCACAGGCTTAGCTGTTCGGGCCGCGATCCATGCCGACGGGCTGCCAGCGTCGCAGCGCCGTGTTTTGCAGCACCGACGGATTGACGCAGCTTACCGGCCACATCCCCTGAAGCACCAGTGACAATTCGTAGCCCACGCGCCGCTTGCGCGCTTCGTCGAACCGTGCCGAGGCCGAGGCGACATGGGCGGTCAGCGTGACGTTCTCCATGCCGAGCAGCGGATTGTTGTGCGAGGGCGGCTCCTTCTCCAGCACGTCGAGCGCGGCATGCGCGATCCAGCCTTCCTGCAGGGCCTTGATCAGGCTCTCCTCGTCCACGGTGGTGCCGCGCCCGGTGTTGATGAAGATCGAGCCTTTCTTCATCTGGCGGAAATGCTTCTCGGTCAGCATGTGGTGGACCTCCGGCCGCGCCGGCGCGTGCATCGAGACGAAGTCCGATTGCGACAGCACCTCGTTCAGCGTCGCCGGCATCACGCCGTGATCGTACATCAGCGTTTCCTGGATGAAGGGATCATAGGCCATCATCCGCAGGCCGAAGGGGGCGGCGCGCTTGGCGACCGCGCGTGCGACGCGGCCGAAGGAGATGAAGCCGAGCGTCTGTCCCATCAGCCGCGGTATCTTCAGCAGTGCCGGCCGGCCCTCGGCCCAGCGCCCGGTGCGCACCATCCGGTCCTGCTCGACCAGGCGGCGGAAGCCCGCAAGCAGCAGCATCATCGCGTGGTCGGCGACCTCCTCGATGAAAGTATCGGGGATGTTGGTCACGGGAATGCCGCGGGCAGTTGCCGCCTTTACATCGACGCTGTCGACGCCGACGGAGCCGAGCGTGATCGCCTTGCAGTTTTCCAGCGCGTCGATGATGGCTTTGGTGATCGGGATGCCCTTGGCGTAGATCGCGTCAGCCGTTCTGGCTGCGGCGATGAACTCGGTTTCGTTGGCCGGCGCCTCGATGATCTCCGCGTCGATCGGATCGAGCGCCTCCCGCTCGAAGGAATAATCGCTTCCCGCGACCGTGAAGCTCGCGCCCTTCGGCGTCACCACCCTGAATTTCGGCATTTCCTGCTCCGATTTGGTTTGTCGGTTCTTGTTGTCTGACCCGGCCTTGACGGCCGGGCCTTTGCGTCTTTTACGCGAAATTGAGCGCGACGCGTACAATCGTCGGTTGCCGCAGACTGCGGCGTCTGCGGGTTTTCGCGTCTCCTACGGGCTTCTACGGAGCCATCGTAACAAGTTGCTAATGGGTCCCACACTAAAAATTGATTCAAATTCGATCGACCCACCCGCGTGCCCGTAATCCCCTCTATTGCCGGAGCCACTACGTGATGTTGAGCAATCTGAAGATCGCCCCCAAGCTTGGCATCCTTGTCGGTGTCACCTTGTTCGGCCTGTGCATCTCCGGGGTTCTGGCCGGCTACTTGATGAAGCGCGAGATGGTGAACGCGCGCATCGACCAGACCAAGGCCATCGTCGACCTGGCCCGCAACTATGCGAACACCCTGGTGAAGCGGGTGAATGCCGGCGAGATGACGAAGGACGCTGCGCTGGCCGAATTCCGCCGCTACGGCAACGCAATGACCTACGACAAGAACTCGGGCTATCTGTTCGCCACCACCAGCGATGGCATCACGCAGCTCGCGCCCGATCCCAAGCAGGTCGGCACCAACCGCATGGACGTCGAGACGAATGGCCGCAAGCTCTCCAGGGAGTTCATGGACGGCGTCAAGGCCAACGGCGAAATGCTGCTCTTCTACGAATACGTGAAGCCCGGTCAGGAAAAACCGATCCGCAAGCTCGGCTATGCCGTCGCGGTTCCCGGCTTCGACATGTATCTCGGCACCGGCGCTTATCTCGAGGATATCGACGAGAAGATGGGGCCGGTCTACTGGCTGCTCGGCCTGTCGATGCTCGGCATCGTCATCGTTGCCGGCAGCGTTGCCTGGCTGCTCGGCCGCAGCATCAGCCTGCCGCTGAACAGGCTCGGCACGCGCATGAACGAGCTCGCCGACGGCAAGCTCGAGGGCGACATCCCCGGCGTCGGCCGTGGCGATGAGGTCGGTGCGATGGCTTCGACCGTGCAGATCTTCAAGGACAATGCGATCCGCATCCGCGACCTCGAGAAGACCGAGGGGATCGCCAAGGAACGCGCCGCTACGGAACGTCGCAGCGCGATGGAAGGCATCGCCAGCGATTTCGAGCGCAGTGTCAACGGCATCGTGCGTTCGGTTTCTTCGGCTGCCGCCGGCATGCAGACCACGGCGCGATCGATGACTGCGACCGCGAGCGATGCCAGCGCGCGTGCGGCCACCGTCGGCGCCGCCTCGCAAAAGGCGTCCGGCAATGTCGGCACGGTTGCGGCTGCCGCCGAAGAGCTGTCGAGTTCGGTCACCGAGATCTCGCGTCAGGTGACGCGCTCCACCGAGGTCGCGAGCAAGGCAGTCAGTGACGCCGAGCGCACCAACACCACCGTGCAGGTGCTGTCCTCCGGCGCCGAGAAGATCGGCGAGGTCGTCAAGCTCATCCACTCGATCGCGGCGCAGACCAACCTGCTGGCGCTCAATGCCACCATCGAAGCGGCGCGCGCCGGCGAATCCGGCCGCGGATTCGCGGTCGTCGCCTCCGAGGTCAAGGCGCTCGCCAACCAGACCGCGAAGGCCACCGAGGAAATCTCGGCCCAGGTCGCGGCGATGCAGACCTCGACCAGCGACGCGGTCGCCGCGATCGCCGGCATCACCCGGACGATCGCCGAGATGAGCGAGATCACCGCAGGCATTTCCGCCTCGATCGAGCAGCAGGGCGAGGCGACGCGCGAGATCGCCCGCAACATCCAGTCGGTCGCAGCCGGCTCCAGCGAGATCAACGCCCATATCGGCAGCGTGACCTCGGCGGCCGCGGCGACGGGTACGGCCGCCTCCGACGTGCTGTCGAACGCCCGCGAGCTCGACAACCAGTCCGGCGCGCTGCGCAGCGCAGTCGACGGCTTCCTCGCCAAGGTGCGGGCGGCGTAGGAATACACTCGTGCCCCGGGCACAGAATTCGTAGGGTGGGCAAAGGCGCGTGAGCGCCGTGCCCACCGCTTCTTTCGAGGCTTTGGAGGCTTCATGGTGGGCACGCGGAGCCTGTCATCGGGCGCGCGTTCGCGCGACCCGGTGGCTTTGCCCACCCTACGAGAGCGTCACAGCGTCACAACTGGCCGGCGTCCCTTCACTGCTTCTCGATCTGGCTGGCGCGCTCGCGCCCTCAGCGCCGAACTATTTCGACGCCGAGCCTTGCCGAGACGCGATCACGACACCGGCGAGCACCAGCGCATAGCCGACGAGGTGGAAGGGTTGCAGCCGTTCGCCGAGCAATAGGATCGCCATCGCCGAGCCGAACACAGGCACCAGATGAAAGAACGGCGCAGCGCGGTTCGGTCCGATCAACGCCACGCCGCGATTGAAGAAGAGATAGGCAAGCGTCGAGGGGAAAATCAGGATGTAGGCGAGTGTGGCCAATGTCGTTGCATCGGGCTTTAGGATGTTGCCCGCCGAAAATTCCCACATCGCGGCCGGCAGCAGCATCATCGCCCCGCCGCAGGTGGTGAAGGACAGGAAGGAGAGCTGATGGATTTTTGGCCGCCGCGGGATGAAGGCGGAATAGAGCCCGAACGCCACCAGCGAGGAGGCGAACATGACGTCACCGCGGTTGAAGCTGATGCCGGCAAGCGCTGCGAGATCGCCGCGCAGGATGATGATGAGGACGCCGAGCAGCGAGATCGCGATGCCGGCGAATTGCGCGGCTGTCAGGCGGACGCCGAACAGCACCAGCGACCACAGCGCCACGAACAAGGGTCCGGCCGACTGGATCAGTAGCGCATTCAGCGCCTCCGTATACTGAAGGGCCCAGAACGAGATCGCATTGTTGAAGGCAAAGCCGACCAGCGACAGGAACAGCATCAGCGGCAGATGCGCGCGCAAGGCCTTCCAGTCGCGCCTCAGATGCGGCCACGAAAATGGCAGCAGGATGAGGAAGACGCCGAACCAGCGGATCGTGGTCAGCGTGAGCGGCGGCACATGCGCGCCGACATGGCGCGCGAGCACGATGTTGCCGGCCCAGAACAGCGAGCTCAGGCTCAGAAGCAGATAGGGCTGGTTGTTGAGCCAGCCGGCGGGATTCGAGGCCTGTGGCGCGGGCGAAGCGATCGTCATTGGTTTTCGTGAGGAAGCTTGCGCCGGATCGCAGCCGCGCCACAAGTCCTGCCGCCGCAATGCTACAATGCAGTGGAGATCAGGGAGGTGGCTTTGGCGGTTAATATGTTGAACATCGAGGGCCTGGAGCGGCTCGATCCGCAGGCGCCCGTCGTGATGTTGAACCTGATGCGCTTCCACGAGCGCTCGCTGGATGCCGACGGTTCCGGCTGGGACGCTTATTTGCGCTACAGCGCCGTGACCGTACCGATGATCAAGGCGCGCGGCGGCACGCTGCTGTGGACCGGCGACGCCAGGACAATCGCGCTCGGGTCGCAAGCGGGCAACGACTGGGATTTCGTCGCGCTGGTCTATTATCCGTCGGTCGCAGCCTTCCTCGACATGATGATGTCGGAGCGTTACGAAAGCGAAGCCGATTCCCATCGCCGTAACGCCTGCGCCGAGCACGTGATCATTGCGACCAGCGAAGCGTACAGCAAGTTCAGGGTGAGCTAGCTCGCCTGCTTGCGTGAGGCCACGAACACGCCCGACAGGACCAGCGCAAAGCCGATGAAATGGAAGGCCTGCGGCAGTTCACCGAGAAAGATCATTGCCATGATCGAGCCGAACACCGGCACTACGTGGAAGAACGGCGCGGCGCGGTTGGCGCCGATCAGCGCAACGCCACGGTTGAAGCAGAGATAGGCGAGTGTCGAGGGAAACACCGCGACATAGACCAGCGTGAGCACGTTCGGCAGATCGAGCTTCATCAGGGGACGCGCCGACAATTCCCAGATCTCGAGCGGCACGAGGCACGCCGCGCCGCAGCCGAAGGTGAAGGCGAGAAACGACAGGCCGTGGATCGCAGGACGCTTCAAGGTCAGCACCGAGTAAAGCGCGAAGATTACCAGCGCGACCATGAAGATCAGGTCGCCCTTGTTGAACTCGATGTTGGAGAGTGTGGTGAAATCGCCATGCAGCAGGATGGTCAGCACGCCGCAGAGCGAGAGCAGCACGCCGAACGCCTGCGCCGTGGTCAGCCGGACGCCCAGGATGATCAGCGACCACAGCGCGACGATCAGCGGCGCGGCCGATTGCAGCAGCAGCGTGTTCAGCGCCTGGGTATGCTCCAGCGCCCAATATTGCAGCGTGTTGAAGGCGCCGATGCCGGTGATCGACAGCACGATCATCAGGCCGAGCTTGCCGCGGATCGCGGGCCAGTCCTTGACCAGATGCGCCCAGGCGAACGGCAGCACCAGCAGGAAGGCGAAGAACCAGCGCAGGAAGGACAGTGTCACCGGCGGGATGTGGCCGGCGGCGAGCCGTCCGACGACGGCATTGCCAGCCCAGCACATCGCTGTGATGCTGAGCAGCAGATAGGGCTGGTTCGCGATCCAGTGTTGCCCCGGTGCGGCAATGCGTGTGGTCTGGTCGGTGGCGGTCATTGTGATTGTTATGGCCCCGCGTCATGCGCCGCACCCCCGCCCGGCGCTGCCCGGGCCGGCTCACAGCCCGGCCCCATTCAAAGACACGGAAATCGCGGTTGCAGCAATGGGGGGCGGATGCATCGCGACCATGCAGCGGCAGAGATCGCGTCTAGCGCTTTGGTCGAGGGTCCGTGGGATGCCCTGGAAGGTTTCTGGATTTTCCGGGGATATCAAAGGCTTAAATAGTGTTTAGGATCCCCAAAAAGCCGCCTTCTTGCTTGCCTAGAGAGGCTGCTTCCGTTATCCGGTTGGCTGCCTCGCATGCGAACGGCCCCCGGCCGTGGATTGGGCTGGGCGCATCTAAATCTTGCATAGGGAATACCCGCGAATGGCCAATGTTGTCGTCGTCGGCGCCCAGTGGGGCGACGAGGGAAAGGGCAAGATCGTCGACTGGTTGTCGGAGCAGGCCGACATCGTCGTCCGTTTCCAGGGCGGTCATAACGCCGGCCATACGCTGGTCATCAATGGCGAGACCTACAAGCTCGCGCTGTTGCCCTCCGGCGTCCTGCGCGAGCACAAGCTGTCGGTGATCGGTAATGGCGTGGTGTTCGATCCGCAGGCCTTCCTCGACGAGGTCGCCAAGCTGCGGGCGCAAGGCGTTGCCGTCAGTCCGGACAATCTTCGCGTCGCCGAGAACGTCACCCTGATCCTGCCGCTGCATCGCGAGCTCGACGCGCTTCGCGAATCCTCCAATGCGGCGACCGCGATCGGTACAACGCGCCGCGGCATCGGCCCCGCCTATGAAGACAAGGTCGGCCGCCGCGCCATCCGCCTGATGGACCTCGCGGACCTCGACACGCTGCCGCACAAGATCGACCGGCTCCTTGCTCACCACAACGCATTGCGCCGCGGCCTCAATCTGCCGGAGTTCGATGGCAGGGAGATCCTGAAGGAACTGAGCGCGCTGGCGCCGCAGCTTCTGCCCTATGCCGAGACGGTGTGGCGGCTGCTCGACATCAAGCGTCGCGAAGGCAAGCGCATGCTGTTTGAGGGGGCGCAGGGCGCGCTGCTCGACGTCGATCACGGCACTTATCCTTACGTCACATCGTCCAACACCGTGGCGGCGCAGGCTGCAACCGGCGCAGGCCTCGGGCCCGGCGCGGTCGGCTATGTGCTGGGTCTGTGCAAGGCGTACACGACCCGCGTCGGCCAGGGGCCGTTCCCGACCGAGCAGGACAACGAGATCGGCCGCAAGATCGGCGAGCGTGGCCGCGAGTTCGGAACCAACACGGGGCGTCCACGCCGCTGCGGCTGGTTCGACGCCGTGCTGGTCCGTCAGGCGGTCAGGACCTGCGGCATCAACGGGCTGGCACTGACCAAGCTCGACATCCTCGACGGCTTCGATTCGATCGAGGTCTGCACCGGCTATCGGCTGGACGGCAAGGAGATCGATCATTTCCCGGCCGGCGAGGGCGCGCAGGCCCGCGTCGAGCCGATCTACGAGACCATCGAAGGCTGGAAGGAGCCGACCGCGAACGCCCGCTCCTGGGCGGATTTGCCGGCTCAGGCCATCAAATATGTGCGTCGGATCGAGGAACTGGTGGGCTGTCCGGTCGCGCTTCTTTCCACGAGCCCCGAACGTGAAGATACTATTCTGGTGCAAAACCCGTTTGAGGCTTAACGATATCTTACCGGGACAGGCGCATAGTTGAGTTGAAATGGCTGATTACTATCCGCTGATCGCCCGCGCTATTGCCGCCTTGGACCCCAATGCTCCTGGCGAAAGCCGGCGCGCGCTCTATGAACGGGCGCGTACGGCGCTGATCGCGCAGCTCCGCAGCGTGCAGCCGCCGCTCTCGGAGTCCGAGATCACCCGCGAGCGGTTGTCGCTCGAAGAGGCCGTCCGCAAGGTCGAATCGGAAGCCGCGCAGCGCGCTCGCGAGGCCTCGCGTCCCGGCGGCGGCCCTCGCACTGGCAGCGGCGGTGGCAGTGGCAGTGGCAGTGGCAGTGGCGATGCCTTCCGCCGGGCCAGCGCCCGCGCGGCTGAGAGCGCTCCGCCGGCCACCCCGCCTTCGGTCTCATCGTCCGCACCGCGCCCGGCGCGTCCTGTGGCGCCGCCGCCGTCGCGCAACGATCGTCCTCCGCTTGCTGGTGACGATAACGGAGATCGCGACGTCCAGCGTCAGGCCCGTCCTCCCCGTCCGCAGGCACCTCCGCCGCCTCCCATGCCCGAGCCTCCGGCAGCGCGCGATCGTTCCGCTGCGCGCCGTCCGCCGGAAGGCGCCCCACCACTGCCGCCGCAGGCGCCGGGCGTTCGCGGTTTTCGCGATATCACCGCGGATGCTGACGATCTCGGGCGGGCCGCCGCGCAGGCCAACCGTGCGGCACGCCGGACCTACGCCAACGTGCCATCGCCCTCGCCGGAGTTCGACCGGCTGGAGCCGAATCTGGAGAACCGCGGCGGCGAGCCGCCGGACGTTCCGTATTCCTATGACGAGTCGGTCGAGGAGGCCGAGCGTTATGCGCCGCGGCCGGCGGCACCGCGCCCGCACATCCCGGTCCTCGACCGCGACACCAAGAAGCGCCGTTCCGCCTTCCCGTTCAAGAGTGCGATCGCCGTCGGCATCGTGCTGATCCTGGTCGGCGCCGGCATCCTCTGGGGCAAGCAGGCGGTGCAGACCGTGAGCGGCCTGTTCAAGCCGTCCCAGACGCAGGTCGTGGAGGCGCCGAAGGATGCGTCGCAGCCGCAGACCAAGCCGAAGATCCCCGATCGCGTCGGCCAGCCGTCGTCGACCGAGCAGCCGGCAGCGCCAGTGGCGCAGAAGGTCGTGCTCTATGACGAGGATCCGTCCGATCCCAAGGGCAAGCAATATGTCGGTTCCGTGGTTTGGCGGACCGAGCCGATCAAGGCCTCGGGCAACCAGAAGGCCGACATCGCCGTGCGCGCCGACATCGACATCCCCGACCGCAAGTTCAAGATGACGATGTCGTTCCGCCGCAACACCGATTCATCGCTGCCGGCGAGCCACACTGCGGAACTGACCTTCATCCTGCCGCCGGACTTCCCCGGTGGCGGCGTCGCCAACGTGCCAGGTATCCTGATGAAGTCGAACGAGCAGGCACGCGGCACGCCGCTCGCGGGCCTCGCCGTCAAGGTCACCGACGGCTTCTTCCTGGTTGGGCTCTCCAACGTCGATGCCGACCGCGCGCGCAACGTCCAGCTGCTGAAGGAGCGTTCCTGGTTCGACGTGCCGCTGGTCTACGCCAACCAGCGCCGCGCCATCATCGCGATCGAGAAGGGTGCCCCCGGCGAACGCGCCTTCAACGACGCGTTCGCGGCGTGGGGGGACTAGGGCTTCCATCCCTGGCGCCGTCATTCCGGGATGCGCGCGAAGCCCGCAGGCCCGGAATCCATTTGGCAGAGCGTTGAATGGTGAGATGGATTCCGGGCTCGCGACTTTCGTCGCGCCCCGGAATGACGATATCAATGTGTCGTCCCGCCGACCTCGATCACGCCGACCTTGTTGACGAGGCTGTTGGCCATCACCGGATTGCCGCTGCGGTCGACATCCATGTTGCGGACGATGTCGCCGCCTCCGGGGATCGCCCAGCTCTGGAATTTCTCGCTGGCGGGATCGAAGCGGACGATGGTGTTGGGTTTTGCGGCCGACTCGCTGTACCAGACCGCGCCCTTGGTGAAGACGATGCCGTAGGGCTGCGACTTCGGCCCGCTCGGTGAAGCCCATTCCTTCACCGTGCCTGTTGCTGGATCGAGCCGGCCGAGGAAGCCGCGGGCGAAATCGACATACCAGATCGCATCGTCGGGGCCGACGGCGAGCCGGCGTGGCCGGGCGGCCGCATCCGGCAACAGGTACTCGCGGATCTCCATCGTCTTCGAATCGATGGTCGCGATCTTCGGCGCGCCGAACTCGACGAACCAGACAGCGTTCTTCGCATTCACCACGATGCCGTAGGGCCGCGCATTTGCCGTCGGCGGCGTGACGAGCTTGATCTCGCCGCTCGTGGGATCGAGGCGCCCGACCTTGTTGCCGGCCTGCACGGTGAACCAGATGATGCCGTTCTGGTCGAAGACGAGCGTATGCGGATCCCTGGCCGATGCATCCGGCAGCCGGTACTCTCTGACGTCGTCGGTCTTCGGATCGAGCCTGCCGATCAGCCCGGCAAAATTGCCGGTGAACCAGATGTTGCCGTCCTTGTCCTCCTTCAGTCCGTGCGGGCCGGTCTGCGGATTGAGCTTGTACTCGCGGATCGCGCCGGTGGCGGGATCGAGGCGGCCGAGCACGTTGGCGAGCTGGCCCGAGTACCACACCGATCCGTCGCGGGCGGCGAGCGGATCGTGCGGCCGCGAGCCTTCGGTGGCGACCGGCCATTCCTTGATGTCGATCTGCGTGTCGCCGGCGATCAGCACTGCTGCGGGGCGGGGCCGTTCGGGAAAGTTCTTGATGAGATAGTCGGTGATTCCGGCGACGTCCTCGGGCGGGATCGGCGCGCCGAAATTCTGCATCATGCGGATCACCGTGTGCCAGCCGTCGGGCGTGTAGCCCGCAGTCAGCCGGCCGATGTCATGGCACGAGCCGCAGATGCCGACGACGGTGCTCTTGCCGGGGCCATCCGGAAAATTGACGCCGGCCTGCTGGGCGGGCGCCGCGCAAGGCGCCAGTGCCAGCAGGGCGGCCGTGCTCACCGGGATAGCGGATTGCAGCCAGCCGCCCGCGATCAGGATCCTCGCCAAAATCCTCGCCAAAATCCTCGCCATGTCTGTTGCTCCAGCTCTCTTGGCCGGGCCTCAGCATAGCGTCGATCGCAGCAGGACGCCGCTCAACTTGCGGTGCGCGCGAGTGATCAGTTCGCGGCAGCTTCCCGCTTGCGCGCGGCAGCGGCCTCGCGGTCCATCACGGCGCGGCAGCCCGGGCTGACATGGTGCTTGTTGCGGACCATGCAGGCAGTGACCCGGGAGATCGAGGGGATTTCGCTGGCGCACAGCCGCATGGCGTCGCCGGTGCACATCTGTTGCGCCTCGGATGAGAAGGCGAGGCCGGGTGCTGCGTGAAGCACGGTGGCAGTTGCGGTAATGGCGGCGAGAGTGGCGATCTTCCCGATCCGGTAACTGAACATGTGAGATGCATCCCCAAAGATTTTGGCGGTGTTGGCCGCTTGTCTATTGGAGGCGCCGCACGCGGCTTGCGCTGCCGCACGTCAGGTCCAACACGCAGGGAGATGCCCCCGGTGTGGTTGCTCGATTACGCTTGAGATTTCGAATCGAAAGTGCTGCGCCGCCCCGATTCGATTATGCGCGAATGCCGCGAAGCTTCAATGGTTCGTGTGAACGATTTCACGATTGTTGCGCGTTCGTCACGGCAACAGTTGCCTCACGCGTTAGTCGAGGGCGCATCAGCGAGAGCTGCGGCATGCTCCTCGAGCGCCGTGACGCCTTTGGACGTCAGCTCGAACAAGTCTCCGTCCTTCATGACGTAACCTTCGATGATGAGTCCCTCGACCTCGCCATGGCGGTCGTCGGCGAAGGCGATGGACTGGCCGATGTCTTTCAGGATCGCGAGCTGGTCATCGCGCAGCATGGTGGCATCTCCGTCTTGCGGCGCCGCCAGCGCCTCACATGCCGTGGCTCTCGAACACCTTGCGGCAGGAATGCGACAGCCTGGCCCGGTTGGCTTGCAGGCAGGACTGGACCGCGCCGTCATTGCCGAGATCCTTGCGGCACAGGCGAGAGGCGTCGCGCGAGCAGGCCTGCTGCTCGCCAGGGGTTCCGGCATGGCCCTGTGCGAGGGCCGGCAGGCTTGAGAAGCCGGATGCAGTGAGCGTGATCGTTGCCAGGAAAAGGGTCATCCAACGCATGGCCAAATCCAATCTCCGGAGAGGACAGACACGAGAGCCGTTCACAGAACCCATCCGCCTGCCACTTGTTCCCCGGGGGCGTCCGCCCCGACTCGGCTATTCAACCTTCTCAAGGCGCTGCTATAACGGGGGCGGGTCTTGAGGTAAGGGGTGCTTGATGAAACGCTATCTGGTTTTTGCGCTGGTGGGGCCGTTTGTCGGCGGATTCCTGCTGTTGCTGACGACGACCTACCAGTCCGGCTATTGGACCCAGACCAATCTGGGCGAGGTCGGCAAGCTGTTCGTGGTGTTCTTCAAGACCCTGCAATACAGCTATCTGTTTGGCTTCCTGCCCTCGTTGATGATCGGCGCGGTCGACGACATCCTGTTTCACGTCAAGCGGATCGGGCCGGTGCTGCGGATGCTGCTGGTCGGCCTGTTCGCGTTCATCCTCGCCGCCCTCACCTATGGCTCGCGCGGAGCCGACACCGGCGCGGTGCAATGGGTTCTCTACGGCCTCGTCGGTTTCGTGCCGAGCGTGATTTCGTCCTGGCTCGTACATAAATATGTCGAGGAGCCGCAACCGGCTCCGGCGCCGACCTGAGGGCAGGGGCGGCGTTTGGGCGCGGCGCAGCAACCGAAGCGGTGCATGCGCGTTTGCCTCAAGCGATGACGCTCAACGAATGACGATGTCTGACGACGATATTCTTGCAACGCGCCCTCCCCGCTCGGGGAGGACCTCGCGCGCGGCCTTCTCGGGCGATGAGGCACGCGGGCCGATCATCGATCAGGACGGCCGCGAGATCCGTCCCGAGACGCTCGAAGAGGGCTTTCGCGAACTCGGTTTCGAGTTCGGCAGCGCCAATCCTTTTGGCAAGCTGACGCGCGAGCAGCGGCTGGCGCGGTTCGAGGCGATCGCAAAGCTGCTCGACGTCGCCTTCGTCATGCCCGGCACCAATATCCGCTACGGCATCGACGGCCTGATCGGTCTGATCCCCGTCGTCGGCGACATCATCACCACTGCAATCTCATTGTGGCTGGTGCGCGAGGCCCGCGCGCTCGGCGCGCCCTGGTACGTCACGGCGCGGATGCTGGGCAATGTCGCGGTCGACGGCGTGGTCGGCATGGTGCCGTTCGCAGGCGATGCCTTCGACGTCATGTTCCGCGCCAATATGCGCAACGTCCGCCTGTTGCGCCGCTGGCTGGACAAGCAGCCGCGCTAGAGCATGATCCGGAAAAGTGTGAAGCGGTTTTCCGAAAAGATCATGCTCAAACAACAACCTAAAGCGCGATGACGATTCATCCTGATCTCATCGCGCTTTAGATGCGAAAAGCGCGGTAACCTTTCGGCTACCGCGCTCATTGCGCATCGGAGGATGAGTAAAGCTTACGCCGCGTCGGCGTCGGTGTTCGCGGCCGGCTTGCGGCGGCGCGGCAGCGGAAACGCCTCGCTCTCATAGAGCGAGCGGATGCCGTTCTGGTCGAAGCGGGCTTCCTCGACCTGTAGGTACGCGCCGTTCAGCGAGTCCGTCGGCAATTCCTCGATCGCGAAGCGCACGGCTTCGGCCGCGGTGCCAAACCGCCGATAGGTGAAGCCCGCACGCTTCTTCTTGCGGATCGCGGCGGGGAAAAGCTCGGCGGAGGTATTGAAGTTGAACGGACGCAGTGGACGCATGGTCAAAGACCTCGTGATCTTCTTCGGTTTCAGGCGCGTGTGGGGTTTTTGAGCGAGGGCCGCAACCGGGCGGCCATGTCATTCTTCGCCCCCTAATATAGGCCGATTTGACAGAAATGCGACCCCTGCGAACGCAGATGATGAATCCGCGCATGGCAGCTCCGCAAAGCAAATAAGATTAATTAATTCAATGGCTTGATTGGTTTACAGCTTGCCCAGAAGCAATAACACGATCAGCACCACCAGGACCACGCCGCCAATCCCCATGCCGGAATGGCCCATGCCGTAGCCATAGCCGCCGAACCGGCCGGACATGCCGCCAAGGAGATAGATGATCACGAGGATGATCAGGATGGTTCCGAGGGTCATGGCGTCCTCCCTGACGGTGCGCCGGAATGCGCCCTCCGGCCGCACCGTCAGAAGAGAAAAGCACATCCGGCCGCCGGGTTCCACGCCGGAACCCGGCTCTTGCCATTATCTCGGCTTGAGCTTCAGCGCCGCCGAATTGATGCAATAGCGCAGCCCCGTCGGTCCCGGGCCGTCTGGGAAGACGTGGCCGAGATGGCCGCTGCATTTGGAGCACAGCACCTCGGTGCGGATCATGCCGTGGCTCTGGTCCGTCTCCTCGTCGATATGGCTCTCGACCGCCGGCTGGGTGAAGCTCGGCCAGCCGCAGCCGGAATCGAACTTGGCATCCGACTCGAACAGCACGTTGCCGCAGCCGGCGCAGACGTAAGTGCCGGCGCGATGGTCGTGCTCGTACTCGCCCGAGAAGGGACGTTCGGTCGCCTTTTCGCGAAGTACCGCATACTGCATCGGCGTGAGGTCGCGCCGCCACTGCTCCTCGCTCTTGGTGACCTTGGTTTCGTTCGCGGGTGTTTTGGTGTCGGGCATGGATCTCCCGTTCAGCTAGTGGTTTCGCAATCAGTTGGTGGCCTTGCTGGCGCTGACCAGCGTCGGCTTCTCGATATAGTCATCCGCGAACAGCTTTTTCAGGTTCTCGACCTTCGGGATGTCGTTCCAGGCGATGTAAGGCTGGTTCGGGTGCAGGGTCAGATAATCCTGGTGATAGCCTTCCGCCGGATAGAACGCCTCCAGCGCGCCGACCTTGGTCACGATCGGCTTGCTGAAGACCTTGGCGGCGTTGAGCTGCGCGATATAACCGTCCGCGATCTTCTTCTGCTCGTCGGACGTGGTGAAGATCGCCGAGCGATATTGCGTGCCGGTGTCGGGCCCCTGGCGGTTGAGCTGGGTCGGATCGTGGACGACCGAGAAGAAGATCTGCAGGATCTTGCCGTAGGAGATCTTCTTCGGATCGTATTTGATCTCGACCGATTCCGCGTGGCCCGTCGTGCCCGACGAGACCGTGTGATAATCGGCCGTCGCCTTGGTGCCGCCGGCATAGCCGGAGACCGCGTTGACGACACCGGCGGTGTGCTGGAACACGCCCTGCACGCCCCAGAAGCAGCCGCCGGCGACGACCGCGGTCTGGATACCGCTTGCAGGTGCAGCGTCGACGGCGGGAGCGGGGATCACCACCGCATCTTCCGCGGCCCGCGAGGGCGCGGCGAAGGCCAGCGCCAGCGCGGCGGTGGCGGCAAGGAGGGGGAGGGAATGGAAGGCGGGTCGGCTCATGGCGGATCCTCGTTCGGTCGGTGCGACAGTCTAGGGTGGTTGAGGCCGGGCGAACAGCCTGCCCGGCCCGGCATTCGGGCTTGCCCTTGATACGGGCGGACGGGCGCGGATGTTACGCGCGACCAGACACGAGCCCGTGAAGAAGGCATTGCTAGAGCATGATCCGGAAAAGTGTGGAGCGGTTTTCCGAAAAGATCATGCTCAAACAACAACCTAAAGCGCGATGACGTTTCATCCTAATTTCATCGCGCTTTAGGGTCGCCGGAACGGGAAAGCAGGCCCGGGATGAACCCCTCCCTTGGATGACCGACATAGAAGTAGAATGAGTGGCGGTGGAGCTTGTTCGACGAAAATGTTGCGCGTCGTTTCCCTGATCCTTCTCATCCTGCTGTCATCTGCGCCGGCCGTCCTGGCCGACCCTCGGCTTGGCGATGATCTCGAGACCTGCCGCGAGCGCAGGCTTGACCTGCCGACGCGGTTCGCGGCGTGCGAAAACCTGCTCGGCTCGGATCGCGTGACCGGGAAGGACAAGGCCGTCGCGCTGACCGTGCGGGGCTTCACGCTTCTGAACAGGCGCGACTTCGACCACGCCCTCGAAGCCTTTGCCGCGGCGCGCGACGCCGATCCCGACAACATGGTCGCGCTCGACGGCCAGGCCCAAACCCACCAGCGCAAGGGCCAGGACGATCTCGCGATGGCTGACTACAACCTCGCTCTCCAGAAGCGCCCCAACTATGGCGCCGCCTATAACGACCGCGGCACGCTGTACTTGCGCAAGGGCGCACTCCAGAGCGCGCTCGACGATTTCAATCTCGCGATCAAATACACGCCCAATCTGCTGGTCGGTCACACCAACCGCGCGCGGACGCGGACTTTCATGAAGAATTATGACGGCGCGCTCGCCGACTTTGCCGACGCGCAGAAGATCGATCCGAATGCGCTGCAAATTCCCAACCATCGCTGCGTGACCTTTGCCGCTATGCGGCACTTCGACGAGGCGCTCGCCGATTGCAACAGCATGCTGGAGAAGCAGCCGAAGAACCAGTACGCGCTCGCCAACCGCGCCGACACCTACCTCGCCAAGGGCGACCTCGACTCCGCACTCAAGGACTACAACGCAATCCTCGAGATGAATCCGAACAACGTCCGCGCTCATGCCGGCCGCGGCCAGGTGTTCGAGCGCAAGCAGGATCTCGCGCAGGCGCGCGCCGACTACCGCGCCGCCGCCTTCGCGCTCACCCCGTTCGACGAGATCGACGTCGCGATGGCGCGCACCGGCGCGCGGGGCCGACTGGCCGTGCTCGAACCGAAGACGCCTTCGACGACGCGTTCGACGCTGCGCCGTGTGGCGCTGGTGATCGGCAACGGCGCCTACCGCAACGTTCATGCGCTCTCCAATCCGCCGCGTGACGCCAAGCTGATCGCCAGCGCGCTGCGCGACGTCGGTTTCCAGACCGTCACGATCTCGACTGATCTTTCCCGGAACCAGTTCTTCGAGACGCTGCGCACCTTCGCGGCGGATGCGGAGAAAGCCGATTGGGCCGTGGTCTACTATGCCGGCCATGGCTTCGAGATCGGCGGCGTCAACTATCTCGTGCCGGTCGATGCAAGGCTCGCGGTCGACAAGGACGCGGAGACCGAAGCCGTGGCGCTGGAGCAGGTGATCGCGGCGGTCGGTGGCGCGCACAAGCTGCGGCTCGTGATCCTCGATGCCTGTCGCGACAATCCCTTCGCGCCGACCATGCAACACACGCTGGCGCTCAAGCTGGTCGACAAGGGTTTTTCCAACATCGAGCCCGGCGTCGGCTTCATGGTGGTCTACGCCGCCAAGCACGGCGAGACCGCGATGGACGGCGACGGCAACGACAGCCCGTTCGCGCTCGCACTCGCCCGCGATGTGCGGCAGCCGCACGTCGAGATCCGCAAGCTGTTCGACATCGTCCGCGACGACGTCTGGCTCCAGACCCAGCACGTGCAGCAGCCCTTTACCTACGGCTCGCCGCCGGGTAGCGAGGATTTTTACTTCGTGGCGGGGAAGTGATGGCGTGATTTGCGGGACACCCGCACCACACATTCGGTGTCGTCCCGGCCTAGTGCGCAATTGCGCACGGGGGCCGGGACCCATAACCACAGGGAGTGGTTGTGACGCGAAGCTGATAACCCCGAGTCTTCGCCAAACCACTCCCTGTGGTTATGGATCCCGGATCTGCGCTTCGCTTGTCCGGGATGACGAGCGGAGGTTGTCGCTGCGACGTGCCCGGGCCCCGTAGATCACACCACCACGCTCAGCCTCTTCGCCGCGCGGGTAACCCCGGTGTACAGCCACCTGGCGCGGCTGTCCTGGAACGCAAAGCTCTCGTCGAACAGCACGACGTCGTCCCATTGCGAGCCCTGCGACTTGTGCACGGTCAGTACATAGCCGTAATCGAACTCGTCATAGGGCTTGCGCTGCTCCCAGGCGATCTGCTCGATCCCGCCCTCGAAGCAATCGGCGCGCACCGAGACCTTGGTCACCTTGTGACCGAAGTCCTCGTCGGGCGACAGCCGCATGCTGAGGATGCGTGACTTCGAGCGCGAGGTGTTGCGCGATTTCACGCGCCACAGGCCGCCGTTGAACAGGCCCTTCTTGCGATTGTTGCGCAGGCACACCAGCTTGTCGCCGGCGACCGGAAACTGGTCCTCGATGTTCTGGCGCTGGCGCACGCGCATGTTGTAGGCGCGGCGGGTGTTGTTGCGGCCGACCAGGATCTGGTCGGCGCTCATGACGCGGTCCGGATCGAGCTCCTTGCGCGAGACGACCTCGCTCTCGCCATAGCGGCCGATTTCGAGCTCACGGCCCTCGCGGATGTCCATCGACATCCGCACGATCGGATCATCCTGCGCCTGGCGATGCACCTCGGTCAGCATCGCGTCGGGCTCGGTGTTGGTGAAGAAGCCGCCGCCCTGGATCGGCGGCAATTGCGCGGGGTCGCCGAGCACGAGCAGCGGACAGTCGAACGACATCAGGTCGCGGCCGAGCTCCGCATCGACCATCGAGCATTCGTCGATCACGATCAGCTTGGCCTTGGAGGCCGGCGCGTCGTCCCAGAGCTCGAAGCTCGGCTGCTCCTCGCCGGACTCGCGGGCGCGATAGATCAGCGAATGGATGGTGGAGGCGTTGTCGCAGCCCTTGTTGCGCATGACGAGTGCCGCCTTGCCGGTGAAGGCCGCAAACTTGACCTCGCCGTCGACCCCGTCCGCGATGTGCCGCGCCAGCGTGGTCTTGCCGGTTCCGGCAAAGCCGAACAGGCGGAAGATCGGCGGCGTGCCGTTACGGCCTGGCTTTGCCTTGAGCCAGTCGGCGACGTCCTTGAGGGCGGCATCCTGATGCGGGGTAAATGTCGGCATTTTCGTCTTGAGGGAGGGCGAAAATGATCGATTCGCCCGTCCCCAAAACTAACCATTCCGCCCGTCGGTTCAAGCGGCGGCGCCAGCCCTATTGCCAGCCGGGAACGCCGCGCATGTCGGGCAGGTGGTGGGCGATGCCCTTGTGGCAGTCGATGCAGGTTTTCTCGCCGGTGAACAGGAAGCGCTGGTGCGCCACCGAAGCCCGCGGCGACTGCTTGGTGATGTCCATGGAATCGGCGCTATGGCAGTTGCGGCACTCCAACGAATCATTGGCCTTGAAGCGGGCCCATTCGTGCGCTGCCAGCTCGAGCCTGCGATCGGTGAATTTCTCGCGGGTGTCGATGGTGCCGAAAATCTTGCCCCAGACTTCCTTTGAGGCCTGCATCTTGCGCGCGATCTTGTCGGTCCAGTTGTGCGGGACGTGGCAGTCCGGGCAGGTCGCGCGCACGCCGGAGCGGTTGGTAAAGTGGATCGTGGACTTCAGCTCGGCGAACACGTTGTCCCGCATCTCATGGCAACTGGTGCAGAATTTCTCGGTGTTGGTCAGCTCCAGCGCGGTGTTGAAGCCGCCCCAGAAGATGACGCCGGCCACGAAGCCCGCGAGCACCAGCGTGCCCAATGCGAACACCGTGCTCGGCCGCGTCAGCACGCCCCACAGCTCGAGCGCGAAATCCCAGCTTCGGGCGAGAAAGCCGCGCTTGGCTTTGGGGTCTACATTGGGGTCGTCGGCGGTCGTCGTCATCGGCGGCCACCGGGGCTTGAACGCGAGAGCAGCGTGTCGATGTCGGTGAAGTCGTTGCTGACCGGCGGAGTTGCGGTGTTCTGCGGCACGTGGCATTCCGTGCAGAAGAAGCGCCGCGGCGAGATCGAGGCCAGGAACTGGCCGTCACGGTCCATGAAGTGCGTGATCGAGACCATTGGTGCCTGTGATTCCGACGTGCGCGAGCGTGCATGGCAGGACAGGCACTTGTTGCTGTTGAGGTCGATCTGATAGCCGTCGATCGAATGCGGGATCACCGGCGGCTGCTCCGGATAGTTGCGCGACTCCTTCTCGGAGGTGTTGCGGTTCGGCAGCATCGGTGGCGCCGGCCCTTCATCGTTGAGCGGGGTCGGCCCGCGCAGGCCCGAAGTCACCGTCTGCGCGGTCAGCGAGCTCGCGCCCACGGCAATGGCGAGCGCCAGAAGGAGGATTCCGGATCGTTTCATCATAGTCACACCCGCTCGATGCGCACGGCGCATTTCTTGAAGTCGGTTTGCAGCGAGATCGGATCGGTGGCGTCCAGCGTCACCTTGTTGATCAGCTTGGACTCGTCGAACCAGGGCACAAACACCAGCCCGCGCGGCGGCCGGTCGCGGCCCCGCGTCTCGACGCGAGCGCGGATGTAGCCGCGGCGGGACACGACCTTCACCTCGTCGCCGCGGCGCAGCTTTGCGTCCTGCGCGTCGTCGGGATGCATGAAGCAGACAGCCTCCGGGAAGGCCTTGTAGAGCTCAGGCACGCGGCGCGTCATGGTGCCGGAATGCCAATGCTCCAGCACGCGGCCGGTCGAGAGCCAGTACGGATAGTCATTGTCCGGCGATTCCGCCGCCGGCTCGAAAGGCAGTGCAAAGATGCGCGCCTTGCCGTCGGGGTAGCCGTAGAACTGCACGTCCGTGCCCTGCTTCACATAGGGATCGCTCCCCTCGCGGAAACGCCACTTGGTCTCCTGGCCGTTGACGACGGGCCAGCGCAGGCCGCGCTCGCGGTGATAGCTTTCGAACGGCGCAAGGTCGTGACCATGGCCGCGGCCGAAGGCGGCATATTCCTCGAACAACCCCTTCTGCACGTAGAAGCCGAACGCCTTGGATTCGTCGTTGGCGTAGCCCTCCTCGATCTCCGAGGTCGGGAATTTGTCGACTTGGCCGTTCTTGTACAGCACGTCGAACAGGGTCTTGCCGCGATATTCCGCCTTCTTGGCGATCAGCTCCTCGGGCCAGACCTCCTCGATCTTGAAGCGTTTTGAAAACTCCATGAGTTGCCAGAGGTCGGATTTGGATTCGCCCGGAGATGTAACGAGCTGATGCCAGAATTGCGTGCGCCGTTCGGCATTGCCGTAGGCGCCTTCCTTCTCCACCCACATCGCCGTCGGCAGGATGAGGTCGGCCGCGAGCGCCGTCACGGTCGGGTAGGCATCCGAGACCACGATGAAATTGTCGGGGTTGCGGAAGCCCGGATAGGTTTCCTCGTTGATGTTGGGTCCCGCTTGCAGGTTGTTGTTGACCTGCACCCAGTAGGCGTTGAGCAGGCCATCTTTCAGCATCCGGCTCTGCAGCACGGCATGATAGCCAGGCTTGTCGGGAATCGTGCCCTCCGGCAGTTGCCAGATGTGCTCGGTCTTGTCGCGATGCTCCTTGTTGGTGACGACCATGTCTGCCGGCAGGCGGTGCGAGAAGGTGCCGACCTCGCGCGCGGTGCCGCAGGCCGATGGCTGGCCGGTCAGCGAGAACGGGCTGTTGCCGGGCGAGGCGATCTTTCCGGTCAAGAGATGGATGTTGTAGACGAGATTGTTGGCCCAGACGCCGCGGGTGTGCTGGTTGAAGCCCATGGTCCAGAACGAGACCACCTTGGTCTTGGGATCGGCGTAGAGTTCGGCCAGCGCCTCGAGCCGATTGAGTGGCACGCCGGACATCTTTGCCGCTTTCTCCAGCGTGTAGTCCGACACGAATTTTGCGAACTCGTCGTAGCTCATATCGGTGGAGTCGTTGGCCTTCGCCGCGCCGGTCGCCTTCTTCTGAAGGGGATGATCGGGCCGCAGGCCATAGCCAATGTCGGTTTGCCCGCGCCTGAAGATGGCATGCGCAGTGACGAAATCCTTGTTGACGCGACCGGTCTTGATGATGTGGTTGGCGATCGCGTTGAGGATGTAGAGATCGGTCTGCGGCACGAACACCATGCCGATGTCGGCGAGGTCGAACGAGCGATGCTCGAAGGTCGAAAGCACGGCGACGCGGACATGTGGCGCGGAGAGGCGGCGGTCGGTGACGCGCGTCCACAGGATCGGGTGCATCTCGGCCATGTTGGAGCCCCACAGCACGAAGGCATCGGTGGCCTCGATGTCGTCATAGCAGCCGGCCGGCTCGTCGATGCCGAAGGTGCGCATCATGCCGGCGACTGCCGAGGCCATGCAGTGGCGCGCGTTGGGGTCGATGTTGTTGCTCCGGAAGCCGGCCTTGTAGAGTTTTGAGGCCGCGTAGCCTTCCCAGATCGTCCACTGTCCGGAGCCGAACATGCCGACGCCGCTGGGCCCACGCTTCTTCAGCGCGTCCTTCCACTTCTCGGCCATGATGTCGAAGGCTTCGTCCCACGACACCGGTGTGAACTCGCCGTCCTTGTCGTATTTGCCGTTCGTCTTGCGCAGCATCGGCTGGGTCAGGCGATCATGGCCGTACATGATCTTGGAGAGGAAGTAGCCCTTGACGCAGTTGAGGCCGCGATTGACCTCGGCCTTGATGTCGCCGTGGGTGGCGACCACGCGGTTGTCCTTGGTTGCGACCATGACGGAGCACCCGGTGCCACAGAAGCGGCAGGCGGCCTTGTCCCATTTCAATTCGCTGCCGTCACGCTCGGTGACGAGGTTGGCGGCGAGCGCCGGCGTCGGCATGCCTGCTGCGGCGGCTGCGATCGCCGCGGCCTCCAGCTTCAGCATCTGGCGGCGGTCGATCTTCGGTGAGGTCATAACGGTTCTCCCGGCGTCAGCGACGCGGTCTCAGGCAGTTTCGATGGCGTGAAAGACGAGCGCCGCGGAATAGACGTGCGGCATGGACTGGATGTCGTTGAGCATGGTGCCGAGGCTGCCGGCATCCGGCGCTTCGACAACGACGACCAGCTTGCCGCGCGCATCGCGGCCGTGGATTTCGCAGCCGGGCAGAGCCGTGATATCGGCCTCGACCTCCGCCAGGCGCTCGGGGCGCGCCTGCACCAGAATGCTGGCGATCTCGCCTCCGGGCGGCGGGATGATGCGGTCGGCGCTGAGCACCCTGCCGGTGATCAATGCGCGGCGGTTGAGTGTGGCTTGGGCCATGATCTCGGTCTTTCGCTGCGGGAATTCAATGTGGGGGAGGCGGGCCGGGAGGGCCTGCGAACATCTGGTAGATCCACACGGCGAGCCCGTAGCTGCCGACCGTTCCGACCGCGAGGGCGGGCATCACAACCGCGGTCAGGAACAGGAACGCGAAGATCTCCATGCGCTTGCGGCGCACGCGCCCAGTCGTGTCGTCAGGGGCCGACATATTCGGTCTCTCTGAAATTTAGGAATTGGACGGCTTCCGGGCCGTTACCTGGCCACACCATAGGTATCGGACGGCAGATCTCCTTGATCTGAATCAACGGTCTGCAGGCACTTCACCACACGGCTGCGACGAGCGGGGCGGGAAGCTATCGGCTACTTTGCATGGGGTTGTTTTCGATGTTTTGCGCTGGCGTCCCGCCGGGCGGAATTGGGGCGCCATGGACAGTGCGGCCCCGCTCAATAAGATGCCCGCAATAAAAACAATCTTGGGAGAGGCGTCATGAAGTTCGGCATCTTCTATGAGCTGCAATTGCCGCGTCCGTGGGTGGCGGGCGACGAGCTCCGGCTCTACCAGAATGCCCTGACTCAGATGGAACTTGCCGATAGCCTCGGCTACGACCACGCCTGGGTGGTCGAGCATCACTTCCTCGAAGAATATTCGCACTCGCCGTCGCCGGAATCCTTCCTGGCCGCCGCGAGCCAGCGCACGCGACAGATCCGCCTCGGCCACGGCATCCTCCAGCTCACCACCAACCATCCCGCGCGCGTCGCCGAGCGCGTCGCGGTGCTCGATCTCCTCAGTAATGGCCGCTGTGAGTTCGGCATGGGCGAGAGCGCTTCGATAACCGAACTCGAGCCGTTCGGCCGCGACATGGAGACCAAGAAGGAGATCTTCGAGGAGGCGGTGCGCGCGATCTTCCCGATGTTTCGGGATGGCGGCTGCGAGCATCACGGGAAATGGTTCGACATGCCCCTGCGCAACGTCGTGCCGAAACCGCTGCAGAAGCCGCACCCGCCCCTATGGATGGCCTGCTCGCAGCTTCCGACCATCGAGCGTGCCGGCCGCCACGGCTTTGGCGCGCTCGGCTTCCAGTTCGTCAGCGCGGACGCCGCGCATGCGTGGGTGCACGCCTATTACAACGCGATGACCAAGCGGCTGCACAAATTGGCAGACTACGAGATCAACCCGAACATGGCGCTGGTGTCGTTCTTCATGTGCGCGAAGACGGATGAGGAGGCGCGAGCGCGGGCCGATGGCGCAACCTTCTTCCAGTTCGCGCTGCGCTTCTACGGCGCCTCGCAGAACCGCCAGCGGCCGGCGCCCGGCACCGTCAACATGTGGGACGAGTACAACAAGTGGAAGCGCGACAATCCTGAAGCGCAGGAGGCCGCGCTGCGCGGCGGCCTGATCGGCTCGCCGGAAACGATCCGCAAAAAGCTCCGGCGCTTCCGCACCTCCCATATCGACCAGGTGATCCTGCTCAACCAGGCCGGCAAGAACAGCCATGAGCACATCTGCGAGTCGCTCGAGTTGTTCGCGCGCGAGGTGATGCCGGAGTTCCAGAACGATCCGGAGCAGGAGGCCTGGAAGAAGGCCGTGATGAGCGGCGAGATCGAGCTCGAGGAGATCGACACGCAAGCCTTCACCGATCGCTACGGCAAGCTCGCGATCAACGTGCCGCCGGCGAAAGCGGCGGCGGGGTAGGGTGCTCCGCATCGTCCGGCATAGGCCCCGGCTCAGCAGCGCACCGCGGAAGTGGCGCTGCCCTGCGTCCGGAGCACGAGACTGTCCGCAAATCCGTTCATCCTCGTGTCCCGGACGCGCAGCGCTGCTGCGCAGAGCCGCGACCCATGAGGCATTGGAACGGCTGGCTTCCGGCGCGATGCCGATGTTGATATCCTTTGAGAGAAGCAAACAAGAATTCCGAGGAAACGAGCTTGAGCACCGCGCCGCGCATCGATATTGACCCGGTCTCGTTCTGGAACGATCCCTATCCGATGCTTGCGAAAATGCGCAAGGAGGCGCCGATCGCCTTCGTGCCGCAGCTCGGCTCGACGCTGCTCGTGAGCCGCGACGACATCTCGATCTCCGAAAAGAAGATCGACGTGTTCTCCTCGCACCAGCCCGAGGGGCTCATGAACAAGCTGATGGGCCACAACATGATGCGCAAGGATGGCGAGGCGCACCAGGTCGAGCGTCGTGCGATATTTCCGACCATCTCGCCCAAGACGGTGAAGGCGCACTGGACCGCGCAGTTCCAGGCCCATGCCGATCGCATCATCGATGGCATCGAGCCGGACACGCGGATCGATTTCATGCGCGACTTCGCGCTGCCGTTCTCGGGCGAATGCCTGAAGTCGATCACCGGCCTCACCAATATCGGCTTTGCCGAGATGGACGCCTGGTCGCAGGCGATGATCGACGGCATCGCGAACTATACTGGCGATCCCGCCGTGGAAGCGCGCTGCCATGGGGCGACCGCCGGCATCGACGCGGCGATCGACGACATGCTGCCGGTCATGCAGAAAAATCCGGACCAGAGCTTGTTGGGCGTGATGCTGGCATCGGGCATGCCGATGCAGAGTGTGCGCGCCAACGTCAAGCTGGCGATCTCAGGCGGCCAGAATGAGCCGCGCAAGGCCATCGCCGGCACCCTCTGGGCGCTCCTCACCCATCCTGACCAGTTCGAACTCGTCCGGCGCGGCGAAGTATCGTGGCTCAAGGCGTTCGAGGAATATGCCCGCTGGATTTCGCCGATCGGCATGTCGCCGCGCCGGATTGCAAAGCCGTGGACCATCCGCGAGGTCTCGTTCGAGGCCAACGAGCGCGTGTTCCTGATGTTCGGCTCAGCCAATCGCGACGAGAAGCATTTTGAGCGTGCCGATGAATTCGACGTGAGACGTGATGCCTCAAAGAGCGTCGCCTTCGGCGCCGGCCCGCATTTCTGCGCCGGCGCCTGGGCGTCGCGCGCCATGATCGCCGACGTTGCCCTGCCGACCGTATTCGCGAAGGCGAAGAACTTGCAGATCGTCGACGACGAGCCGGTGCGGATCGGTGGTTGGGCGTTCCGAGGTCTGTTGAACCTGCCGGTGTGGTGGAGTCATTAGCGCGTGAAAGGTCGCGCGGCCGGGTGCGATTTCACGTTCGCGTGCGGAAAATTTCTCTCTGCATTCGCTTCGGCAATTGAAAGATTAATCATGCGCATTGCCGCAGCCGCAGTGCGCGTGTCGCTTTTTTTCCGGGCGTCTCGACAGCTTCCGTAAGGCGCACCATCATTCCTGCATCGCAATGAATGTCGACCGCTCGCGGTCGGGAGCGGGGAATGCAACGTCGGAATTTTCTGAAACTCACGGCTGGAACGGCAGCGTTTGCGGCGCTGTCGTCGCGCGCAGACGCGCAAACCGGCGTAAAGGAGATTCGTATCGGCTATCAGAAAAACGGCGTGCTGGTCATTACGCGACAGCAGGCCGCGTTGGAAAAACATTTCTCTTCGCAAGGCATCGAGGTGAAATGGGTCGAGTTCTCCTCCGGCCCGCCGATGATGGAGGCGATGAATGTCGGCAGCATCGACTATGGTGCGGTCGGCGATTCCCCGCCGGTGTTTGCCCAGGCGGCGGGCGCGGCGATCGTTTATGCGGCAGGCCAGCCGATCACCAACGGCCAAGGCATTCTTGTCCCCAAGGACTCGCCGATCCGCTCGATTGCCGAGCTGAAAGGCAGGCGCATAGGATTCACCAAGGGGTCGAGCGCTCACAACGTCGTGGTACAGGCGCTGGAGAAGGCCGGCCTCACCTATGCTGACATCACGCCGGTCTATCTGACGCCGCCGGATGCCGGTCCGGCGTTTGCGAATGGCAGCATCGATGCGTGGGCGATCTGGGATCCGTATTTTGCGATCGGCGAGACCAAGCAGAACGGCCGCATCCTGATCAACGCACGCGAGGTCACCAAGACCAACTCGTTCTATATCGCCAACCGCGATTTCGCGAGGAACCACGGTTCTGTCCTGCAACAGATCGTTGAGGTGACGGCAGGGACCGGCCGCTGGGCCGAGCAGCATCGCGATGAAGTCGCGAAGTCGCTCGCCGCAGTGACCGGCATTCCCCTCGACATCCAGACCATTGCAGCCAACCGCTCGTCCTTCGTCGTCGGGCCCGTCACCGAGGACATCACCGCGACCCAGCAGGGTGTCGCCGATCGCTTCTACAAGCTCGGCCTGATCCCGAAGCCCATCGCCATCCGCGACATCGTCTGGCGCAACACGGCAGCCTGACCGTGCCGACCGGCCTTCCCGTTTCCAAAGGTTTGAACATGAGGCGTATCGTTCAACGCGTGATCGCGGCCATCGTGCTGTCGCTGGGCATCGTGGCGGCGGCTGTCGGCACATCCTACGGCCAGGACAAGGTCGTCCGCATCGGCTACCAGAAATACGGCAAGCTGGTGCTCCTGAAGAGCAAGGGCACGCTGGAGCCGAAGCTCGCGGCGGAGGGCTACAAGGTGGTGTGGACGGAATTTCCCTCCGGCCCGCCGCTGCTCGAAGCGCTCAACGTCGGCGCGATCGATTTCGGCAACGCCGGCGAAGCCCCGCCGATCTTCGCGCAGGCTGCCGGTGCGCCAATCCAGTATATCGCCTATGAGCCGCCGGCGCCGAAGGGCGAGGCGATCCTGGTGCCGAAGGACAGCCCGCTGAAGTCGGTCGCCGACCTCAAGGGCAAGAAGGTCGCGCTGAACAAGGGCTCCAACGTTCATTATCTCCTCGTCAAGGCGCTGGAGAAGGCCGGTGTCAAATATTCCGAGATCGAGCCGGTGTTCCTGGCACCCGCCGATGCCCGCGCCGCCTTCGAGCGCGGATCGATCGATGCCTGGGTGATCTGGGATCCGTTCCAGTCGGCCGCCGAAGCCGCAACCGGCGCGCGGACGCTCGCCGACGGCACCAACATCGTGGCGAACTATCAGTTCTATTTCTCCTCGAAGAAGTTCATCGAGGCCAATCCAAAGATTGTCGACACCGTGCTCGACGAGCTCCGTGCGGTCGACGACTGGGCCAAGGGCGACATCCATGCGGTTGCCGAGCAACTCGCGCCGTCGACCGGACTGTCCGTGCCCGTGGTCGAGGTGGCGCTCAAGCGCCAGTCCTACGGCATCAAGCCGATCACCGACTCCGTGATCGCCGATCAGCAGCAGGTTGCTGATGCGTTCTTCGCACTCAACCTGATCCCCAAAGCAATCAAGATCTCCGACGTGGCGCGGAGGCCGGGAACATGAGCAAGGTCATGAGCAAGCAAGGTAACGCCAACATACTCTGGTTCCTGCCGACCCATGGCGACGGCCGCTATCTCGGCACCGGCATCGGCGGCCGCGAAGTGAATTTCAACTACCTGCGCCAGATCGCGCAGGCGGCTGACCAACTCGGCTATTACGGCGTGCTACTACCGACGGGACGGAGCTGCGAGGATTCCTGGATCGTTGCCTCCGCGGTCGCGCCGTTCACCGAGCGGCTGCGCTATCTCG
The DNA here is from genome assembly GCF_059803515.1 of Bradyrhizobium sp. UFLA05-125. NCBI lineage: Bacteria > Pseudomonadati > Pseudomonadota > Alphaproteobacteria > Hyphomicrobiales > Nitrobacteraceae > Bradyrhizobium > Bradyrhizobium sp. UFLA05-125. The sequence goes on along the minus strand of NZ_JBANBJ010000008.1, from coordinate 74,667 downwards.
TTGCTGTCAGGCCCGGCCTGCAATCGCCAAGCGTTGCCGCGCGCATGACCGCCACGCTCGACCGCGTCACCAACGGCCGGCTCCTGGTCAACGTCGTCACCGGCGGCGACCCGGTCGAGAACAAGGGCGATGGCATCTTCCTCGCCCATGATGAACGCTACGAGGTCACCCGCGAGTTCCTCAACGTCTATAGCGACCTGCTTGCCGGCAAGACCGTGAATGTCGAGGGCAAGCACATCCGCATCGAGGATGGCAAGCTGCTGTTCCACCCGGTGCAGTCGCCGCGTCCGCCGCTCTATTTCGGCGGCTCGTCGGATGCCGGCATCGACGTCGCCGTCGACGCCGTCGATAAATATCTCACCTGGGGCGAGCCTCCGGCGCAGGTCGCCGAGAAGATCGCCAAGGTGAGGGAGGTTGCGGCGCTACGCGGGCGAAAGCTGTCCTTCGGCATCCGTCTGCATGTCATCGTGCGCGAGACCAACGAAGAGGCCTGGCAGGCTGCCAACGAGCTGATCAAGCATGTCAGCGACGAGACCATCGCGCTGGCGCAGAAGAACTTTGCGCGCATGGATTCGGTCGGCCAGCAGCGCATGGCACAGCTGCATGGCGGCAGGCGCGACAAGCTCGAGATCAGCCCGAACCTCTGGGCTGGTGTCGGCCTCGTGCGCGGCGGCGCCGGAACGGCGCTGGTCGGCGACGCCCAGACCGTCGCGGCTCGCATCAGGGAATATCAGGATCTCGGCATCGATACCTTCATCCTGTCGGGCTATCCGCATCTCGAGGAAGCCTATCGCTTCGCGGAGCTGGTGTTCCCGCTGCTCTCGCTCGAGCTGCCGAGCAACGTGACGAAGCTTCACTTCAATGGCGGTCCGTTCGGCGAGACCGTCGGCAGCGATTTCCGTCCGCAGAAGCAGGTGTCGCAGTCATGAGCCTTATCGACAGCATTCCCCTTCCGCGCAGCGTCCGCCTGCCGCGCGCCGACGGTCTGATCCAGTGGATCGTGCCGCTCGCCATCATCGTCGTCTGGCAGATCGCCTGCGTCGCCGGCCTCGTCCCGACGCGAGTGCTGCCGGCACCGAGCGACGTCGCGCTCGCGGGCTGGAAGCTGCTGCTCTCCGGCGAGCTCGTCCGCAACATCTGGGTCAGCTTCTGGCGCGCCTCGATCGGTTTTCTGATCGGCGGCAGCATCGGCTTTGCTTTCGGACTAGCAAATGGCCTTTCGCAGCTCTCGTCAAAGCTGACCGACACGACGCTTCAGATGGTGCGCAACGTGCCGCATCTGGCGCTGATCCCGCTCGTCATCCTGTGGTTCGGCATCGATGAGAGTGCAAAGCTGTTCCTGGTGGCGCTTGGCGTCTTCTTCCCGATCTATCTCAACACGCTGCATGGTATTCGCACCGTCGACCCGCAGCTCATCGAGATGGGCCGCATCTACGGCATGAGCGACGGCGAGTTGTTTCGCCGCGTGATCTTTCCCGGTGCGCTGCCATCGATCTTCGTCGGCATCCGCTTCGCGCTCGGCATCATGTGGCTGACGCTGATCGTCGCCGAGACGATCGCGGCGTCCTCCGGCCTCGGCTACATGGCGATGCAGGCGCGCGAATTCATGCTGATCGACGTTGTGGTGCTGTCGATCCTGATCTACGCCCTGCTCGGCAAGCTCGCCGACAGCGCCTCGCGCCTGCTCGAGCGCCTGACGCTCGCCTGGCATCCTGCCTTCCAGAAACGCTGAGACAAACATGCAGACAGCCCTTCTCCTTCCCGAGACCGAACGCGCCGAGCGCACCAGCTTTGCCCGGCAGGCCCGTGTTGCACGTCAGGACCAGCCGACGCCCGGCCTGTCGCTCACCATTCGCGGCTTGCGCAAATCCTTCGGCGACAACGAGGTGCTGCGTGGCATCGACCTGCATATCCCCGCCGGCCAGTTCGTCGCGATCGTCGGCAAGAGCGGTTGCGGCAAGAGCACGCTGCTGCGGCTGATAGCCGGACTCGACAAGATCGATGCCGGAGCCATCAGCTTCGGCGAGGCGGCGCGGCCCGAGGATATCAGGGTGATGTTCCAGGAGCCTCGGCTGTTGCCCTGGGCACGTGTGTTGTCGAACGTCGAGGTCGGGTTGGGGCGCGACCGCGCCTCTTCCGATGCGCATCCGCGCGCCGAGCACGCGCTGACCGAGGTCGGGCTCGCTGATAAGCGCGACCAGTGGCCCTCGGTGTTGTCGGGTGGCCAGAAGCAGCGCGTGGCGCTGGCGCGCGCGCTTGTCAGCCAGCCCCGCGTGCTCGCCTTCGACGAGCCGCTCGGCGCGCTGGACGCCTTGACCCGCATCTCGATGCAGCGGCTCCTGGAGCGCGTCTGGCGCGACCAGGGCTTTACGGCGATCCTCGTGACGCACGACGTCGCCGAGGCCGTTGCGCTGGCCGATCGCGTGCTCGTGATCGAGGAGGGCCGCATCGCGCATGACGTCACGGTCAATGCGCCGCGGCCGCGCGAGCGCGGCTCGGTGGAGCTCGCGGGCCTCGAAGGCTCGATCCTGCGACATCTTCTTTCGGCGGATGAGCGTACCTAGATAACAGGAGCCCTGATTTCGGGGAGCTTGCCATGAACGTGATAGCCCGCCATATCATGACCGACACCACCATCTCCTCCGCCGATTTCCGCGGCGCCATGCGCCACCTCACCGGTGGCGTCAGCGTCATCACGGCTGGCCGCGGCAGGGACATCACCGGCATGACGGTCACTTCGGTGACGTCGCTGTCGGTCGATCCGCCGACACTGCTCGTCAGCATCAACCGTGACGCCTCCTCGTTCCCGCTGATCAAGCGTCACGGTGCCTTTGGCGTGAATATCCTCAACGCCGACCAGCTCGACCTCGCCGAGCGCTTTGCCGGTAAGGGCGGGCTGAAGGGCGCCGATCGCTTCGCCGGCAGTGACTGGGTAACAGCCGTCTCCGGCGTCCCGCTGCTCGCCGGCGCGCTGGCCGCGCTTGACTGCGAGGTTGAGGAGATCGTCGAGCGTCACTCGCATGGCATCGTCATCGGCCGCGTGCGCGACGTCCGGAGCTCGAGCCGCAACGCAGCGCTCGCCTATTGGCACGGACAATATGTCGCGGTCGATCAGGATGAGGACGCAGCGAGCCTCGTCGAGGTTAGAGCATGATCCGGAAAAGTGTGAAGCGGTTTTCCGAAAAGATCATGCTCAAACAACAACCTAAAGCGCGATGATGATTCATCCCAATCTCATCGCGCTTTAATGTTCGCGCACGGGGCTGGGGCGTCATTTGACCGTCCGGCGGCCTTCCGGGCTGGTCTTTTCGTTTCCCTCGATCTAGAAGCGCCACCAGAGCCTCCCGGAGGAGGCGATGGAGCCGGCATGAAACGCGTTGCGACCTGGGCCTTCTACGCCGTCGGCGCGCTCGCGATCGCCTATCTCGCGCTCTACGCCTATGCGATGCTCACCGGCCGGCACATCGTGCCCGGCGACCCCATCCACATCTTCCGCAATCCCGACGCGCCGAGCTATTCGTGAACATGCGTAGGGTGGGTTAGCGAAGCGTAACCCACCACCTTGCTTTCCGCGCGAAGAGAGAAGTGGTGGGTTACGCCTTCGGCTAACCCACCCTACGAGAGCTACTAGCTCCGCAAGATCGCCAGCGCCAGCGCCTGTGCGCGCGGGACGATGCTGTCGAGCTCGAGATATTCCTCGGCCGTGTGCGCAAGTCCGCCGACCGGGCCGAGGCCGCAAATCGTCGGAGTACCGACGGCGGCGGTGAAGCCTGAATCGGCGCAGCCGCCGGAGAACTCGCCGGTGAGCGTGGTCAGCCCGACGTCGCGTGCGGCGCCCTGGTAACTCTCGAACAGCGTCTTCGACGCCTCGCTCGGAACCGCCGGCACGAACTCGCCCTTGATCGTCAGCGTGGCGCTCGTGCCCGGCACGTAAGAGGTGGCGACGATCTGCTCGATCGCGGCCATTACGGCGTCGCGATCTCTCGGCTCGACATAGCGCAGATCGATCTGGCCCTCGGCATAAGGCGCCGTCGTATTCACGGACTGTCCGCCCGAGATCAACCCGACGTTCAGGGTGATTCCCTTGGACAGATCGGTCAGCGCGTGGATATGGACGATCTTGTTTGCAAGCTCGCCGATCGCGCTGACGCCGGCCGCGAAATTCGCGCCGGAATGTGCGGCCTTGCCGGTGACGGCAAGGTGCATGAAGATGCCGCCCTTGCGGCTCGTGACCACGTTGCCGTTCGGTCGTCCCGGCTCGGAATTGTAGACGGCGCGCGCGGATCGTCCCTCGCGCTCGATCACCGGCCGCGACGAGGGCGAGGCGATCTCTTCGTCCGAGGTGATCAGCACCTTGATCGGGTGCGGGCCGCCGCCGAACGTCTGGAAGGCAGCCGCAACGAACACGTTCATGACAAGGCCAGCCTTCATGTCCGCGACCCCCGGGCCATAGGCGCGGCCGTCTTTGATGGTAAACGGGCGTCGTCCGGCCTCGCCTTTGCCGAACACCGTGTCGCGATGCCCCATCAGGAGGATCGGCTTTTCGTTGCTGCCGGGTTTGGCAACGGTCGCATGGAGCGCATCGCCATAGGTGCCGTTCGGCTCTCGCCAGCTCGAAATGCCATGCTCGGTAAAATGCCGCTCGAAGCGCGCGCCGACCGCGTCCACGCCGGCCTTGTCGTAGGATCCGGAATCGATGTTCACGACCTCGCGCAACAGGTCGATCATCGCCTGCTTCTGCGACGCCAGCCAATCCGTGATTTGAGTCTCGCCCATGTCGGCCCCGCAAGTTTGTCCTGCGGCGCTTATACGGCGTATCGCATCCGCGACCTAGTCCCCGAACGGGGCCCGGCCTTGCAAGTCGGCCATGCCCCGCAAACCATAGCGCGAAGTTATTCCATCGACGGAGGAACAAGGCGCTCCACGCGTGCCGAAGGTCGGCTGTGATCGGGCGCGGTCCAGCGAAATGCGTGAAACGCTGAATCGTCAGTCACGCTTCTTCCCACAATGGTCGCACCGCCAGCGGTTATTCCGGTGGCGTACGATTCCGCTTCGGGGGAGCCGAGGTCGAGCATGCCGGCTTCGGCGGTCCAGCGAAAGGCATGCGCTGTCCCATCGGCGGTCTCGGCATATCCCACGACCACCGAGCCATCCGCGCTCACCGCAAGCGCATTGGATTCCCTCCCGCCGAGCGTGCCAAGATCGACCATTCCTGTGCAGGGTGTCCAGCGAAAGGCGTGATTGCCGTCCCAGCGCGAGGTCATGCTACTTCCAACGACCACCGATCCGTCTGCGCTTGTGTCGTGGGCGCCGGAAGTGGGGCCTCCGAGCGTTCCCAGATCGATCATGCCGGTATCGCTGGTCCAGCGAAAGGCGTGTTCATCCTGCTCGGGAGTGTGGCTCGACCCCACCACCACCGCGCCGTCGGCGCTCACACCGCGCGCGCTGGATTTGTGTCCTCCGAGCGTGCCGAGATCGACCATGCCGGTGCTGCTGGTCCAGCGGAATGCGTGGAAGATGTAGAACCCGTCGTCGGAGGTATCGGGGATCTGGGCGGACCCGACCACGACCGAACCGTCCGTGCTGACACCAAAGGCGCTGGACGAAGGTCCCCCCAGCGTGCCGAGATCGGTCGTGCCGCCCCTGCTGGCCCAGCGAAGGGCTTGATAGCCTTCACGATCTCCCGCGACGTTCCCACTGCCAACGATCACCGAGCCGTCGCCATTCACGGCATTGGCTGACGTCAGCTCGTCGAAGCCGGTCACGCCGGTAGCGCGGGTCCAGCGAAACGGGCGATAGCGAACGGTCCCCAACACGACCGAGCCGTCAGCGCTCACCGCATCGGCGCTTGATTTCGTCGGACATGGCTGGGCGTGCGTGCAAGTGACGTCAGCGCTGATATAGGCGGCAGAGCCGATCGCCGCGACGACGGCTCCCCCCGTCGTCGCGATCAGCCATTTCCTTGCCATGATCACCTTGTGTCCCGTCGGGCGCCTTCTCGTGCCCCGGTACGGACGCCCTGAAGGAGCGTCAGCGTGGCCGAGAGGCGAGCATCTCGTTTGTTGCTCATCGGGCGGCAATATCGAGCAACGTGTTGAGTTCGTCTGCTGACGGCAGCAGGTAAACGGAGCGCTTATGCACTGCAAGAACCTGCGTCAGGCCGGCGGGATCATAGAGCCAGCTCGTGCTGCGTCCGTTGCGGACGATTTGAAGCTTGTAGGAATGGCGCATGATAGCCCCGGCTCCAGCATCCGCACGCCGCGACCAGAGATCATCGAACATTGCCAGTTCGCGATCCGATGTGATCTCGCGCACGATCCGAGATTGCCCATCAAGAACCGCTATCTTCGTCGCTGGCGCAGACCTGCCCCAAATGACTTGCCAAACCGAAGCCAACGCCCTCAATGCGGCAAGTACGAGCAGAGCCCACAACCAATTTCGCCCGGTCATGAACGATTTCCTTCAAGCGATACGTCAAGATTGCAGGATGACTCGGGCTTCATCGAAGCGACGTGCGCGTAACGAATCCGGTCGTTTCGCCGTTGATGTCTCCACCATCACGTTCATTCGGCGAAGGGGATCGTCTCGTTGCGCAAGCGTATTCCCGGCGGGTAGCCCTCATGGTCCTCCGTTGCCCAATAGGGCCCCAAGGCATAGCCCATATGGTCCCAGAACCGGTCCCACATCGGCGAGCGCACGCCAGCGCGATAGCCATCCTGCTCGCTGAGGGCCTTGTCGCGCCAGCGCTGCGCGACCTCCGGCGTCACCAGAGCGAAAAACATCGTATCGCCGTCTGTCGCATCGATGGAAAGCAGGACCTGCCCGCGGGAGCCGATGTGTTGTTCGAGCTCCTCGGTCGCCTGAGCATAAAGAGACCACACGGTCTTGCGATATGCGGAAACCGAGTTCTCGTCAGAAAGGTTCTCAATTCCTTCCGGCGTGATGCACGGCCCGAAAACGGCTTTGACCGCGGGCGGAAGAGCAGTGGGATCGATGACTCCTTGGTTACGCCAGCGGCCGAATATCTCGTTGAGGTATTTGTCCTCGGCCGAACATAGCTTGCCCTGGCCGTCGAGCAGGGTGACCGTTGCCAGAAAGCTTCGTGTGGTTGGCTCGTAGTCCTCCGCTCCATAAAAGCCGACCGTCTCCGGGCCTACCGGCGGATCGGCGATCCAGGCCTCCACTTGAGCCATGATCGCCGCATCGTCCCCCGAGAAATCCCGGGCGAAGGAGAGAATGGGATTTTCGTGTTTCATACAACCTCGCATTTGATAGTCGGTGTAGCGGCTGTCGCTTGTCGCGCTTGTATAGTCGCCGCTTCGGCATCCTAGGTTCGGCATGGCGACCGTGGAGCCACCGGCTACTTTGCATGGGGTTGTTTTCGACTATTTTGCGCGGGGCCTTGGCGAACGTGTTCGCCCGCAAAGAAAATGCCCGGGACTAGGCCCGGGCATTCGTGACCTCAGCACTTGGGCAGGCGGCTACGCCCCCATCGCCGGCATGCGGGGATATTCACCCGGCGTGCCGGCGGGCGGGATCGGGATGCCGCCGTCGGCATATTCGTTGAGCTTGTTGCGCAGCGTGCGGATCGAGATGCCCAGGATGTTGGCGGCATGCGTCCGATTGCCAAGGCAGTGCTTCAGGGTCTCCAGGATCAGGTCGCGCTCGACGTCGGCGACCGTGCGTCCGACCAGTGCCCGCGTCACCTGCTCGGCGGCCATCGTGGCGTGTGCCACTGCCGGCGCGGTCCTGGCGACGTCGAGGCGGTCTCCGTCCGGCGTGATGATGGCGTCAGCGCCGATCTCGTCGCCCTGCGCCATCAGCACCGCGCGATGCATGGTGTTCTCGAGCTCGCGGACGTTGCCCTGCCAGCGGTTGGTCGAGAGCACGCGGCGCGCTTCCGCCGAAATCGGGCGCAGCGGCACGCCGTTGGCCTCGGCATACTTCTTCACGAAATGCTGGGCGAGCTCGAGGATGTCGGCAGGACGCTCGCGCAGCGGCGGGATCTTCAGGTTCACGACGTTGAGGCGGAACAACAGATCCTCGCGGAACGTACCTTCGCGTACGGCCTCGGCCAGGTTGCGGTTCGAGGTCGCAATGATGCGGATGTCGACGGGGACGGGCTTGGTGCCGCCGACGCGGTCGATCACGCGCTCCTGGATCGCGCGGAGCAGTTTCGACTGCAGGCGGACGTCCATCTCGGAGATTTCGTCCAGCAGGAGCGTGCCGCCGGTCGCCTCCTCGAACTTGCCGATACGGCGGGCGACCGCACCGGTGAAGGCGCCCTTCTCATGACCGAACAGCTCGGATTCCAGCAGATGCTCGGGGATCGCGGCGCAGTTGATGGAGATGAAGGGGCGTTTGGCACGGGCCGAGCGTGAATGGACGTAGCGCGCCAGAACTTCCTTGCCGGTGCCGGATTCGCCGGTGACCATCACCGAGGCGTCCGAGCCCGCGATCTGCTGGGCGAGCTTGACCACGCGCGCCATGGCGTCGTCGCGATAGATGAGCTCGCGGGAATCATTGGCGACCGCGGCGAGCACGGCGGCGATCAGCTCCGGCTCCGGCGGCAGCGGGATGTATTCCTTGGCGCCGGCGTGGATCGCAGCGACCGCGGCGCGGGCGTCGTTGGTGATACCGCAGGCGACGATGGGAGCATGGATGTGCTCGGCTTCCAGTCGCATCACGAGATCGCGGATGTCGAGGGCGACGTCGACCAGCAGCAGGTCGGCGCCCTTGCCGCCGCGCAGCACACGCATCGCCTGCTCGTGGTCCTCGGCGTGGGTCACGGTGGCGCCGTTCTCCATCGCGATCTTGGTGGCAGTGGTGAGCTGGCCCTTCAGTGTGCCAACGATGAGAAGCCGCATGTCAGTCTCCTGTCCGTCTGTTCGCGCTGGCGCGCCCTATTCCCTGCGTTGCGCTACAGCATGATCCGGAAAAAGTGCGCAGCGGTTTTCCGGGAAAGATCATGTTCAAACCATTAGCTGCGTTCGGTCTTGATGATTTCCGTCATGGTCACGCCGAGCTTGTCCTCGACCAGCACCACCTCGCCGCGGGCGACGAGGCGGTTGTTGACGTAGATGTCGATGGCCTCGCCGACGCGCCGGTCGAGTTCGAGCACGGTGCCGGGGCCGAGCTTCAACAGGTCGGCGACATCCATCTTCGAACGGCCGAGCACCGCCGAAACCTGCACCGGCACGTCGAACACGGCCTCGAGGTCGGCGGCAACGCGGGCGGCGTATTCGTCCTCGTTGTAGCCGACATCGGTGCCGGTCTGCGCCATCGGGCCGTTGAGATCAGGAAGCGGGACCTGCCCGTCGGTGTTGCTCATGGCCTAGTTCCCCTTGCGGGACGCGATATAGCGTCCGACGAGTTCGTCGATCTTGCCAAGAATGGCGCCGCGCTCGAGCACGACGCCGCCATCGGCCCATTCGATCCGGCAGTCGCCGGTCGCAATCTCCGGCTCGGCCAGGATCACCAGCCGGCCCTCGAAGCCGCTCTGCTTGGCGAGCCGCTCGATCCGCTCGCGCGCGCTCTCGTAGAGCGCGTCGTTGATGCGAACGACCAGGTGCGGCGTTGCGACCAGGTGTGAGAAGCAGTCCTTGACCAGCGCGACGATCTCGCCGAGCGGCTCGGCGGCGATCAGGTCGGCGCACAGCTTGCGCGCCACCGCGACCGCGACGTCGACCGCCTCGGTCTCCATCCTGGCCTCGATAGTGCCGATGCCCGAGGCGATGCCCCTGACCGAGATGTTGATCTCCTCCATGGCGAGCGCGACGCGGCGGTCGCTCTCGGCCTTGGCCTCGCGCTGTCCGGCGTCGAATCCTGCCTGGTAGGCGCGCGCCTCGGCGGCGGCGATCTTCTGCGCGATCTCGGCTGCGCTCGCAGCCTTCTCGCGCGTCCGGTCGGGCGCGGAGAAGTCGTTGTCGAACAGGAATTTCGCGGGTGCCGCCATCAGTACACCAACTCGTCGTCAGCGCGGTTCTTGGTCAGCATGATCTCCCCCTTGGCGGCGAGGTCCTTGGCGAGGTTGACCAGCAGCGCCTGCGCCTCGTCGACATCGCGCAGGCGGACCGGTCCCATCGCTGCCATGTCGTCCTGGAGCATCTTGGCGGCGCGTGAGGACATGTTACCGAAGAAGAAGTTGCGGACGTCCTCGTTGGCGCTCTTCAGCGCGACGGCGAGCTTGTCCTTGTCGACGTTGCGCATCAACGTCTGGGCGGAGCCGGAGTCCAGCTTGACGAGGTCGTCGAAGGTGAACATCAGGGCCTTGATGCGCTCGGCCGACTCCCGGTTCTCCTCTTCCAGCGAGGTGATGAAGCGGGTTTCGGTCTGGCGGTCGAAATTGTTGAAGATTTCCGCCATCACCTCGTGGGCATCGCGGCGGCGCGTCTGTGACAGGTTCGACATGAATTCGACGCGAAGCGTCTTCTCCACGCTCTCGATGACCTCCTTCTGCACCGCCTCCATCTTCAGCATGCGGTTGACGACATCGAGCGCCAGCTCTTCGGGCAGGATGCCGAGGACGCGTGCGGCGTGCTCCGGCTTGAGCTTGGACAACACCACCGCGATGGTCTGCGGGTATTCGTTCTTCAGGTAATTGGCGAGCACCTCTTCCTGCACGTTGGAGAGCTTCTCCCACATGTTGCGCCCCGCCGGGCCGCGGATCTCGTCCATGATGCCGTTGACGCGCTCGGGCGCCAGGTATTGCTGCAGCAGTCGCTCGGTGGCGTCGAAATTGCCCATCAGCGCGCCGGATGCCGACATGCGCGAGACGAATTCGAGCAGCATGTCCTCGACCGTGTCGACCTCGACCGTGCCGAGGGTGGACATCTCCAGCGAGAGCTGGCGCACCTCTTCGTCGTCGAGCAGCGACCAGATCTTGCCGCCATACTGCTCGCCCAGTGCCAGCATCAGGATTGCGGCGCGCTTCGGTCCCGCCAACGGCTCGGACTTGCCGTCCTTGGACCTGTTGCCGGCACGCTGGCCGAGCGTCGAGATGACGCTGGTGATGTCTTGCGAGTTGGCGTTTTGCAGGGAAGGGGCCATGTCAGTTCACTTCATCATTTCGCGGGTTCGCTCAGCCATTGGCGGATGATGGCGACGGTTTCATTGGGGTTGCGCTCGGCGAGCTCGCCGACGCGATGAACGGACTGGGCGTGGACCTGGCCCTGGATGGTGGCGACGTCGATCGCGCTCGCCGTGGCATTGCCGCTCGGGACCAGCGCGTGGCCGCCGCCCGAGGCGGAAGTGGATTCGTCGGTCAGCGCAGGGGCGCTCAGCGCGCTGGTCAAGGCTGCGACCTCGTCGGAGGCGAGGATCCGCTTCACCAGCGGCCGGATCACCATGAACATCACGACGAGGCCGAGCAGCATCATCACGCCGAGCTCGACGAAGTACATCACGTCGTCCTTGGTGAACTGCAGCATGCCGAGGAAGCCCGATGGCTCGGCGATCGGGGCGGTCGACGGCGCATCCGCAAAGCGCAGGTTGACGACCTCGACCTGGTCGCCGCGCTTCTGGTCGAAGCCGATCGCCGAGCGCACCAGCGTGGCGATGCGGTCGAGCTGCTCTTTGGTGCGGTCCTGATAGACCAGATCGCCCTTCTCGTTCTTGGAGTAGATGCCGTCGACCAGCACCGCGACCGAGATGCGGTTGACGCGGCCGGCCTCAGTCACCTCGGTCTTGGTGGTGCGGGAGATCTCGTAGTTATTGGTTTCTTCGGTCTTCTTGCTCTGATCACGGGCCGCGACCGCCGTGCCGCCCGATGAATTGCCAGGCAGCTCGTTGTTGACGGTGACCTGGCCGTTATTGTCGGCCGTGAGACTGCTCTCTTCCCGGGTCTGGCTTGAGCGCAACACGCGGCCTTCGGGATCGAACTTGTCGGAGGTCTGGGTGATCTTGTTGAAGTCGAAATCGGCGGAGAGCTGCACCCGGGCACGGCCCGAGCCGACCACCGAGGAGACGATGTCCTCGACCTGCTTGCGCATCCGCTTCTCGAACGTGGTGCGGCGCTCGTCGCCGAGCGCCTGGTCGGGGTCGGTCGCCGCACCATCGGCGAGCAGCTGACCGGATTCGTCGACGATCGAGACGCGCTGCGGCTTCAGCCCGTTGACGGCGGAGGCGACGAGATGGCGGATGGCGCGGATCTGCTGCGCTTCCAGCGAGCCACGGACCCGCACCACGATCGAGGCTGACGGCTCCGGCGCCTCGCGCGAGAACAGCGGGCGCTCCGGCAGGACGAGGTGGACGCGGGCGGCCTGGATGCGGTCGATGGCGCGGATGGTGCGGGCGAGCTCACCCTCCAGCGCGCGCAGATGATTGATGTTCTGGACGAAGCTGGTGGTGCCGAGCGCGTCCGACTTGTCGAACACCTCGTAGCCGACGCCGCCACCCTTGGGCAGGCCGCCTTCTGCAAGCTTCATGCGCAGCCGCGTGACCTTGTCCTTGGGCACCACGATGATGCTGCCTTCATTACGCAGCTCGAACTGGATGCCCTGGCGTTCCAGATCCTTGATAATGCTGGAGGAATCCTCGACGCTGAGATCGGTGAACAGCGTCGTCATCTGCGGCGTGGTCACGCGCATGATGACGAAGGCAAAGAAGCCGATGAGCGCGAAGGTGACCGCGATCATGGCCCCGAACCGGGCGGCGCCGATACCTTTCAGGAAGTCCAACAGACCTTGCAAGCAATCGCCCCGCCAGATTCGGCCTGCAACCGGCAAGCCGACTGGGCAATTATTGCCTAGGTGATGGTTTCGATATGGTTAACGAAGATTAAGAGATGGGACAAAAGTGGCGACATGAAAAAAATCGGCCTCGCAGAGCGAGGCCGATTTGCGTCAAACTTGGCGAATTTCCAGATCGCTTACTGGCGATACTGCTGGATGCGCGTGGTGCGCAGTCCGGCCAGACCATGCTGGTCAATGGAAAACTGCCAGGAGAGGAATTCGTCTACCGTCAGGGTGTAACGGCTGCAGGCTTCCTCGAGGGAAAGGAGGCCTCCTCGGACCGCGGCAACGACTTCGGCCTTGCGTCGGATGACCCAGCGTTTGGTCCCCGGTGCAGGCAGGTCCGCGATCGTCAAAGGGCTGCCGTCCGGCCCGATGACGTATTTCACCCTCGGGCGATGGGGTTCTGTCATGGCGTACTCACAAACTCTCAACCACTGAACTCACGCCGTAACCCTACGCCGGTCGGCTTAAAAATTGGCTAAGCCTAAGGCTTCAATACAATTCTCGTTGAAAATGGCTGGAACACGATCGGCCCGGCGGGCTGAAAACACGGTTTCAGCCGGCCGGGCGAGGGTCTTCGTAAATACTTTACTAACGAACGAAGCGCGCAAACACGGCGCGTCAGGCGAAGCGCCGCCTTAGTTGCTCGTGCTGGTCGCGACGATGCTCTTCACCTGGCTCAGCGTGTAGCTGTTGCCGTCGATCGAGAGCAGCGGCGGCGACTGGGTCAGGTCGACGGAATTCACCGTGCCCTGCACCTGCGCGGCGACGCCGACAGTGTTGCCCGAAGCGTCCTGGCCGGTCGCCGAGATCGTGTACTTGCCGTCCGGCCACTGCGTGCCGTCATTGCCTTGGCCGTTCCAGGTGAAGGGAATGTCGGCGCCGGCGCCGGCCGTATATTTGCCGGTGAACACGGTTTGGCCGCTGGAATTGGCGATCGAAATATCGACCGTGGCGCTGGACGGCACGTTGAGGTGCCAGGTCGCCGACGAGTTCGTCATGGTCGCTGTGGTGCCGTCGACCACGGCGGTCTTGCCGACGAAGTCCAGCGCCTGCGTTGCCTGCGTGGTCTGTTGCAGGGTGACGAGCTGGGACAGCGAATCGTTGGTCTTGAGCTGCTGTTCGACGCCGGCGAACTGCACCAGTTGCTGGGTGAACTGGTTGGTGTCGAGCGGATCGAGCGGGTTCTGGTTCTGCAGCTGCGTCGTCAGCAGCGTCAAAAAGGTCTGGAAGTTGCCGGCGAGCGTCGTTCCCGTGGTCGAGCTCAGGCTCGAGCTCGACGAGGAGGACGATGACGATGTCTGCGTCGTGCCAGAGACGACGGAAGGGGCGGTGGCGGCATTCGTGGTGGTCATGTCGAATACTCCTCACACTCTGATGTCGACGCCGCTGCTCGATCCGAGCATACGGCCATAGCCGCGTCCCACGGGCGCGGCTGTAACCGTGTCCTCGTCACTGATGATCAGCCGGCGGGCATTGCTGCCATTGTCGTTGTTGTTGCTCGAGTTCTGCCCGGAAGAGTTCTGGTCGCGCAGGCTGAATGACAGGCCATTGCTGCCGGTCTTGAGGCCGGCATCGTCGAGCGCGCGCTGCAATTGCGGTGCGTCCTGCCGCAGCATCGACAGCGTCTCCGGCTTCTCTACGGTGAGATGCGAGGTGACCTGGCCGTTGCGGTCGACGTTGATGCGCACGTCGATGCGGCCGAGTTCGACGGGATCGAGGCTGACATCGAACTGGGTCTTGCCGCTGCGCGCGGCCGCGGCGATGGTGACCGGCAGGCCGCTGATTGGCACCGCGGTCGCGGTGGCCGCAGTCGCGGTCAGGGTCGCCGTCGATGCGCCGGCGACCGAGGTCGTCGTGGTCTGCGGAGCCTGCACTGCGGCCGCGGCCTGGGCGCTGGTGTCCGTCGTGCTGGTCAGCGACTGAGTGCTGGCCGTGTGGTCGTGCGTCGATGTCGTGGCGGCTGCGGCCGCAGCGCTCTTGTCTGATACGTCGGCCTTGGCCTCGGTCGTGTTGCCCTCGACCTGCGGCTTACCGGCCTGCGGATGCGCGGCCGCGTTCGTGGCCGTCACCGCCTGGTTGGGCGTCGTGCCGGTCGTGCTCGTCTTGCTCGCGTCCTGCCCGAGATCGGAAACGTCGGTGTTCTGCTGCGTCGTGGCGGCCGCCTTGAATGAGGTCTTGGGCGTCGCCTGGGCGACGGCAGTCAGAGCGCCCTGGGTTTGCGGATCGGTTGGCGAAGCATCGGCCGTCGCGGTGGCGGTCGCGTCGGTCAGCGCGGCTTTTGCGGCGGTGCCGGCACCGGTGGTCGCGGCTGTCTTGCTGCCGGTTGCGTCGGTCTTGATGGCCGGCGCAGCGATCTGCGCCGCGGTCGAGGCGCTCGCGGCGATGCCGGCGGCTGCGATCGTCAGCGGCGAGTTTGAAGTGCTGGCCGCCTGGGTGGCGGCCGGGTTGGGATCGACCGGCACGACGGGGGCCACGACGACTGCGTTCGGATCGGCCGTTGCAGTCGGCGCGGTGGCTGCCTGCGTGGGATCGGCCTGAACGGCGGCGGAGAGACCGTCAGCGTCCTCGGTCTTGTCGCCCTTGCTGTCGTCGGATTTTTCGGTCGATTTCGTACCTGAGGCGTCCGACTTGCCTTTGGTCTTGTCGGTTGCCTTCGTGGGATCGGCCGGCGTGTCGGTCGTTGCAGATGTCGAACTGTCGGTCGTATTAGTCGATTTGCTGTCCGACGACGGATCGGTCGAGGAAGTGTCGCGCGTGCTCCTGTCGGAGGATGACGAGGATGCACTGTCGGTGCGGCGCGATGCGGGGTCCGAGGTCGGCGTGCTGCTGGCAGCCGTGGCGTTGCTGTCGACGAGCGCGCCGAACTGGTCGTTCGCCGTCGATCCCTGCGAGCGGGCAGGCTTTGGCGGTGCCGTCTGGACCGACACGCTTGCGGCAACATCTGACGTCACGTTGACCACGGACACGCCCCTTGAAATGAACTCGGGACAAGTGGTCTGCAAAGAGCGGGCCAGTCCGGCTCGTAGCCATTTTTACAATACAATCAAATACTTGTTTCGTGATGCGTGGCGCCGGGAAGGCCTCGGAAACCCATCCCATTTCTGCCTCCCGGCAAGAATTGCCCTAAGCGCCAGGCGAAAGCCTCCCCTGCGATTGCTTCAAGGGAATACGGCCTATATTAAAGGGTAGCTCTCAGCCGCTTTCGACCGGGCAAGCCGACTCGTGGAACTCTTTCCGTTCCCTGAGACCGCCCCTTTCCCGGCCGAACAACGCGGGGCCAGCGGAACACGTCCGCAGCAGGTCGCATTCAACAGCCGGAACCATGCGCAACAGTCTGGATCTCGAAGGCCGTCCGCAGGACACCAGGGTCGTCGTCGCCATGTCGGGCGGCGTGGACTCCTCGACGACGGCTGCGCTGCTAAAGGCCGAAGGCTACGACGTTGTTGGCATCACGCTCCAGCTCTACGATCACGGCGCGGCGACCCATCGCAAGGGCGCCTGCTGTGCAGGCCAGGACATCCACGACGCGCGCGACGTCGCCGCCAAGCTAGGCATTCCCCATTACGTGCTCGATTACGAGGATCGCTTTCGCGAGTCCGTCATCGACAATTTCGCCGATAGCTACGCGCTCGGCGAAACGCCGGTGCCGTGCATCGAATGCAACCGCTCCGTCAAGTTCCGCGATCTCCTGAAGACCGCGCGCGAGCTCGGTGCCGTGGCGCTTGCCACCGGTCACTATGTCGCCTCCCGCGGCCTCGCCGACGGTTCGCGCGCGCTTGTCTGCGCGGCAGATGGCGAGCGCGACCAGAGTTATTTCCTGTTCGCGACCACGCGCGAGCAGCTCGACTACTTACGCTTCCCGCTCGGCGACATGACCAAGACCGAGACGCGCGAGCTCGCCCGCCGCTTCGGTCTCAGCGTTGCCGACAAGCATGACAGCCAGGACATCTGCTTCGTACCGACCGGGCGCTACACTGACATCATCACGCGGTTGCGCCCCAATGCGATGGAGCCCGGCGACATCGTCGATCTCGATGGCCGCGTCATCGGCCAGCATCACGGCATCGCCAATTTCACTGTCGGCCAGCGCCGGGGCTTAGGCATTGCCTCCGGTTCGCCGCTCTACGTGGTGCGGCTCGAAGCTGTGACGCGCCGCGTCGTGGTCGGCCCGCGCGAGGCCTTGAAGATGCACCGCATCGTGCTGCGCGACGTCAACTGGATCGGCGACGGTGATATTGATCGTGCCATCGGAGGCGGCCTCGAAATGTTCGTGCGCGTGCGCTCGACCCGCGCGCCGCAGCCGGCTTGGCTGCGCGGTGGCAACGGCCACTACGAGGTCGAGCTGGTCGCAGGCGAAGAGGGCGTCTCGCCGGGACAGGCCTGCGTATTTTACGATGCGCCATCAGGACAGGCGCGCGTGCTCGGCGGCGGTTTTATCCAGAGCGCAGCCGCGAAGGTTGCAAGCGATGCGGCGCGGCCGCTCGCGGAAGCGGTCCGCGGCTAAAAATCTTTACGGGGCAGGGGGCATGGCAGCAGATATCTCGCGCGCCGGGGTCGAGAAGGCCTATGGCCGCTGGGCGCCGGTCTACGATCTCGTCTTCGGCAAGGTGTTCGACGCAGGGCGCCAGTCGACCATCGCGGAGGCCGACAAGATCGGCGGCCGGATCCTCGACGTCGGCGTCGGCACCGGCCTGTCGCTGTCGGATTATTCGCGCTCGACGAAAATCTGCGGCGTCGATATTTCCGAGCCGATGCTGCGCAAGGCGCAAGCACGAGTGCGCGCGGAAAAGCTCGGCAATGTCGAGGTGCTCAGCGTGATGGATGCGAAGAATCTCGCATTCCCCAATTCCTTCTTTGACGCGGTGGTCGCGCAATATGTCATCACCGCGGTGCCAGATCCCGAAGGCACGCTCGATGAGTTCGTGCGTGTGCTGAAACCCGGCGGCGAACTGATTCTCGTCAACCACATCGGCGCCGAGAGCGGACCGCGAAAACTGTTCGAGCTCGCCTTTGCGCCACTTGCCCGAAGGCTTGGCTGGCGCCCCGAGTTTCCTTGGGACCGCCTCGTCACCTGGCAGAAGCGCCATGGCGGCATCACGCTTGCCGAACGGCGCCCGATGCCGCCGATGGGCCATTTTTCGCTGATCCGCTACCGCAAATCGTGAACGCAGCTAACTGGAACACGCGCATGTCGCCGTGCGTTTGCATCACATGCGCACGACATCAAAATTCATTCTTGCAAGCCTCCTGATCGCCGCCTCAGGGAGCGCAATCGCGCAGGCTCCGCCCAGCCCGGCGACGCCGCCGCAGGCGACCGCCCCGCCGCCTCCGCAACGCGCCAGCGATTGCACGCCGACCCAGAGCGATCAGCCCCGCGGCACCGTGAAGCCCGACGGCCAGACCACCGGCCAGGCGCGGGAACCGCTCGGTGACAAGCTGGCGCAATCCGACGGCGTCCTCTGCCCGCCCACAGGCGTCGACCCCGAAATGCGTGCGCCTGCACCGGATGTCGGCAAGACGCCGATCATCCCGCCCCCCGGCAGCCCTGGCGGCGACCCCAATGTGAGGCCGAAATAGCTTTTTCACCTCTCCCGCGCGCGGGGTCGAAATCCGCGGCAGCGCGGATTTCGGGTGAGGGGCTCTCCGCGAGTCTGATGCGGGAAAGGGTGCCGCGAGGTGCCCACTTTGCTTGACAGCCCGCCGCCCCCTTCCTTATATGCCGCGCGTTCGCGAGACCGGCCGTTTCGGCCCCGCGAGCCCTGTGGCGGGGTAGCTCAGCTGGTTAGAGCACGGGAATCATAATCCTGGGGTCGGGGGTTCGAGTCCCTCCCCCGCTACCATCGATTGGGCAGCTCCCAATACTCAAAATTCTCCAGTGATTTCAATAAATCCGGCCGTATTTCGTCGCGGTGGCGTGACCTGTGTCCCCTACATCGGACACGGTCTTGAAGATGGCTCGTCACGCCTATGGTCGACGTCCGTGGATTGCGGAAGAATTCTACAAGGCCGGCAAGGAGCCCAAGGAAGCGGCGCCGGGCAGGCCAGTAACGACTCAAACATCTGGACGGCGCGGAACGATTGTCATCGGAGTGAACGAATAAACGGCCTGGCCATCCTGGTTGTACATCGTCCATTTCATGTTCACCGTGCCATGCGGCTTGCTCTTCGATGGCGTGAGGCTTTCGACCTCGCCTTCCAGACGTAGGACATCGCCAGGACGCACCGGGGCCAGCCAGCGCACCCCGCCTCCAATCCCGATGATCGGATGATCACCGAAAGGGCGAGTTTCGACCAGCAACCTCATCGCAATCGAGGCCGTATGCCATCCGGATGCCGCAAGGCCTTTGAAGAAGGTCCTGCCGGCGGCTTCTTCATCCAGATGCATCGGCTGCGGGTCAAATTCGGCCGCGAACCGTTTGATTTCCGGAGCGGTGATCTGGGCTTCACCCGACTTGAACTGCATTCCGACGGCAAGATCATCAAACCACGCGATCGTCGTCATGGGATTTGTCCTTCAACCAGTACCTTCACGCTTCAACAAGAGGCATTGCTAAGACGTCGTTCAGGACTCGTGAGCGCTGGCTGCGACCATTATAATTGTTGCCTGCAGTTTGTTCGTCCGGCGCCTCTGCGATCGCCTGGACACTCACCGCCGCCCGCGCTCCTGCGATTTTCTTTCGCCGATCAAACAGGGCACCCGGGGCTCTTTCGCGGTGGCTGGCACGATCCCGCTCTCCGGCGTGAGGCCCGCGACTTCGAGAACAAGCTTGATCCGGATTGCCTCCTGGAAGTTTTCGCGATCTTTGATCGTCATGATGAAGGCGCCCGGCCCTCCGATCACGCAGTCCTCGTAGTAGAGATCGAGATTCTCGATATCGATCGTCGAAAGGGATGGCTGCTTCACCATGATCGGCAGGCCGTTGATGATAATGCCTTTCTCCAGGGCAGCGTCACGCGCGTCGGTTACAGGGGCTCCATCGTTGTTCGGCCCATCGCCGGAAATATCGATGACGCGCCGCGACCCGCGAAACGGATTTTCTTCGAACAACTGCAGTGCGAAATTAATCGCTCCGGAAATCGAGGTACTCGAACCTCGGCGAACCGGCGTTTCCATGATCTCGGCGGCCACCGCAGCCGCCGATTCTGGGCCATCGATCACGCGCCAAGGGATGATGATCTTCTCGTCGCCCGACATCGACCACTCGAAATAGGTTACGGCCACCTTGCTGCCCGGAATGGCCCCCAGCGCCTGAAGAAACTCATTCGAAACGATGGCTCGCGCATAGCCCTCACGCTGAATGGCAAGTTCGTCCATATCCATCGAATAGGAGATGTCGACGGCGATAACGAGCTCGACATTGACCGATGGCACATTTTGCTTGGTATCGGCGAATCGAGGTTTCGGGCTCGGCCCGACAATGCCAGCCACGTCACCGCCGATTATCGCCCCCGCAAGAAACAACGCTCCGACCGAGACACAGCAGCGCATGGCGGCCCTCCCGTCGTTCAGGAGCATGGTGACACCCGAAACGCCCCGTGAAAAGCGGAAACATGCAATTGGCGTCCACGTCCGCAGCAATCGAGACGGCATACGTTTGGACTCGGCTATCTTCAATGTCGTGCGAATAGCGAGCCGCAGCTAGGAAGGACGGCCTGCATGCCTTGGCTGGCGCCGCGTGCCAAATCGACGCAAATGACGCCGGCTGAACTGCGACCCGCTGCTCCTCTGGGGGTCGTTCTCAATAAGCGAACGCACTGATCTCAACAAATCATTGTGTCGTTGTCGAACCTTGGCGTGTTAGCCCAGCACATACTTGCAGCGTTCCGACCAGATTGTTTGATCAGATAGGAAGGTGTCTTCATGTCTCCTGAAACCAAAGAACTTCTCAAGACGACCTGGACAAAGATCATTCCGATCAGCGATGTCGCAGCTGGCCTGTTCTATGAGAGACTGTTTACGCTCGATCCATCGCTGCAGCGATTGTTCAAGAATGCAGATATGAAAGAGCAGCGCCGAAAGCTGGTCCAAGCATTGAACGCCGTGATCAATAGTGTCGATGACTTGCCGTCCTTGATACCAACGCTAGAGATCCTCGGGCGGAACCATGTTCGGTATGGCGTAGAGGATCGGCATTACGAGACGGTTGGTTCAGCCTTGCTATGGACACTGGAACAAGGGTTGAAAGAGGCTTGGACACCCGCGGCGAAGTCCGCCTGGCTGGTGGCCTACAGCACTGTGTCCGGCGTTATGCGTAATGCGGCAGCCGCATCGCGAGAGAACGCGACCACGACCGCGCAGCCAATTTAAAATCTGGCACGGGGATTTTTGGAAGCCCTGCGCCAACCGCCTCGCGTGCAGGAACGTTAATCGTCACAAGGCGCTCGTGCACGAAATCGAAAGAGGACCTCTGCAAACCGGTGTTCATAGCGTCGGCTTGCACGACCTCCACATTCTGCAAGCCGCGTCGGGCGATTTCGGAGCGCGCCATCGCGACGAACCGCTGCTCGCGCTCCAGCCCAACGACTGATCCTTCCGCGCCCACCCGTTCGGATAAGAGATTCACAATGCCGATTGGGCCGCAGCCAACATCCAAGGCGCGCCAACCCGGTCGGATGTCCATCTGGTCGAGAAGCCAGCGCGATTGAGGCTCAAATTCTGCGGCCTGTGCGACCAGCCGCTCCTGCTCGGTTTGCGTCCCACCCAACACATAGGGATCGGATTGCTCCGGCATGACGTTACCCCCGTCCACGAATCAGGCGTCTTGGAGCGCGCGCTTTCTCAAACCCGATGATGCGCAGCTTTGAACCAAGCTGTAAATGCACTACGTTATTTGACGCCAATCACCTAGGTCTGGTTTTGGCTCTTAGCGGACGCCACCTTGGTAAGGCAGGGTTTCCCGCTTGGCTCGAGGGCGGCAACAACGTTGTTGCCGGCAAAGTCTTCTTCTGCGACGCTCGAATTGCTTGGTTTCCTCCAATGGGCTTTCCAGCAATCTGTTGCGCCAAAGAGCGATCCATTGGGATCGCGTCATCGCCAGAGCCGGAGGCAGTATTGAAGTACCAGTTCGCCGAGTTCGAGATCGACCTCAGCCAGCAGGAGTTGCGCAGGCGTGGCGAGTTCATTC
Source organism: Bradyrhizobium sp. UFLA05-125 (assembly GCF_059803515.1). Lineage (NCBI taxonomy): Bacteria > Pseudomonadati > Pseudomonadota > Alphaproteobacteria > Hyphomicrobiales > Nitrobacteraceae > Bradyrhizobium > Bradyrhizobium sp. UFLA05-125. The sequence continues at coordinate 52,805 of NZ_JBANBJ010000008.1, read as the reverse complement.
ATATCGAACCTCAGGTCTTCGACCTTATTGTTCATCTGGTGCGTAATCATGATCGGATTGTAAGTAAGGATGAGTTGATTGAAACCATTTGGCACGGTCGAATCATTTCCGAAGCAGCGCTCAGCAGCCGAGTTAACGCAGCCAGGCGGGCGCTTGGTGATAACGGCAACGACCAGTCGCTCATTCGTACACAACACAAGCGTGGCTTCCGTTTCGTCGGACACGTTCAAATAGTCTCAGCGTCGGAAGCGGATGGTGAAGACGCTCAGCGTCCTAGCGAGCGAAGCGTCGGTTCGGAAAGCAAATCCACCACTGTTTCCGTCGCGACCGAGGTGTCCAACCTCGACAATATCGTCTCGGAAACAGTCAGGGCCGAGGCTATTGCGCGCTTATCGATCGCCGTAATGCCGTTCGGGAACATGTCTGATGACCCCGACAACGATTACTTTAGCTACGGTCTAACGGAAGATATCATTCGTCTCCTCGCTCGGAACAGGTGGCTGTCGGTCATTTCGCGACACTCAACCATCGGCTTCCAAGGGCGGATGGTCGACGCGCGGGAGATAGGCGAACAGCTGAGCGTAAGGTATGTGCTCCTCGGCAGCGTACGAAAAAATCGCGACACGGTGAGGATAACGGCGGAGTTAGTCCGGGCAGCGGACGGGCAGCAAGTGTGGTCGGACAAGTATGATCTGCAGCTTGAGTACATTTTTGATATTCAAGACGAGATGGCGAGGCAGATTGCTGCAACGATCGAACCCGAGTTATCCAAGGTCGAGCAGCAGCTCGCTGCTCGCAAGCCTCCCGAAAGCCTCGACGCATGGGACTGCTACCAGCGTGGTCTATGGAATTTGTGGCGCTTTACCACTCCGGGATTTGATTCTGCTGAAACGTATTTCAAGCGTGCCATCGCGGAAGATCCATACTTTGCTCGCGGGCATGGCGCTCTCAGCTACGTAAATATACAACGTGCCTTTCTAGACGAACCAAAAGACCGCTTAGCGCGACTTGAAACCGCTTTGCGGCAGGCGCAAACGGCAGTAGCCCTCGACGACCTTGATTGCTTTTGCCAATGCGTCCTTGGTCGGGTCCTGTGCCTAACTCGTCACAATGACGAAGCACTGGCGGCTCTCGATCTTTCCTTGGAGCTAAACCCGAGTTTTGCCCAGGCCTATTTTGCACAAGGCTTTAATTTGCTGTGGCATGGCCGAGAGACCGATGCTGAGACCTTGCTCGACCGCGCGACTGTGCTCAGTCCACGGGACAGCCATCTTTGGAGTTTCCATCACGTTCGCGCTTGGACTCACTTTTCCCTAGGCGAGTACGATATAGCAGTCGAGTTCGCACGGCGGGCAACTCGGCTAAGCAATGCCACATATCAAGCGTTCGCCCCACTGGCCGCTTCACTAGGCATTCTCGGTGATAAGACACAAGCGGAAGCTGTTGCTGCTGAGCTGCTTCGGCGTAAGCCCGGCTACACTACTGAAACTGCTCGTCAGCAACTGTTTTATTGCAACGATCCGGACCTTATCGATCGCTTCATTCGCGGTCTAGGTAATGCGGGTATTTCGCAGCCCCGAGCTTAGGACGCACTCTCGCGTAGCCACGTCGAGTGTTGCTCTGTCCCGCCTGCATCACGAGCCTTGGCTTAAGTCCGATGACGTCCCTCAGCGGACCTAGCGCAGACTCCAGCCGATCTGGGCTTTGACCCGTAGCAGACGAGGAATCGCGGAGGTCGGCACTGACCCGAAGGTGACACCAATTGTCAGGGGCGTTGCAGACGGCGGGGTCCCAGGAAGGCGGCCCCTTTTGAAGGAGCCGCGGGGTTTCGAAGTCGAACTATCGATCGAAATCGCAAGCAGCGCAGCTGCTTGGAAGCGAGTTGTTCTCACCCCGTATCTTCACGCGATTGAGAGCGCTGCGTGATCGCCCCGCTGCTCCTTGCCTGCCTCAGCAAAAAATCCACGGCATCTAAAGAAATTCCGGATGCCGGCTTCAAGCATGCGTCGGCAAAGGCGCGTAAATCGATCTGATATTTGGCGAGCGCGAAGCCCGCAAGAGCCGAGTGAGAGGAAGATTTACGAATCTTACTTCGGGTTTGTCACCAGAGGAGAACAAGATGACGACGACGAGTGCAAGCGCGAAAATCAATAACGGCGTCAACGTCGAGGCGTTGTTGGGTGCCCGTGTGGCACTTGAGCAAGCGCCTGAGGCGGCTCAGTTCAAGTGGCGAGCGAGCTGCGAATGGGTGAATGGCACGCACAGCCGCTCTGCTATTGGCGGTTTCTTTGGGCTCGGAGCCGAGCAGTCCCGCGACAAGACGTTCACCGTCGAGGCAGATCACCCGCAGGTCTTTGCCGCCGAAGACAGTGCTCCGACTCCTGTCGAGCTTGTCCTTTCCGGGCTCGCGAGCTGTCTCACGGCGGGTGTTGCTGCGATTGCCCAGCGCCGCGGCATACAGCTCCATTCGGTCAGGGCGTCGCTCGAGGCCGACATGGATATTCAGGGAATCCTGGGCATCGACGACGAGGTGCGCAATGGCTTCGGCGCCATCCGCGTCCACTTTGATATTCGCGCCGATGCGAGCGAAGACGACATCAAGGCGTTGGTAGCTCAATCGCAGAAGCGGTCGGCCGTATTCGACATCGTAACCAATCCGACGAACGTCTTCGTGACCGTTAACTGAGGACGACGGTTGGAGAAAAAGGAGCGAGTGCTTTGGAATTCGCGACCGCCATCATTATCGGCGCCGGCCAATCCGGATTGGCCATGAGCTGGCATCTGAGCGCGCGTTCGATCGACCATGTGGTCCTTGAGCGCGGCGAAGTAGCCAACTCATGGCTGACGGAGCGGTGGAACTCGCTTCGCCTTCTGACGCCCAACTGGCAAACTCGACTGCCAGGATACGCCTACCGCGGTGATGATCCCGACGGATTCATGACGATGTCGGAGGTCGTCAGTTTCCTGCAGGGATACGCCAGGCTTTCGTGTGCTCCAATTGTGCCGGGAGCGCGCGTCACCCGGGTAAGGCAGCAGGAGGTAGGTTACGAGATCGAAACCAACCTCGGTCCATGGCGCTGCCGCAAGCTCGTGATCGCAACCGGCGCCTGCAACCTTGCCTCGATCCCGTCGCTCGCTGCGGGTTTGCCTGCCGCCGTGACCAGCCTCACCCCGCTGCAATACACCAATCCCGCTCTCCTGCCCAATGGCGGCGTGATGATCGTCGGTGCCTCAGCAAGCGGCATTCAGCTCGCCCGGGAGATCCGAGCGGCCGGCCGCAGAGTCGTACTTTGCGTCGGAGAGCACGTCCGGCTGCCGCGGACCTATCGCGGACGGGATATCCAGTGGTGGATGGACGCCATCGGCGCCATGGATGTTCGGTACGACACCATGGTGGAAGATATCGAAAGGGCGCGGCGACTGCCGTCGCTTCAGCTCATCGGAACGCCTGAACGCGTCACGGTCGATCTCAATAGCCTGCGCAAGGCGGGCGTCGAGCTCGTGGGTCGCCTTGTCGGACTTTGTGACGGCAAGGCGCAGTTTTCGGGATCGCTCGCCAATCATTGCGCGCTGGCCGATCTGAAAATGAACCGTCTTCTCACCAGCATCGATGATTGGGTGAACACGAGCGGACCGGCGCAGCTGTTTGCCCCGCCTCATCGTTTTGAGCCGACGGATGTCGGGTCGGAAACCAGTCTCTGCCTGGACTTAATCCGTTCCGGTATCGGTACGGTGATCTGGGCGACGGGCTATCGCCCCGACTACTCCTGGCTGGACGTCCCCGTGCTCGACCGCAAGGGACGCATCCGTCACGACGGCGGGATTGTTTCTGCACCGGGAATGTACGTCATGGGCCTGCCATTCATGCGCCGGCGCAAATCGTCTTTCATCGACGGAGCGGGCGCCGATGCTGCGGATCTCGCCGCCCATCTGAGCCGGAACCTCAATCGCGCTGCTGCCTGAGAGCAATTGTCATGAACGGTCTCCACGGTCTCGACTCACATTATGACGCAGTAGTTATCGGCGCACGCTGCGCGGGCGCGGCCACCGGCCTCCTGCTGGCCCGGTCGGGTGCCAAGGTCCTGATGGTCGATCGGCAGCCCTATGGCGCCGATACGATGTCGACGCACGCCCTGATGCGGTCCGCGGTTATGCAGCTCGAGCGATGGGGATTGATTCCGAAGTTTGCAGCGGCGGGAACGCCTGCGATTCGATCGACCACGTTTCACTATGGCGACGAGATCGTTCGAGTGGATATCAAGCCGGATCACGGCGTCGATTTTCTGTTGGCGCCGCGACGCACCGTGCTCGATCCGTTGCTCGCCGATGCGGCCCGCGAAGCCGGCGCGGCGGTTCGCCATGGCACCGCTCTTTCCGAGTTGCAATTTGCATCGAACGGCCGGGTTATTGGCGCCTCACTGAGAGATGGCAGCGGTGCGTGCATGACCGTCCGCTCGGATATCGTCATCGGTGCGGACGGCCGCCAGTCGACCGTTGCGCAGCTCGTCAATTCAGAAACACTGGTCGAAGGCTTCAATGCCTGTGGCATCGTTTTTGGCTACTTTGCAGACCTGAACAGCGACGGCGTGCATTGGCATTTCGCAAGGAATGCCGCGGCAGGAGTGATTCCAACGAACGCTGCTCACTGCGTCTTCGCGGCGGTTCCGGCTTCTCAATTTGTCGCGACGTTTCGCGGCGATGTGATGCGCGGTTTCCTCCAGGTGCTGGCAGCGAGCTTTCCCGAGCTGCGCGCCGACGTCGGCAGAGCCACGCTGGTTGGCCGCCTGCGGAGCTTTGCGGGCGCAACGAGCTACCTTCGACAATGTCATGGTGCAGGGTGGGCCCTGGTCGGCGATGCCGGCTATTTTAAGGACCCCCTGACCGCGCACGGAATCACGGACGCCCTGCGCGATGCGCAATTGCTGTCGCGAGGGATCATGGACGGCGGCATCCGTGGCCTTGAGAGCTACCAGCGTGAGCGCGACGAACTGTCCTTGCCGCTTATTCGCGCCACCGATGCGATTGCCTCGTTCTCGTGGGACTTCGACGAAGTCAAGCAGCTTCATGCCGATCTGAGCGCGGCAATGAAAGCGGAAGCTAATCACATCGCGAACTTGTCTCAACAACCGTCCCTCGCAGCATAGGAGCACGAGAAATGTCGACCGAGTCACCCTGGACCCGAACGCTGGCCGGCCGACCCGTGCCAGGTCGCCGTGCTGAAAGGAGCCGCACGACCACGATGCGCGATGTCGAAATGTTCACCGAGATGACGGGTGACAAGAACCCTATCCATTACGACGTGGAACTGGCGACTGCGTCACCCTTTGGCGGGCTTATCGTACAGGGCGGGGTCACGACCGGTCTCATGAACGCCGTCGTTGCCGAAGATCTCCCGGGGCCGGGCACGGTATTTCTCGAAACAAACTGGCGTTTCGTCAAGGCCGTACGGGTCGGAGAGACGATTACCGCAAGCATCAAAGTCGAGCACGTCCGGGACGACAAGCCGATCTGCAAATTGGAGACCGTCGTCCGCAACGCACGCGGAGAAGATTGCGTGGTCGGAACCGCGATAACCTACACGATGCCGTTGTCCCGGAGCGTGGCTCGCCCGGCGAAGCGTGCCGTAGCCGGGTGACGGGTCGGTCGTGCGGGACTCAATGCAACGATTGCAATGACACGGGCGCCGATCAGTCCTGCGGTCTCGCTTAGGTGAATGACGAATGCAGCGGCCTCGCATCACAATCGGGACAATTGCCTTGACCGGTTTGGCGATGGCCGCGTTTGCGGCAAATTCCGTGCTTTGCAGGTTAGCCCTATCTCAGGCCGCGATCGATCCTGCCACCTTCACCCTTGTCCGGCTTGCGTCAGGCGCGTGCGTACTGTGCCTCATCTTGTCGCTTCGCAGGAAGCCTGAACGGCCCGCAGGATCGTGGCCAGCATCTGTTGCGCTATTCGCTTATGCGGCCGCGTTCTCCTTTGCATATGTCTCCCTACCAGCCGGTACGGGATCGCTCCTTTTGTTTGGCGCGGTTCAGACTACAATGGTCGGCTATGGGCTCGTTCGCGGTGAACGTCTATCCCCCTTGCAGTCGTTCGGACTGACAATTGCGGTCGCCGGACTGGCGGCACTCGTAGCTCCCGGTGCATCGGCACCGTCTGTAACGGGCGCCTGCCTCATGCTGACTGCCGGCGTTGCGTGGGGCGCTTACTCCTTGCTCGGCCGTGGCGTTGCAGATCCCATTAGCGCGACGGGTGCCAATTTCCTGCGTTCCCTTCCAATCGCCATCTGTCTTTTCCTGTGCGCCCTTTCGTTTGGCACGCACATCACCGTCATCGGGCTCGGCTGTGCAATCCTATCCGGCGCAGTTGCGTCCGGGCTTGGCTATACGGTCTGGTACGCGGTGCTCCCGGCGCTTACGCCCGCGCAAGGCGCCTCGGTGCAGCTGAGCGTTCCAGTCATTGCGGCATTGGCAGGCGCCTTGGTGCTAGGAGAAGCAATCTCCCTTCGCCTCTCCATATCTTCGCTTGCGATACTCGGCGGAATTGCGCTGGTCTTCGGCACTCAAGAACGCGCGGCATCCCGTAGCAGATAAAATACGCGCAAGTCTGCTCAATCTCCGATCTAAAGGCGCTTGGAACCGATATCCCGCCCCGCCGCTCGCCCAGCTGACCAAAAAACCGAATGAGACTTCAGCATTCGGCCCGCAGCCGACATAACACCTTGATCCCAGACGACACCTCGATCCCAGACGTTTGCCTCAGGGGCAGACCGCACATGGAGCAGGGAAAGCCAAGACTTCCGTTCCTTGCCCATCCCGGTACTTGGCGGAGGTCCGCTTTGGCGCCGCTTATCGGTCCTAAGCAGACTATCAAACCTGATCGAGACGGCCTCTCGCACCACGAGCGCCGCGGGAGCCAACCCGGTCTCGGGTTAGACCCACGCTGGGAGCGGATCCAACACACGACTAGGTGAAAAGTAACGATCCCTCGGAGCTGTAACGCAGTCAACGACACGCAGATGCGTCGCCTCGACCGTCTTGCTCCTTGGCAGCGGCCTCCAGTTCGGCAAGCGAGGTGATCCCTAAATCCTTGTAGAGAAGCCCCCGCCGATGCGCTCGACGGGGGCTGTGCAGGTGGATGGCGCGAGGCTCTGGCTGGAGGGCTGGAGGTGTCGCATCAAGGACCCGCAGCAACAGATTACGGGATGACAGAACGGCCTGAATGTTAATTAGGTCACTTGACAGCGCGTGCGACAAATTGCCCATATCGGTTCCTTGGTCATCGCCCGCTTGCGGCGAGCTCGCCTCCGTCCCAGTCGAGGGCGCCGCCGTGCGGCAGCACGGCAATGTACTCGCCGGCATCACGCAATGTCGTAGGCACGTGCTCGCAGTTATCGACGATGCATGCACGCCTGCACGTACTCCTTAAGGGCGGGATCACCCTTACCCCCACTGAGACCCATTCCTCGGCCCTCCTCTTTGCACCGTTCTACCTTCGCACCGACCTGCGGATGGTTTGCTTCGGCGCACTGACGGCGGAAAGGACCGGGGGGATATTGCATGCAGTTTTGCGCTTGGGCGCTGGTACTGCCTAGAATCACTGAGACGGCAATCAGCTTTCGGATCATGTCTGTACAAATATTCTGCGTCATGTCGTTCGTCCCCGCACTCTGATCTCAATAATGCCGCAGATGATCTCGCAACCGCAAAGCGAGCGCATCGTGCGCTAGCGACGTTGGTATTTGTGGCGTGGCTCGCCGATTTCGCGAAGGCTTGGTGTCTCGCCGCCGATGGCAGCGGCTATCAGCCGAAGGGCCTCATAAGCCTCCTGTGAGTCCTGACCAGAGACGCTCAACTGAGAGCCGGCGGGGCGCGACCTAAACGCAGACTCCTCCTCATCGGCTAGATCATTCATTTCCTGAACGATCGCATCTAGCCGGTCAGCCAGGCTCTGAATTTCGTGTCGGCGCTGCTTATCCATTTGTCCTGCCAGGATATCGAGCCGGGGCCCGGTGTCTCGGCAATCAATTTCTAACGCACTACTCCAGTCTCAGAGAATGGACTATTTTGGCCTAATCAAACCGGCTGAGGACGTTGAAGGACGGGCTCGATCAACGAAGCGATGCACGAGCCGTAGCGCCCCGCGATGGGGAGGAATCGTTTAGCGTCGAGGCCGCCTTTTTGACTCCGGTGCATCGAGGTCAGGTGGCTCGGATACCTCGTCCCTCCACGAGGTGGGGTCTCCCGGGAGACTGGCAGGTTCGCTTTCGACTTGCTTGTTTCGGCTAAAGCCAAGACCTATCAGCCCGGCCATCACCAGTACGGTGCCGGCGATCATAAGCCAGTGCGGCAATTCCAACGGGGGCATTGCGGTCTCCCTCTGAGAGGAGCGCGTAGCCTGCCTGAAACGCGAGCGGACTACCCCAAACTGTGTGAATTATGCGCCCTTAGCCGACGGGCGGACAATACCCCGATCGGGTATGCATTTCTTAGCACAGATCAGCGCCCGCATCGCAGCAAACGGAGTGGGGCCTTCGAGCCTTTGACCCGCGTCCTTCCGAAGCGACATTTTGCGACCGGCCTTCCCCTCTGGGGATCGGCGTGCGTCCGCCCGGACTAGCGGACACCCCTTCTCAAATGCAAACAGCTCAAGGCTCGGATTGCCATTGTTCTTCGTGCTGTTCGTCGTACTGCTCTGAGCGGGCCGCGTGCACGGCCGCGTGTCTCTGCGCCGTATGTCGGTAAATGACAGCAGCGCTTTGTTGTCCACAGTGTCAATCGCGATACACAATAGTGGCCCGATTCATCGTAGGCTTTTTCCGCGTCTTCATGGGCGCGTTTCCTCCCTAGCCTTAAGCCCGTCGCGAATGGCGGGCTTCCTTAAATGTGCGGTGACATAGGACTGAGCTTGTCAATCGCAATGAAGTACCTCCTATCGGGCTACCAGCCAGGAGGGTTCCATGCATTGTTGCTGGCTCAACAGAGGGACTGCGCGGAACTCCGCTCCCATTGGCGTCGTTGGTACGCTGCGAAGGAGGGACTACTATGCTGGATGCTGCCGCTCTGCGCGAAGATCTCGCCGCAATGGAAAAGCAAATCCGATTTAATCCCAACGACAATGATCTAATCAACAAATACCTGACATATGCCCGCAAGGTGCGTGAGATCGAACACTACGAAAACGGCTATGTGACTGCACGGAGGAAGCATCAAAACTAGATCCCCGGTGCGCGAGGAAATTTTTAAAAGCGCAGCAGAATTTGCTGAAAGCCTCACTGTTACAGAATTTCGTTTCTCAATTGCAGGCAGAGTGGACTGCAAAGAATAGGCCCAGCTTCGGGGCTTCTATCCAGACCAACTGATCGGCGTGTACTTCAGCTCCCGCCGATCCATTTCGGAACGGATTGCTTCGGCATATGCGCGCAGGTTGCCACCCACGGAGCGGGATCGTCCACCGCCCGCCCGGTCTGCCGACACTTGCCGCCGGACACTTTCCCAAAGCGACAGCAAACTTTCGTCTTTCGAGCTTGAAAAGTTCATCCGCTCAGCATCCCCTGCTTGGCAGGCATGGTATCCGCTCCTCAATGACCGGCACTGTTCGGTTGCGGACATTGCCGTGCAGACTACAAGTCTTCGTTGCACTTCGGACACAGAGGTGTCGATCACGATGGACGTGGTTCTTCACCCTAAATTTGCATGATCCGTAGTCACCTCAAGCCCTCGATGAGTGCCCTCCAGCCGACTGCATCGTCACTCATTAGCAGCGAAACGCTGAGCATCGCCAAGTGGTGTGGCAATTCGCAATCGCGACGGGCGTTCATATCGGCAACAAACAACGCAGCTGCTTTTTTAAAATCGCCTTGGTCGAGATAGTCAAAGGCTCGTTGTTTGCAGCGCTCGACATATCTGCCGCGCGGCATGTCGGTAATCAGGGAACGTTCCATTTTCGCCGGTGATTCCCAAGTACAGTACAAATAACGACAATAGGATTGAGCAATCGGCATTGGCCCGTCTGTTCGAAAGGCGACAAACTGATGTCTTTTTGATCGTAGTGTGGGAATTGGGATACAGGCACACAGCGCGACTGGCCTGATGCCTCACCCTATGTCTATCTTAGTCGGCAAGGTTGATCGATATTAGTGAAATTCCCTTGGTTGTATTTGCTCTACTCTTCTAGTTGGCCGTGGAAACAGATCAGTCCCAAGCAGGCCGCCTTCGAACAGGTTGACGAAGGCGCCTTCAGGATTTGCCGGATCGATCGCGTTTTCACCTAGTCGTGAATAGGGTCCATTGCCTGCGCGGGTCTACATCAAGATTGGGTTGATCGTGATGGTCTCTCGCACCACGAGCGCCGCGGGAGCAGAGCCGATAGTGCCAGTGCCCGACGGGGCCAGCGCCGACAGTGCCAAGGGTCCTCGCGGCCAGAGAAAGCGAGCATCAACCTCCGCGCCCCACGCGACGCAAGCGCTTGCGCTCGCGAGTGGGCGCGGTCTGTGTTGAGGTTAAAGCTTGTGCCGGCATACTACACCGCCGCGATCAGCATCGTGGCGATGGCCATGCTCCCAGAGACCCGCAATTTCGACGTCACGAAGCAGCGCGCCTATTCCCACCGCGCGCGGATCAGGCGAGTGGTCGCGACCCAAGTCGCGCGCGTACTTGAGCGGCTGTGATTTCGGCGCGCAGGGGGCAGGCCACCGCTATTTTTCCTGTGTCTCCCTTGGGGCCACCTACTGCTGAAAAAGAGGTGGCGCCCCCTCTGCGTGAAGTGGGCGAAAACGAGCACGACGAACTACGTCGCGAGTTTCTATTTTTTCCTCCATTGCCAGCGGATGATGCAGTTGGAGTGATGCTCGTCACATAACTTCCTGCCAGATTGGAGAGAATATCACCGTCATCGTTGAGGCAACGATGCGCAGATACAGACGAACAATCGAAGGCTTGAAGAAATCCAATTTCACCCAAGGAGCCAACAATGTCACTGAAACAGGTCATTCCAGCAGTATTCTTTCAGAAGCGACTAAACGGCGTTAAGAAAGACGCCCAGAAGCCCGAACGGCTCGAGCTCTTCGAGAGCCAGCTCCGCGAAGTGGCCGGAGGCCAGAGCCGGTTCGGCGCGGCAGCCGGAGGGGGACGGCTCACAATCGACGGGCCCGATGGTTCCGGTGGTCACACGACCTTTTCGGGTTCGGCTGGATGGGCGGATGTCATGCAGGCTGACGACTGCGCCGCCTAACGATCCGAGTTCCTCCCGGCTTTCTGGACCAGTCCAGAAGCCGGGGGGCGATTTCCATAGGAGAAGAGCACCATGGAACCACGGATTGGGATCGTAACGTACGGCGACGATCCCCACGGCCATCTGATCAAGAAGAAGATCGAAGAGCAGCATGGAGTCTGGTGCTGTCTGATCCCAAGCGACGAGCTTGTACTCCGCGGCGGCCTCGAGTGGTCGTCGCACAGTGAGGCGCCAGCCCTTCTCCCGACCATCGACGGGCAGACCGTCGACGTGAGGGCGCTCAACACCCTGTGGTACCGGCGCACGACCGTGAAACAGATTTTGCCCGAGGGCACTGACGCTGCCTATGAGATGCCTATCTTTCGTGGCACCGAGAGGGTCCTTGAGGGCATACTCCTGAACGCCTTTCAAGGGCAGTGGGTCAGCCATCCCGTTGCCACCCGCTTGGCGGAGAACAAGCTGGTGCAGCTAGATGCCGCGAAGCGCGCCGGCCTCCGGATCCCGGCCACGCTCGTCAGTCAAGATCCAGTGCACATTCGCCGCTTTTGCGCGGCGCATCCGGGCGCGATCATCAAGCCCGTCGCGACGCCGCGTGGCGTCGAACTGGCGTCGACAGCGGTAGTCAGCCAGGAGCTGCTCGACAACGAGGAAGTCCTGGCCCTGACGGCGTCGATCTACCAGGAATGCGTCCCAGGCACACGCCACCTGCGCATCTCCGTCGTTGGCGATCGCTGCGATGGTGCGCTCATCGAGGCCGAGGCACTCGACTGGCGGTTCGATCTCAATGTGCCCTTCAGTCCTTACCCGCTCGACAGGCAACTCGAACAAAGGTTGCGCGACACCCTCCACGAGCTTGGTTTGGTCATGGGGATCTTCGACGTGAAGTTGACCGACGATGATGAGCCCGTGTTCCTCGAGGTCAACCCGCAAGGACAGTTTCTCTTCGTGGAGGCCCTGTGCGACCTCCCTCTCGCCGATATCTTTGCCGCCTTTCTTGTCGACCAGGCGACGCAAGATGTGAGGTCTCGGCAGCGTTAGGTTCGTACGACAACCAGCTAAGGGTGGGCCGCTGCGCTCTGTGAACGCCCCTGATGGGTCCCTGCCTCGGCCCTAAAGTGCATCCGCGTCCGCTGGGTCAAAGGCGAGCTCGAATGGAAGCCAATATGCTTGTCGTCGTGTCGATGATCGTCAGGGCCTGCTGAGTCTTGCCTTGCCCCAATGGATATTTGGTACACTGATCGGATAACTGAACTAGCCGTCTTCTTTCGCTCATCAGGATCGTGCTGCTCTTGTCGACGGCAAACTTGGCCCGCATCGGATTCTTGTCGCCAAAGTCGGTCAGATCTTTCTCTATCGTGATCAGATACTCATAGCTTGCTAGTTCGTCGGAGATCTGAAGAAGCGCTGGTGCTCACGGTGATAAGAGCGGCTGCGATTCTTGCCACGAGTGCCGTGCGGCTCTACTACGAAACCAAACATTTCGACCTGCAAGGCAAGGTCAGCGGCTTTGTGCTGCAATTGATCGGGGGCGTCGGCAAGCTGCGCGTCGCAGGCGCAACGGAGCGTGCGTTAGCGCGATGGTCGCAACAATTTGCCATTCAGAGACAATTTTTCATCGCCTCGCAGCAAGCGGCCAACGCCCTGGGCACCTTTGACGTCGCCTTTTCGATGCTGGCGACATTGACAATCTTTGCGCTTGCCGCCTACACAAAGAGTCCCCTCCTGCTCGATCTCGGCGCTTTCCTCGCCTTTCTGGCAGCGTTCGGACAGACCATGGCTGCGATCGGCAGTTGGGCCTCGAGTGTCAGCGAAACACTAGTGGCGATTCCCCACCTCCGCCGCATGAAGCCCGTGATTTCGACCCCTGTCGAGATTTCCGAGGAACGGCGATCGCCCGGAGAACTATCCGGAGAGATCGAACTTTCTGGCGTCGTCTTCCGCTATGCGCAAGGCGGGCCGAAGGTCCTGGATGACATCAGCCTGATCATAGCGCCGGGTGACTATGTCGCGATCGTCGGTCCTTCAGGTAGCGGGAAATCGTCCAGGTAGCGGGAAATCGTCGCTCTTTCGTCTACTGCTCGGTTTTGAACGGGCGGAAGCCGGCACGGTGTTTTACGATGGCAAGGCCCTCAATACGCTCGACATCAGCGCTGTGCGCCGACAGCTTGGAGTGGTGCTGCAAGATACCAAGCTCGCAACAGGAAGCCTTTACGATAACATTTGCGGCGGCATTGATTTGCCGCTGGAGAAGGCGTGGGAGGCCGCCCGATTGGCGGCGCTGGATGCCGACATCGCGCAGATGCCGATGGGCATGCATACGCTGGTCGCAGAGGGCGTGAGCACGCTATCAGGTGGTCAGCGGCAGCGATTGCTGATCGCTCGGGCTCTCGCTCGTTCACCACGGATTCTTCCGTTTGATGAGGCAACGAGCGCGCTCGACAACCAGGCTCAAAGCATCATCGGCACCTCGCTGGAACGATTGAGCATCACGCGGATTGTGATTGCGCATCGCCTCAGCACCGTGCGCAATGCAGATCGTATTGATCGCCTTGGCTGCCCTGCGTCGGCGGTGAATGACACTGCGCGCTTCTTGTCTGACTGTTGGACCCGATCGCGGGGTGATGTCCGGTCGATCAACGCTGCATTTGCATATTAATCAGCTGGCCATGCGCCATCAAATTCTCATTCAGATTGGCCATGATCACGAGCGACCCTCCGAGGACCAGGAAGACGATTAGCACGCCGAATGCCAGCGCCAGGACATTGTTGGTGCTGTCCGGTCCGGTCGTGATGTGAAGGAAGAATACCAGGTGCACGCCCATCTGGGCGATGGCGAGAACGACGAGTCCGGCCGTCACGCCAGGCGCCCAGATCACCGAGGTGTTGGCCACCCAGAAGGATGTGGCCGTCAAGATCACCGCCAGCAGCAAACCGATCGTGTACACAAGGAAGCCGGAAGAAGCTTGTTGCTCCGAGGCCGGGATCGTGGGCCTGTCACCCGGTGCAACGTCCCAATGCGTTTCAGTCATGGAAGAACTCCCATCAGATAGACAACGGTGAAAATCAGGACCCAAATGACGTCGAGTGCATGCCAGAACAGGGAGAAGCAGTGCAGGCGGCGGACGACCACCTCCTGGAAACCCCTTATCGACAGCTGAACCATCATGAGGACTAGCCACACCAGTCCGGTCGCCACGTGCAGTCCATGACAACCGACCAGCGTGAAGAAGGCGGAAAGAAATGCGCTACGTTGCGGGGACGCCCCCACCGAAATCATGTCCTGAAATTCGCGGAGCTCGAGATTGAGAAAGGCCGCACCCAGGAGGAACGTCACCACGGCACCAAAGAAAGTGCCGAACTGGTGTCGAGAATTGACAGCCAGGGACATCAGTCCACAGCTGTAGCTGGAGAGCAGGAGAAAAGCCGTTTCCATCGCGGCGTTGCGCAGATTAAACAACTGCGCACCGGTCGGACCGCCTGCAGTCGCCTTTGCGAGTACGGCATAGCTCGCAAACAGCGCCGAGAACATCACGATGTCGCTCAGGAGGAAGATCCAGAACCCATAGCCGGCGATAATTCGCTTGGATGCGGGACCCGCTTCACTGACCTTCAGAAGCTCGCTGTGGCGGACGGCATCTGTCTCAACTGCGATGTTCATAGCGATACCTCCACTGGGTGCGTGCGATCGAACTGACCGACTTGTGCCGCGGAGATCTCGACTTCGTCCTCGGCGCGGAACATGAAGGCAAGCAGCGTTACGGCCGCGCCGAGCAGTCCGATGGCGGCCATCCACCAGATGTGCCAAATCAGGGCGAAGCCGGTGATCACCGCGAAGAACGCGGTCACGAAACCGGTCGGGCTGTTCTTGGGCACTTCAATTGCCTCGTACTTGTGCTGCCGCCTGGGCAGGTCTCGCTTTGCGAGCACGCGCTGCTTCTTCGCCCAGAAGGCATCGATCTCATCTGCACGAGGCTGCATCGCAAAATTCCAGGGCGGCGGCGGCGATGCGGTCGCCCATTCCAGCGTACGCCCGTTCCACGGATCGCCCGTCGTGTCGCGGAGTTGCTCACGGTGGCGGATGGACACCACGATCTGGACGACCTGACAGATAATGCCGGCCAGAATGATCACCGCGCCTGCCTCGGCGACCAGCAGCCAGGGCTGCCAAGAGAGGACATCGTAGTGCTGCAGACGGCGGGGCATGCCCATCAGTCCCGTCACGTAGAGCGGCATGAAAGCGAGATGGAAGCCGATGAACCAGCACCAGAACGCCGCCTTGCCCCAGCGCTCATCCAGCTTGAAACCGAATGCCTTGGGAAACCAGTAATTGTAGCCGGCCATGCACCCAAACAGGACGCCCGGGATGATGACGTGATGGAAATGGGCAACCAGGAAAACGGTGTTGTGTACCTGCCAATCGACCGGAGGCAACGCCAGGAGTACCCCGGTCAGGCCGCCGAAGACGAACGACACCATGAAGCCGATCAGCCACAACACCGGCACCGTAAACCGGACCCGACCGCCGTACATTGTGAACAGCCAGTTGAAGACTTTGACGCCCGTCGGTACTCCGATGATCATGCTTGTGATGCCGAAGAAAGCGTTGACGCTTGCGCTGGCGCCCATCGTGAAGAAATGGTGGAGCCAGACCGTGTAGGAGAGCACGCAGATCGCCATGGTCGCGTACACCATCGAGCGATAACCGAACAGCGACTTGCCGGAAAACGTGGCGGCTACCTCGGAGAAGATGCCGAATGCCGGCAGGACCAGGATGTAGACTTCGGGATGGCCCCACACCCAGAACAGGTTCACATACATCATCGCGTTACCGCCAGCATCCACGGTAAAGAAGTGAAAGCCGAGGTAGCGGTCGAGCAGCAGCATTGCGAACAGCGCGGTGAGCACCGGAAATGCCGCCACGATCAGCAGATTCGAAGCGAGCGCCGTCCAGCAGAAGACCGGCATTCGCATGTAACTCATGCCGGGAGCCCGCATCTTCAGAATCGTGGTGACAAAATTTATGCCGCTCAACAAGGTCCCTATGCCGGAGATCTGCAGCGACCAGAGATAGTAGTCGACGCCTACGCCGGGCGAGAATTGCAGTTCGCTGAGCGGCGGATAGGCGAACCAGCCGGTCTTTGCGAACTCGCCGACGGCGAGCGATACGTTCGTCAGGAGAACGCCGGATGCGGTGAGCCAGAAGCTGATGGAGTTCATCGTGGGAAATGCCACGTCGCGCACGCCGAGTTGCAGCGGCACGGCAAAGTTCATCAGTCCGATCACAAGCGGCATGGCAACGAAGAAGATCATGATCACGCCATGCGCCGAGAAAATCTGATCGAAATGCTCGGGCGGCAGATAACCCTGCGCGCCGCCGGCCGCGATCGCCTGCTGAGAGCGCATCATGATTCCGTCCGAGAAGCCACGGATGAGCATGATCAGCGCAAGCACGAGATACATGACGCCGATGCGCTTGTGATCGACCGAGGTGATCCATTCGCGCCAGAGATATGGCACGTATCCCTTGACGGTGACCCATACCAGGACCGCCAGGATGACGACGCCGACGCAACCCACCGTTCCCATAATGATCGGCTCATGAAGCGGAACGGCGTCCAAGGTAAGTTTGCCCAATAGATTCATCGTTCTGCCCTCATGAATTTGGGATAAGCGACACAGAGACCTTCATTCGGTTGCATTGCGGCACTCAGGATGCCGGCAAATAGGCCGCTCGCGATCGACCGGTAGGTAAAGGGCGCGACCGCCTTGCTCGGCTTGACCAGTCCGGCGTAGGTTTGCGCATCGAGCACGGGGCCGGCGCTGCGCGCTGAAGCCACCCACTGCTCGAAGCTGTCGGGCGTCACCGCGTCCACGTGGAAGTACATGTCGGCGAAGCCGTCGCCGCTGAAATTCGCCGACATCCCGCGATATGTTCCGGCATGGTCGGCCCGGAAGTTCAGGCGCGTCACCATTCCGGCCATGGTGTAGATCTGGCCAGCAAGCTGCGGCACGAAGAAGCTGTTCATGACCCCAGAGGAGGTCAGCTCGAAGCTCACCGGCGTGCCGACCGGAATCGTGAGATGATTGACGCTCGCGATGCCTTGCTCCGGATAGATGAACAGCCATTTCCAGTCGAGCGAGACGGCCTGAACCTTGATGGGCCTGGTGGAGGAGGCAATCGGCCTGGGCGGATCGAGGTCGTAAGCACCGATCCAGGCCACAGTCCCGGTGAGGAGCACGGTCATCAGCGGGATCGACCAGACCAGCATCTCGATGCGGCCGGAATAGACGAAGTCCGGCCGGTAGCGCGCACGCTCATTCGATGCCCGGAACCAGAACGCAACGCCAAGCGTGGCGATAACCACCGGGATCACGATCGCCAGCATGATGCCGGTCGAGTTGAAGAGAATTTGCCGCTCGGCGAGGGCAATCGGTCCCTTCGGATCGAGCACGCCGTCGCAGCCACCGAGCATCGCGGCGAGCAGCAGGACCGCGGTAAGTGAACCGTATCGCATATCAGGCCTCCCGGATCTTGAAGCTGCACGCGTTGCGGGCCGCGCCTGGCTGTCGGGCGGCGGTCGGAAACGCGCTTGCCCGGTCATCGCGCGACAGTTGCGCCGGCGTAAGCGAGCCGCCGCTGTGATCAACCAGAAGGGCTGCAAACAGCAGGAAAAGATAGGAGATGGAGAAGACGAACAGCCGGTGAGCCGCGCGGCGATCCGTCTCGACACTCATGTTCAGCTTGAATGCGAGCAGGGTGAAAATCGCTCCGCTAATCGCGACGGTTACGCCGTACAGCATGCCTGCAAACCCGAGCGCCCAGGGCAGCTCCGACGTCAGAGCCAGCATGCTGCTATAGATCAGGATCTGCCGTGTCGTTGCAGCCTTTCCCGCGACCACAGGCAGCATTGGTACTCCGGCACGCGCGTAATCGTCCGCACGATTGAGCGCGAGCGCCCAGAAGTGCGGCGGTGTCCAAAGAAAGATAATGAGAAACAGCGTAAGCGGCTCGACCCCGATCTCGCCTGTAGCTGCCGCCCATCCGATCACGGGCGGCAGGGCGCCGGCTGCGCCCCCAATGACGATATTCTGTCGCGTGGCCCGCTTCAGCCAGGCTGTGTATACGACGGCATAAAAGAGGATCGTGCCGGCCAACAACATCGCTGCCGTAAGGTTTGCCGTGATCGCGAGAAGCGCGACCGCGATGGCGCCAAGCACGAGTCCAAAGATCAGCGCCTCGGTCCTGGAAACCTTGCCGCGGGGAATCGGCCGCATGGCCGTGCGGGTCATGACGGCGTCGATATCGGCGTCGTACCACATATTCAGTGCGCCGGCGGCGCCGGCGCCGGCTGCGATTGCGAGAACTACCGCGAAACCAGACAGCGGATCGATGTGAGTAGGTGCGATCATCAATCCGACAAGCGCGGTGAACACCGCGAGTCCCATAACGCGCGGCTTGGCCAAACTGATGAAATGGGGCAGTCGCTCCACCCAGCCGGATCGTGAAGCCAGCCGAAGGCGCGATACCGAAATCGCGATGCTCATGGTGGGTTCCTCAAGCAGAAAGTTGTTTTGTGAATCCGCGATCGCCAAATCGCCGGGTCTCGCGGCTTTCCCAAAAGCTAAACTGATGGGCTCCAAGAGCGTGAGTGAAGACTGCAAAATTCCGGCAAATTGTTCCTAACGATTGCGAGCACTGCTGCGGCTTGGGAGGAGGAAACAGCGCCGGAGCCCGGCGATCAGCAGGCCGACTGCGCTGATGGCGGCCAGCCATCACGCGGTGCTCTTTCGTCGAGATCAAATTTGAGCCGCTCTGGCGCCAGGTGCTTTGCGAGGCGTCAGCGATGATTGAGCGCATGCAATTCGGCCCGGCATTCCTCGCTGAAGGCCTGCAGCGGGTTGACGACGTGGCCGTTCATCAGCTCGCGAACCTCAGAAAGGGTCTTGTTGGGCATGAAATATGTGTCGATGATCAAATGAATGACCGCGTCTGCCTTCTCGATCACGGCGGTGCTTGATACGACACGCATCCGGTTGATCAGCGCGTAGACGCTGACCAGTGCCGAGACTTCCGCCCGATCGTGAACGAGCGCGTCGGCGTAGAGCTTCGAGGCCTCATCGATGAATTGCTTGTACAGCTTTTGCCGTCTGGTCTTTTCCCCCGACAGCCGCTTTGCGCGATCCTGATGGTGCAGCGTGAGCCAGGCTGACGCGAGCGACGTAAGGCCGCCGATCGTCGACCCCGCCAACGCTGCCAATGCAGGGAGGTAGACCGTGTTCATGGCGCAAGCGGCCCCTCAATGATCGGACCCGGGAGTAGCGACCCGCGCGGGCTCGGGGATCAGGCGCGAGCTGCGCTGGCCGGTGAAATACGACCAGAGCCACTGCCGCTGCACGCGCAGGCGATTCTGTAGCTGCGGCAGAGCGAGGATGTGAACGCACGCCCAGATCAGCCAGGTCAGGGACCCGCTTGTCCGCAACCAGCCTCGCTCCAGCACGGCGTAATTCTTGCCAACGACCGCCATATTGCCTTTGTCGAAATAGTGGAACGGTCGTTTCTCTTTTTGGCCCTTCAGCTCCTTCGCGATGAGCCGCCCGACGTAGCGTCCTTCCTGGATCGCGGCTTGCGCCACGCCGGGCACAGGGTGTTCATGTTGCATGATCGACGCCGCATCGCCCACGACGAACACTCCGGGCGCGTCTACGACCTTGAGGAAGGGATCAACGAGTGCGCGCCCCGCGCGGTCGGTCTTGGTGCCGAGCATCTTTGGAATGGGTGAGGCAGCAACCCCAGCGGTCCACAGCACAGTAGCGCTGGGGATTCGGCTTCCGCCGGCAACCACGCCCTCCGCGTCGACGGTCTCGACCTTCACTCCGGTCAAGACCTTCACGCCGAGCTTCGCGAGTCGTCGGGTCACCCTGCGTGACAGTGGTTCAGCAAAGGTCGGCAGAACCCGCTGCCCTGCGTCGAGAAGAATGATGCTGGCCTGCGCCGGATCGATGTGGCGAAAGTTTCCGCGCAGCGTGACTTTCACCATTTGCGCGAGGGATGCCGCGAGTTCCACCCCGGTGGGGCCTGCGCCGACCAGCACGAATGTCATCTGGCGCGCGCGTTCGCTTGCGTCCTCGGTCGTTGCGGCAACTTCGAACGCGCTCAGGATCTTGGCTCGGATCGTCTCTGCGTCGTTGAGGCTCTTGAGCGCCGGGGCAAATCGCGCGAACTCATCGTGCCCGAAGTAGCTCGGGCGCATGCCGGTCGCGACCACCAGATAGTCGTAGGCGATCTTGCGGACGCCCACGCCAGGGGAGGACGCCTCGATGGTGCGGGACGCAACATCGACGCCGGTGACCTCCGCCAGAAGCACGCTGAGGTTTTGCTGTTTGACCTCGAGCTGACGGATCGGCGCTGCGATCTCCGCGGGTGAGAGCACCGCCGTCGCCACCTGGTAGAGCAGCGGCTGAAAGATGTGGTGGTTGCGGCGGTCGATCAGTACCATATCGACATCAGCGCGCCGCAGCGCCCGTGTCGCGGCGATCCCGGCAAAGCCGCCCCCGATGACGATGACCCGCTTGCGCTCTTGATGGGGAGCCTCGACAACAGCGGTTGCTTCGTCGGGCCGGGTCTCAGCAAGCATCGCACACATTGGTTCACCTCGGTTTGTGTTCGGTGTCAGAGAGCGTCTGTCGGAATGCTCTCAACGCCCCAGCCATCCGGGGTCGCTGAGGCATCCCGGCGAGCGAGAGGCCGCCATTTTGCAATGCGCGGACTTGCTGAGCGCCGTGACTGCACTGAGCGGTTCTGGCTTCAACATGCTCAGGAACACCACGAAGCCCAGGGCTCCCAGGGCGAACGTGACCGTGCTCAAGACGTGTTTCATATCGGCTCCACGCATTTCCGCTTGGGGCCGCGCTGGCGCCCCTCAATTTCCAGCTTGCGCCGCACCAAGCTCGGCGCGACGCCCATCAATTCCACGAGCGCGGGCTACTCGGCGGCCACGTGCGTCGGGCTCTTTGTAAAATTGGGTGGACGCTTCTCGAGGAAGGCCGAGAGCGCTTCCTTGGCGTCTGGCCCGCTTACCCGCTCCATAAACTCCCGGCTTTCACTCTTGATAGCCTCTTTGAGCTGGCCAATCGAAGCCTGCTTGAGGAGTCGCTTGCTCGCCAGCAACGCGCCGCTCGGTTTTGCCGCAAGCTTCTCCGCCGTTGCGGTGGCAGTCGCGAGCAGATCGCTGTCGGGCACCACGCGAGTTGCCAGGCCCAGCTCCACCGCTCGCGGGGCAGTGAAGGGCTCTCCCAGCAAGTACAATTCCGCCGCCCGGAGATGGCCTACGCGCGCCGGTATCGAAAAGCTCGATCCGAATTCCGGCACCAGCGCCAGGTTGATGAACGGCAGCTGGAATTTGGCGCTCTCGCCCGCGTAGACGAAATCGCAGTGGGTCAGCATCGTGGTTCCGCCACCGATCGCCGCGCCTTGCACGGCCACGACGATCGGCTTTTCGATTCTGACGAATGCGTCCATCAAGTCGCCCTGCGGAAAGTGGCCCGGTTTGGGCGGATTCTTGAGGAAATCCACGACGTCGTTGCCGGCGCAGAACGCGTTTCCGGCGCTGTGCCACAGCACGACACGGACCGCGTCGTCCTTGTCGGCTTCGTTGAGGATATCGGCCAGGCTCGTGTACATGCCCGACGTCATCGCGTTCTTCTGGGCCGGGCGATTAAGCTGGACCCGCAGGATCGCGCCGGTACGCTCGGTGATGATGTCGCTCATTGTTTGCTCCTTTGTTCGGTACTCTTCGCCGCCGCGTTTTAGGCGTGTTCCCTGACTTTCGGCACCGCGCCGCTCGCGCGCAGGTCCTCGATGCCCTTTGCGTCAAATCCCAGATCACGGAGGATCTCTTCAGTGTGCTCACCGAGATCCGGCGCGCGCCGCGCCGGCACCTTAACGACCCCGTGCAGCTGGATCGGACTACTGATCGTCGAAGTCAGCTTGCCGCCCGCGCCTTCGAGCGGAACGATGATATCGTTTGCCCGCAACTGCGGATCCTCGATGACCTCTTGCGGTCCGCGCACGGCGCCGAACGTGACGTGTACGCCACTGAAAACCTCGTGCCAGTGCGCCATCGGCTGCGCGGCGAAGACTTCGTCAAGGATGGCCGCGAGCTGCGGCATATTCGCCGTCAGCTTCGCCGGATCAGAAAATCGCGGATCGCTCAGGAGTCCCGGCCGGCCGATCGCTTTCGCCACGGCGGCCAACTTGTCGGGCGTGACGATGAGGACGAACCAAGTGCCGTCGGAGGCGCGGTACACGTTGAGCGCCGCGCTGGCCGGATGCTTGCGATCATGCAGCCCAAAGAACTTTGCACCGACCAGCGCGGCCTGGATCGAAACGCTTGCCGACCAGACACCCTCGGCAAGCAGCGAGGTCGTGACATACGCCCCCCTGCCGGTGCGCTCGCGGCGGTAGAGCGCCGTGACGACCGCCGAATAGATTCCGACGGCCGTCGCGTTATCGCCGCTTCCTCCCACCGGCCAGGTCGGCGGCGCGCCCGCGTCGCGCGTCATCGACAGCAGGCCGCTGCGCGCCCAGTATGATGTGATGTCGAAGCCCGGCAGATTGGCATCCGGTCCCTTTTCGCCGAAGCCGGTGAGGTCTGCGTAGATCAGGCGCGGATTCCAGCGCACCACATCGTCGTATTCGAGATTCAATTTTTTGCGCGCGGGATGTGGCGTATTGACGATGAATACGTCGGCCCACGTGACAAGCTGCTGGAGGACCTGATGGGCGCTGGGCGACTTCAGGTCGAGCGTGATGCTGCGCTTGTTGCGGTTGGCGAGATGGAACTGATAGGGTTCGTCCGCCTCCGGCTGCGGCGCGATCTTGTGCCCATGTCTCCAGGGATCACCGCTCGGCGGTTCGACTTTGATGACGTCGGCGCCGAAATCCGACAGGATGACGGCGGCGCTGGGTGCCGCGACGAAGCTCGAGAAGTCAACCACCTTGAGTCCAGAAAAAATGTTGTCGCTTGCCATTGGGTCTCTCCTAAATCGTCGTGCTTGCTTCACCGGCCCAGGAACTGCGGGGCGCGCTTTTCGAGGAAGGCGGACGTGCCTTCTTTCTTGTCCTCCGTCCCGGCGCACAGTCCGAAGTAGGAGGCTTCCAGCGCGAAGCCCTCGCTTTGGCTCGTGTCCAATCCCTTGTTGACCGCTTCGAGCGACTGCCTGACTGCTATTGGCGCGTTCGAGGCGATCATCTTCAGGATGGCTTCCGCACGCGGGATGAGATCGGCCGCTGGAACGACCTCGTTGACGAGCCCGATGCGATAGGCTTCCTGCGCGCTGATGGTCTCTCCGGACAGAATGAGCTGGAGCGCGCGGCCCTTTCCGACCAGGCGCGGCAGTCGCTGCGTGCCGCCGCCGCCGGGAAGCAATCCAAGCTTGACCTCGGGCTGGCCGAATTTCGCATGCTCGACGGCGATGCGTATGGTGCATGCCATGGCCGTCTCGCAACCGCCGCCGAGTGCAAAGCCGTTGATGGCCGCGATCACCGGCTTGCCGAGATTTTCGACGAGATCCAGCACCTCCTGCCCGTAGCGGCTGGACCGTTCGGCGTCGATCGGACTCGCATGCGCGAGCTCGCTGATGTCGGCGCCGGCGACGAATGCCTTGTCGCCCGCGCCGGTGAGAATGACGCCGCGCACGGCCGCGTTGTTCCGTGCATCCTCGAATGCAGTTCGCAGGTCCTTCCATGTCGCTGTGTTCAGGGCGTTGAGCACCTTGGGCCGGTTGATGGTCAGATAGGCGGTCGCGCCGCGCTTTTCGTAGAGGACGTTTGCGAGTGTCGGTGTTGTCGATGACATGTTGTCTCTCTTTCCAGTTCACGAGCCGCCGCGAAGCGCCGGCTCGGTTGCGATCTCAGATGAAGGCGCTGAAGCCGGTGATTTCCTTGCCGACGATCAGGTGCTGCATCTGGTACGTGCCCTCGTAGGAATAGAGCGCCTCGGCATCGGCAAAGAAGCGCGCGACGTTGTAGTCGACGAGGATGCCGTTGCCGCCGAGCAACTCCCGCGCCCAGGTGACCGTCTCGCGCGTCTTGGACGTCGTGAACGCCTTCGCAAGCGCCGATTGCTGGTCTGTAAGCTTGCCTTCGTCCGCGAGCTGGGCCGTGCGAGCAACCATGCATTGGCAAGCAGTGATGTTGCCGAGCATCTTCGCAAGGAGGTCCTGAATGATCTGGAACGAGCCGATTGGCTTTCCGAACTGCAATCGTTCCTGTGCGTATTTGAGCGCGTTCTCGTATGCACCCATCTGGCATCCGGTCGTTTCCCATCCCACAAGGAACCGCGTCCCACGCAGCACGCGCGCGGTGTCGCGGAAGGACTGGGTGCCCGCTCCGAGATGATTTGCTTCCGGCACTCGGCAGTCTTTCATCGTGATCTGTCCGTTCTGGACCACCTTGAGTGCGATCTTGTTCTGCATCTTCGCGACGCTGAAGCCGGGCGTGGTCTTGTTTTCGACGATGAAGCCCTTGACCTGGTTGTCGTCGACGTCGCGTGCCCAGATGATCGAGATGTCGCACCATGGCGCGTTGCCGATCCACCGCTTCTGGCCGTTAAGGACCCAGGTGTCGCCCTCGCGTTTTGCCGTCGTGGTCAGGCCGCCACCCGCGCCGGAGCCGACCAGCGGCTCGGTCAGGCCGAAGCAGCCGATCTTCTCCATACGCGCCATCGGCGGCAGCCACTTTTGCTTTTGCTCCTCCGTTCCAGCGATCGCGATTGAACCCATCGCTAGGCCGCTGTGGACGCCGAAGAAGGTTGCGAACGAGGAATCGACCCGCGCCATTTCCATCGCAACAAGGCCTACCAGCAATTGATTCCCGCCGGCGCAACCGTATCCCTGGATGCCGACTCCGGCGAGGTTGAGCTCCTTGAATGCAGGCAGCAGCTCGAAAGGAAAAGCGTCGTCGACCCAGTACTTGTTGATGATGGGCTGGACTTTGGACTCCATGAACGTGCGTACCTTCTGCAGAATCGCTCGTTCGTCTGCGTTCAAGGTATCCGCGAGGTGATAGAAATCGCTGTTCGGAGTCGGAAGCTGCTTCGGGGTTTTGGTAAGCATTCTGGGTCTCCTGTTGCTGTGGCCTGAAGGTCGGAAGAAATGAGGGCGCGTCAGTTGCGTGCCCGATCTCCGTGGTTGCGCCTTGGCTTATGCGACCGGCTCGATCGATTTGGCCTGGTTCGACTTGGCGACCTTGTTGCGCAGCTCCAGCAGGCCAAGCAGGGCTTCGTCGCGTTCGGCCTCCAGCGCCGCGATGGAGCGCGATCCGACCTCCGCGTGGACGCTGTCGATGAGCTTCTTTTGCACTTCAGGCGTCAGCACGGGTGAGCCGAGGGTCTTCCACCAGGCCGTCATTGGACCAACGAACTGCTGGAAGAAGTGCTCGATGCCGCCCGAACCGCCGCCGAGGTGGTTGAGCATCATGTTGCCCATGATTCCCCAGCGCAGGCCCGGCCCCCAGGAGAGGGCGGTGTCAACGTCGGCGGCGCTCACGATCCCTTCGGCGACGAGGTAGTAAACCTCACGCCCCAATGCGGCCTGCAGCCGGTTGGCGACGTGACCGGGCATCTCCTTGTTGATGCGCACCGTCTTTTGCCCGATCGACGTGTAGAATTCCGCCGCGCGCTGGATTGTCGCTTCCGAGGTCTTTGCTCCGCCGACAATCTCGGTCAGCGGGATCAGGTGTGGCGGATTGAAGGGATGGCCGATGACACAGCGCTCGGGATGGGTCTTGGCGCCCTTCTGGATTTCGCTCATGGTGAGTCCCGACGAGCTCGAGGCGATGATCACCTCGGGTGGCAGCAGTTCGTCGAGCTGCCCGTAGAGCTTCTGCTTGAAATCGATCCGCTCGGGCCCGTTTTCCTGGACGAGGTCGACGTCGGCGACCGCCTGCGCGAGATCTTTCGTGAACTTGAGGTTCGACTGCGACGCGCCCGCCGACAGGCCGAGTCGCTTGAGCGCCGGCCAGGCCGTCTCCACGAACTTCCGGAGCGAGGCTTCCGCGTTCGGCGCGGGGTCGGTCGCGACAACCTGCAACCCCTTGGCGAGAAACAGCGAGGCCCAGCTCGCGCCAATCACGCCGGTGCCGATGATGGCGATGCGGTGAATGGGTTTGGTGTTGGTCATGTCGTGTTCTCCGATCAGATTTCGGCGTAGGCGATGCCGGTGAGATTGCCCTGGGCGTAGAGGAAGTTGCGCTGGTTCTTGCCATCGAGATCTGCGGAATAGACTGAGCCGGCAAAGTCGGTGACGAACATGCGGTTGCCGGGCACATCGAGCGCGATGCCGATGCCCTCCATCAGATGCGTGACCACGATTTCAGGGTCGGCCTTTGTGTCGATCGGCGCGCGATTGACGGTGTTGCCGCGCGGAGGATCGCCGCGGTCGGTCCAGTAGAGGATGCGGTTGGTCAGATCGAGCTCGAGGTCGATCGGCTCCGGCAGACGATCGAACAGCACCTCGATGTCGGAGCGGTTCGTCGGAGTCTCGCCCTTCGGAATATCGATGCCGGCGCGGAAGATGCGACCCTGCTCGCCATTGTCGGGACCCTTTTGCGTCCAGTAGATGTGCCGCCGTTTGGGATCGACGGTGATTCCGACGCACCAGCGGTTTTGATCTTTCCGGTCGTTGTCGCCGTCGCCGGTTTTGACCAGCGTTTCGACCTGCGAGCCATCGAGGTTGGCACGCATCACGCGCATGCCTTCACGGTCGCACCAGTAAAGCTTTTTTCCCGCCTTATCGAGGTGCATCTGCTTCGGCGTGTACGTAACGCCTCGCGGAATGATGACCTTGCGGTTTCCGCCATCGAGGTCGACGCGTTCGATCGAGCCATCGTTGAGAGGGGGAACACCCATGTTGGTCCAGTAGATGTGGCCCGCCTCCACATCCACGGCGATGCCGTCGGGGAAACGGCCATTCGTGACGATGATCTTGCGGTCGGAACCGTCCGGATTCATCGCGTGAATGCGGTCCCCACTCAACTCGAGAACGAACAGTCGGCCGGAGCGGGTCACGCCCGATGAGTTCTTCGATTTGGATGCTTCAAGTACCGTCATGAGATGTCCTTCGGTGTTACAGTTGCCTTGTCTCGCTTGACTTGGCTGACCTCTATTTGATCGACGCGTGCCATCTGCGCGAGTAAAGGCCGGCAAATCGCGCCAAATTGCTGCAAGTGAGGCGCTCGTGAGTTGCTCGGCGTGGCGCGTCGTGTTCTGCAGACAGCACAACGCGCGGCATCGGGTGATGCCGCGCGTTGCCGAGATCGCATTCTTACTTCTTGTCCGGCAGGGCGTAGGCGATCAGCGAGTCGCCCGGGGGCGTCATCATGAAGTGATGGCCCTCCGCCATGATGACCACATACTCCTTGCCATCCTGCTCATAGACGATCGGCGTGGCCTGGCCGCCCGCGGGCAGGACGTCACTCCAGACGATCTCGCCGGTCTTGATGTCGATCGCCTTGATCAGATCGTCGGTTACCGCCGAGATGAAGATCGGCCCGCCTGCGGTCACGACCGATCCGCCATTGTTCGGCGTGCCGATCTCGAGCGGAATGAAGCTGGGCATTCCGAACGGACCGAACTCCTGGCATGGCTGACCCGTCCTGGCGTCCACGGCGATCAGGCGCATGTCGAGCGTTCCCTCGATGATGCGTGCCGCGCAGGCCTGGCCGGCTGTGGCCTTGGGATTCTCATAGTACGCCACACCGCGACAAGCTGTTTGGCACCCAAGACGTCGGAACCTCCGGATCGTACATCCAAAGCTTCTCGCCGGTCGCCGCGTTCAGCTTGAACAACTTGTTCAGAGGCGGAACCAGGCACTTTGGATCGAACAAGACAAACCGACGGCTGGCATTTCTCAGACGGTGCGGTACGATTTGTGCGGGCCCTGGAAAGGGGCCGGGCGCATTGCGCACGTAAGAGCCTGGTTGGCCGATCTCAATTCGAGCTACGGATGCCGGAGGCTGATGATGGTGCCGCATTCGCTGAACGTTGCTTACTTGGACGGTGGCTCTCAGGTCTTGTGGAGAGACAGCGAACGCGTCTTTCACCGTGGCTGGCAATTAGAGGATGACGGTAAGCGTCGCGCCGTGCTGGTCGCTCTTCCTGCAGCCGACCACCCATCACGTTCGAGCCTCGAGCGCCTTACGCACGAATACGAACTGAAGGATGAGCTCGACGCGACGTGGGCGGTGCAGCCGTTGGACCTCATCCGCGATGCCGAGCGAACCATGCTGGTCCTCGATGATGCGGACAGCGAGCCACTCGACCGCTTGCTCGGCGCGCCCATCGAAGCGGGGCGCTTCTTGCGTCTCGCCATTCCCGTTGCGACGGCTCTGGGCAAGCTTCACCAGCGCGGGCTCGTCCACAAGGACATCAAGCCGGGCAACATTCTGCTGAATGAGGCGACTGGCGAGGTGCGGCTGACCGGGTTCGGCATCGCCTCGCGCTTCGTGCGCGAACGTCAGTCACCTCGTCCTCCAGAGACGATCGCCGGAACGCTCGCCTACATGGCGCCGGAACAGACCGGACGGATGAACCGATCAATCGATTCCCGCAGCGACCTCTACGCACTGGGCGTAACCTTCTATCAGATGCTCACCGGTGTCTTGCCGTTTACCGCCATGGAGCCGATGGAGTGGGTGCACTGCCATCTTGCCAGGCGGCCGGTGGCGCCTGCCGAGCGGCTGAAAGACATTCCCTGCGCGGTCTCGGCGATCGTCATGAAGCTGCTCGCGAAGAGAGCCGAAGACCGCTATCAGACCGCCGCCGGCCTCGAAGGTGACCTTCGCCGCTGTCAGGCCGAATGGGAGGCAGGGCAGCGGATCGATGACTTTCCGCTCGGCGAACACGACACACCCGATCGGCTACTGATTCCCGAGAAGCTCTACGGCCGGCAGCGCGAAGTCGGGATCCTGCTCGCCTCGTTCAATCGTGTCGTCAGCGGTGGCGCCCCGGAACTGGTTCTGGTCTCCGGCTATTCCGGCATCGGCAAGTCCTCGGTCGTCAACGAACTACAGCCGGTGCTGGTAGCACCGCGCGGCCTGTTCGCTTCCGGGAAATTCGATCGGCTCAAACGTGATATTCCGTACGCGACGCTGGCACAGGCGCTTCAGAGCCTGATCCGACCGCTGCTCGGCAAGAGCGATGCCGACCTTGCGCCATGGCGCGACGCCTTGCAGGAAGCGCTGGGATCCAACGCTGGACTAATGGTGGATCTCGTTCCTGAGCTGAGGATCCTCGTCGGAGTGCCACTGCCGGTCCCAGAGCTTCCGCCGCGGGACGCGAAACGGCGCTTCCAGATGGTGCTTCGGCAAATGATTGGCGTCTTTGCTCGGGCGGAACATCCCTTGGCTCTATTCTTCGATGACTTGCAATGGCTCGATGTGGCGACGCTGGACCTTTTGGAAGACCTGTTGAGTAGGTCCGATCTCCGCAATCTCCTGCTCATCGGCGCCTTCCGCGATAACGAGGTCACCGCGGCGCATCCACTCACGCGCAAGCTGGACGCGATGCGTGCAACCGGCAAGGTGCACGATATCAAGCTGGCGCCCCTGACGATCAATGACCTCGGAAACCTTGTTGCGGACTCGCTTCGCTGCGATGCCGAGCAGGCTCACCGGCTCGCGGCGTTGGTCCACGCAAAGACGGACGGCAACCCGTTCTTCGTGATCCAATTCCTACATGTGCTCGCCGACGAGAGTCTCCTAGCCTTCGATCACGAGCGGGCGCGATGGTCCTGGGACCTCGAGCGCCTTCATGCGAAGGCGTACACCGACAATGTGGTGGACCTCATAGTTCGGAAGTTGGTTCGCCGTCCGGAAAGTACACAGCTGGCTCTGAAGCAGCTCGCCTGTCTCGGCGCGGTCGCCGACACAACCACGCTGGCGATCGTTCTGAAGATCCCGCAAGATCAAGTTCACGTGGCTTTCTGGGATGCGCTCTGCGAGGAAGTGGTCGAGCGCCGGGGAGACTTCTACCGGTTCATCCATGATCGGGTGCAGGAAGCCGCATATTCCCTGATTCCCGAAGCGTCTCGCGCCGAAGCTCACTTTCGGATCGGTCGCCTGCTGTTGATGAGCACGGCGCCGGAGCAACGCGAGCAGGCGATTTTCGAAATCGTCAATCAGCTCAATCGCGGAGCGCCATTGATCTCCTCATCCGATGAGCGCGAGCAGCTGGCCCGACTGAATCTGATTGCGGCCAAGCGCGCAAAGACGTCGACGGCCCATGGCGCGGCGCTGAAGTATCTGGTTGCTGGTGCGGCAGAGCTGCCGGAAGATTCGTGGGAGCGCCGACGCGAACTGGTGTTCGAACTGGAGCTGCACCGGGCCGAATGCGAATTCTTCACAGGCGAGCTCGCCGCCGCAGAGAATCGGCTGACGCTGCTGTCAGCCCGCGCCGCCAATATCGTCGAACGGGCGGCCGTTGCATGCCTGAGAATCGACGTATGCACAACCCGCGGCCGGATGAGCGAAGCCGTCGCCGTCGGCCTCGAGTGTCTCCAGCATGTCGGCGTGGCATGGACGGCGCATCCTGCGGACGAGGAGGTGCGCCGCGAATATCAGCTGATCTGGTCCAAGCTCGGCGGTCGCGCGATCGAGGAGCTGGTTGACCTGCCATTGATGACCGATCCCGCATCACTCGCCCTTCTCGATGTTCTGACCAAGCTCGGGCCACCCGCGGTGTTCACGGATGCGAACCTGCTGGCTCTGGTCAGCTGTGGGGCGGTCAGGCTCAGCCTCGAACGTGGCAACAGCGATGGCTCGTCCAATGCGTATGTTCGGGTAGGAATGGTTGCAGGCCCGTTTTTCGGGGACTACAGGGCCGGATATCGGTTTGGCCGAGTCGGCTACGAACTGGTCGAGCGGCGCGATTTGAAGCACTTCCTGGCCCGGATTTTCATGAATTTCGGCAACCAGGTTACGCCATGGACGAGGCATGCCGCCAGTGGTCGCGATCTGCTGCATCGGGCATTCGACGTTGCGAACAAGACGGGCGATCTCACTTATGCGGTGTACAGCCGCGCCCACCTGAATTCCAACATGCTCATGGTTGGCGATCCGCTCAACGAAGTTCAGCGCGAGGTAGAGCAGGGACTGGCGTTGGCACAGCAGATGCAATTCGGGCTCGTCATCGACGTCATCGCGACGCAGCTTGCGCTGGTCCGAATGTTGCGCGGGTCGACCCGCAGATTCGGCTCTTTCGATGATGAGGAATTCGATGAAGGCCGTATCGTAAGTCGTCTGTCTGGTAACCGGAACCTGGCATTTGCCGAGTGCTGGTATTGGATTCGCAAGCTGCAGGGGAGCTTCCTGGCCGGCGACTTTTCTGCGGCCATCGACGCGTCGCTTAGAGCGCAACCCCTGCTCTGGACGTCGCTTCCGGCCATCGAAGTCGCGGAGTATCACTTTTACAGCGCGCTCGCGCGCGCCTCATCCTATGACTCCGCTTCGGCCGATCAGCGCCGACAGCATTTGGAGGCTCTGGCCGCGCATCACGAACAGATCGGGATCTGGGCGGAGAATTGCCCCGAAAATTTCGAGAACCGCGCCGCCCTTGTCGGTGCCGAGATCGCCCGCTTGGAAGGTCGCGAGCTGGATGCCGAGCGACTTTACGAGCGGGCGATCCGCTCGGCCCAGGCAAACAGCTTTGTCCACAACGAAGCGCTCGCCCATGAGTTGGCTGCTCGCTTTTACGCGGCGCGCGACTTCGAGAAAATTGCACATCTTTACCTGGACAGCGCACGGCGGTGTTATCTCCGATGGGGAGCCGACGGAAAGGTGCGGCAACTCGACCAGCTTTATCCCTGGCTGAGGCAGGACGAGCGTGCGCCGGCTCCAGCGGGCACGATCGAAACGCCGATCGGCGATCTCGATCTCGCGACGATGATCGAGGTCTCACAAGCGCTTTCTGGCGAGATGATGCTGGAAAAACTCATCGACAAACTCATGCGCGCAGCCCTCGAGCATGCCGGTGCAGAACGAGGTCTGCTGATTGTCCCGCGAGGCGATGAGCTACAGATAGAGGCGGAAGCGATCGCTGGTGGAGAGGATATAATCGTGCATCTGCGGGCCGAGTCATACAGCACAGCGGCGTTGCCGGAGTCGTTGGTTCGCTATGGAATGCGCACCCATGAGACGGTGATACTTGACGACGCTACATCTCAGAATGCATTTTCTGCCGATCACTATATTGTTCAAGGTCGTGTGCGTTCCATTCTCTGCTTGCCATTGATCAACCAGGGAAAGCTCACCGCGATTCTCTATCTTGAGAACAATCTGGCGCCGACCGTTTTCACACCTGACCGCGTCGCCTTATTGAAGGTGCTTGCTTCGCAGGCGGCGATATCGATCGAAAACTCGCGGCTTTATGACGACCTCGCGGATCGGGAGGGGAAGATTCGGCGCTTGGTCGACGCCAACATCATTGGGATCTTCATCGCCGACCGCGAAGGCCGGATTCTTGAGGCCAATGACGCGTTTCTATCTATCGTGGGATATGACCGTGATGACTTGGTTTCGGGCAACGTGCGCTGGACCGAACTGACTCCACCGGAATGGCGCGACCGCACCGTGCGAAGCCAAGAAGAATCGACGAAGACCGGCGTGGCGCACCCCTATGAGAAGGAGTACTTCCGTAAGGACGGCAGCCGCGTGCCCGTGCTGGTCGGCTCGGCGGCATTCGACGAACAACGAGACAAAGGCGTCGGGTTCGTCCTCGATTTGACTGAGCGCAAGCGCGCAGAGGAGGCGTTGCGCGAAAGCGAGCGCGGTTTGCGCTCGGCGATCGACGGGATACCGGGTTTTGTTGGGGTTCTGGCCCCGAATGGTGAGGTCGAAGCCGTCAATCGCCAAATCCTTGAATATTGCGGCCAGTCGTTGGAGGAGTTGAGGAATTGGGGGGCGAACGGAACTATACATCCTGACGACCTTCCTCACGTTGCCGAGGCGTTCACAAAGTCGATCGCCTCCGGCGTCCCATACCATCTCGAACAGCGCCTGCGCCGCTTCGACGGGGAATATCGCTGGTTTGACAACCGTGGCATTCCACTTCGCGACGATTCCGGGCGTATTATGCGCTGGTACGTTCTCCTGACCGACATCGAGGATCGCACACAAGCGCTGGCGCGATTGCAGCAGATGCAATCTGATTTCGCGCACATGAACCGCGTTAGCGTGATGGGAGAGCTGGCAGCCTCGCTCTCTCACGAGATCGCGCAACCGATCGCCAGCGCGCGCAACAACGCTCGGGCGGCCCAGAATTTTCTGAACATTGCACCGCCGGACTTGGGCGAAGTCAGGGAAGCACTAGCCTGCGTTATTGCGGATGCTGATCGATCAGGAGAAATTATCGATCGCATCCGAGAGCAAATCAAGAAAGCGCCGCCACGAAAGGAGCGTTTTGATCTCAACGCGGCAATCCACGAAGTGATCGGACTGGTGCAAAGCGTGACCCACAGGAATGGCGTTTCCGTCCAGACGCGGCTTGCGGATGGATTGCTTCCGATTCTGGGAGATCGCATTCAGCTGCAACAGGTCTTGCTCAACCTGATTCTAAATGCCGCTGAAGCAATGAGCTTGGTTGAAGAGGGATCAAGAGAGCTGTCGATCAGCACCGCGCAGGATCAAACGGGCGTCCTCGTGGCCGTCCGCGATTCCGGGCCAGGGATTGATCCGGTGCATCTCGACCGGGTCTTCGATGCTTTCTATACGACGAAGTCAAGTGGAACGGGCATGGGGCTTTCGATCTGCCGCTCCATCATCCATGCGCATGGAGGCAATCTGTGGGCGGGAGCGAGCGAGCCTCGCGGCGCCGTAATTCAGTTCACTCTCCCCGGGGCCGAAAAGGACATGACGCGAGCGCCGAATGCCAGAGGCTGATAGGTGTTCTGCAATATGCGGGCATCGAGCCACTCGTGATTGCTCGGCGTGGCCACCAATATGAGGCGCTTCTTGCACCTCGGCAGCAGCCTGCGGTCTTGGCTCTGCCAGCTTGTAGATCCGGGGCCGCGCACGACTAGGATGCGGTAGCCGGAACAGCAGGTGCAATGAACCCGAAGATAGCGCCACATGGCAGGTTAGGCCTCGCCCACAGTCTTCCGTTATGCGCTTCAATGATCGAGCGGCAGATCGACAGCCCAAGGCCCAAACCGCCCGATTTCGTAGTATAGAAAGCGTCGAACAGGCGCTCAAGATCCGCAGGCGCGAAGCCCGGCCCTGAATCTCGCACCTCGACGCAAACGCCATCGGGTTCACTACGGGTGCTGATGAGCAGCTCCCGATCGTCTTCGTCCACATCGCGCATTGCTTCGACAGCGTTGATGATCAAGTTGATAATCACTTGTTGCAGTTGGACCCGATCTGCTCGAATGACTGGTAGGCCCTCCGCGAGCTGCGTCCGCACCGAAACGCCGTGCTTCAAAAGTTCGCCGCGGGTCAGGGCTATGACCTCAAGCGCCGCCTCGTTGATATCCAGGTCCTCCTTTCGCGGAGGCGCCTTCTTCATAAGGGCCCGGATACGATCCATCACGTCGCCCGCATGCTTGCCGGCGCTCACGATAAAACTGAGTGTCTGCCGGACCTCCTCCAGATCTGGCGGTTGAGCATCGAGCCAGTTCAAACCGGCATGTGCGCCGTTAACAACCGCGGCGATGGGTTGTTTGATTTCATGGGCAATCGAGGCCATGAGCTGCCCCATCGTCGCGACCCGGCCTGCGTGGGTCAGCTCCGCCTGCACTTCGCGATAGCGGTGCTCGCTGTCTCGTGCTTCGGCTTCCGCTCGCTTGCGTGCGGTGATGTCGTTGAAAAGGATTCCGACGCGTTTGCGCCTGGGGTCTTCGACCCGGAATGCGTAAACGTCATACCAGCGTCCGAGTTGCTTGGCTTCGCTTTCAAAGCGCATCGGCTCGCCCGTCAGGGCGATCCTGCCGTAAATCTCGAACCAGTGTTCTTCGTGCTGTGGCGCGATTTCGCGCATTCGTCTGCCGGCGGCATTCTTGATTCCCGTCTGCCGTTCGAAAGATGGGCTGATTTGCAAAAAGCGATAATCGACCGGCTTTTCGTTCTGGTCAAACAAGACTTCAATGGTGCAAAAGCCTTCGTCAATCGATTCGAACAACGTGCGGTAATTCTGTTCCGATTCGCGTAGTTCCGCCTCGGCGCGCTTGCGTTCGGTGATGTCCGTCAGGATGCCGTACCATTTGAGAATCGTGCCCTGTTCATCACGTAGCGGCACCGCCCGGACCAGGAACCAGCGGTATTCCCCGTTTGCACTGCGATGCCGGGCCTCGTTTTCGAATGGCTCACCACTTGTCATCGAATGATGCCACTTGGCGACGTGTTGATTATGGTCGTCAGGATGAATCGCAGATTGCCAACCCGATCCCGACGTCTCTTCTACGGACAACCCGGAAAAATCCACCCACTGTCGGTTTGTCCAAACACTGCTACCGTCGGCCTGCGTCGTAAACGCTATCGCAGGTATCGCCTCAACGGTATCCCGAAGCTCTTTTTCTCTCCGACGCAGCGTATCTTCGGCCCGTCGGCGCGAAGCTCGATCGCCCGCCTCGCTCAACGCGCGCCGCACGGCGGGCACGAGCCGCGACATTCTGGTCTTCAGAACATAGTCGGTGGCCCCGATCTTGAGGGCCTCGATAGCTGCTTCTTCGCCAAGAGTGCCAGAAACGAAGATGAAAGGCAGATCGGGGCAGATACTCAGTGCCAAATTCAACGCGGAGAGTCCGTCGAACGAGGGAAGTTTGTAGTCCGAGAGGATCAGGTCAAATTCCGCACGTTCAAGAGCTTCAAGAAACTCAGTGCGACTTTGCACGCAGGTGATACGACAGATTAAGTGATCGGCTTCAAGGAGCACTTCTATGAGGCCCGCGTCATTGGGGTCATCCTCCAGCAAGAGGATTCCGATTGGCGAACTCATGAGACCTTCTTTGCGCTTCCGGGGGGCGGTTGATTTATGATCGCCCAGAACATGCCCAGCTCTTTGACGGCGTTGACAAACTCGTGAAAGTCAACGGGCTTCACGACGTAAGCGTTTACCCCGAGCTGATAGGTCGCCAGCATGTCTTTTTCTTCGTGTGACGATGTCAGTACCACCACTGGTATCATCTTCAGCTTTTGATCCGATCTGATCTGCTGCAAGACCTCCAATCCATCCACTCTCGGCAGCTTCAGGTCCAACAGAATAACCGCGGGGTTTTCATCGGCGCGCGATGCGAATTGTTCTCGACAATGCAGATAATCGAGAGCCTCTTTGCCGTCGCGAGTAATGATCACCTCGTTTGCGAGTTTGTGCTCATCAAGAGCTGTGAGCGTAAGCTCAACATCCCTCGGATCGTCCTCGACAATCAGAATTCGTCCCAGTTCGCTCATGGCGCGTTCGCTGTCCTTTTCGCTGGAAGTGCGGCTTTCGGCAGTGAAAAATAAAAAGTTGCGCCTTGATCGACCGCGCCTTCGGCGCGCACCATCCCGCCATGGCGATGAACAATGCGCTGAACGGTTGCCAATCCGATCCCCGTTCCTTCAAACTCGTCAGCCCGATGCAGCCGTTGAAATACCCCGAACAGCTTATTGACGTACTGCATGTCGAACCCGACGCCGTTGTCTCTCACGAAGATTTCGATCTTGTCTCCATGGGCAACCACCGAGCCAATTTCGATTTTGGCAGGGCGCCGTGTGCCTGAGAACTTGACCGCATTGGAGAGCAGGTTCATCAGAACTAGTTTTAGTAGCGAACGATCTCCATAACAGACCGGAAGTGCATCAATCGTCCAGGAGATGTCCTGTCCCTTCGTTTGCGGCTCTATCTCGGAAACTGCCTCCTTGACCAGCTGCTGGAGGTCCACTGCCGTTGTCCTGCTTTCAGTGCGGCCGATCCGAGAAAACGCCAGCAAATCATCGATCAGGTTGCCCATTCGTTTTCCTGATTCGCGAATCGTCTGTATGTATCTTTGACTCTTGTCGTCCAGCGAATTCGGCGTATGTTTTTGCAGAAGTTCGGAGTAGCCGACGACATGACGCAGTGGTGCCCGCAAGTCGTGCGATACTGAATAGGCAAACGCCTCGAGTTCCTTGTTAGCCGCTGCCAACTCCGCCGCACGCAGATTGAGCTCCTGATTGAGCTTGCTAATCGCAGCCTCGCGCCGCTGGCCTTGTTCGAGCTCGGCCTGAAGCCGGTCGCGGGCGTGGCGAAGGTTCTCCTCGATTCGAAGCCGAACAGCGCTGAAGGAGGCAACTATGATCGCCGAGAAAACAAAAACAAGAAAGTAAGGGAGGTCTTGCGCTGAAATGTAGAAGGTGTGAACTGGCTCTACAAACAAGTAGTTGAAGGCAGCCGTGCCCAGCAGAACGGCCACGACGGCAGGCCCGGTCCCCGCGTACCAGGTGACAATGCCGATGACGAGTACAAGTACCGGCAGCGCCACATCACGGAACTGGTATTGTTGGATCGCGAGCGCAGCGGCAATCGCGATCCCCACAGAAACGACCGCGAACCCATACCGCAGGGGCGGCGACCGGACTCGCTGAAATTCGTTATCCCAATACGCCACGTTCCTCTACTCCGACGCGTATGCACGTGCGGCTTTGGGCATTTTGGGTGATTATAGCAGGTTCGGAGCTGATTGTCCGGGCCTGCGAAGCAGGCTCTTCGAGGAGCGCGGGATATTGACGCTACCGTCGCTGCGGGGGCTGGAATTGTTCTTAAAAGGAGAAATCCTGAACATGCAGTGCGGCTCGATCGAGCCGACAAAACAGACATGCAAGGCCCGCCGGGTCTCTTTCCCCTCTCGCCATGGGCGCAATGTCCTTGTTCTATGCGTCGTGCGTACCGCAAGACGGGAGCCGCGCGGCGGCAGCTCGGCAAACGCGATCTGGTTATGTCGCGTCGCTTCCAAGTGCAGATGCTAGTTTCGCTGTGCAGTCCAATAGCCGGAGCAGCGCGCGCCGGCCGATTGGCCACTCCAGGTGCCTCGGCCGGAAGCTCCCGACAGCCTTCCCGAGCCCGACGCATACCTATCCTGAACAGTCACCGACGCGCGAACCGCACCAGACTGCGCCACGTAGCCTCTGAACCTTACGAGATTTGGATGAGTTACAACTCCGTTGGTGATATTGACGGAAAAATTATAGGTCGGATCGCAGGTGCCTCGTTGGGTCACAAAGATAAGATCCCATGATCCGTCGTAAGCCGAGTGCGCTTGTGCTGCGGAAGCAAACGCGACAAGGCTTGCCACGATCGTCATACAAAGCCAAAGCATTTTCATAACAACTCCTCCCTGACCGATCACGACCATCGCGCTGTTGGAGAAACGGCTCGTCTTGCGTTTGCTGCAAGTCAAGATGTTGACGACATTTTCGCGCGATGGTGACACTGCTTAACGCGCACGTGCTACCGTCGCTAATAAAGCGCGGCAAATCTCGACAAATTGCTGCTAACCAGAAGGCGTAGTTCCGCTCGTTTCGAGCACGGAAGATGGACGGCTGGCATTTCTCTGCCGATCGGATACGATTTCTCCAGGCCGGAGAGAGGCCGCGCGAACGACGCAAAGCGTTGCTTGGCGAACTCAATCGGAAGGCCGAATGCCGGAGGCTCACAAATGGTGCCGCATTCGCTGAATGTCGCGTTCTCGGGTGGTCGCTCTCAGATCGTGTGGCAGGACGACGAACGCGTCTTTCGGCGTGGCTGGCGATTAGGCGCTGATGGCAAGCAGCGCGCGGTGTTGATCGTTGCTCCCGTCGCCGACCACCCCTCTCGTTCGAGTCTCGAGCGCCTCACGCACGAATACGAACTGAAGGATGAGCTCGACGGTACGTGGGCGGCACGGCCGCTGGAGCTCGTGCGCGATGGCGAGCGGACCATGCTGATCCTCGAGGATGCGGGCGGCGAGCCGCTCGACCGCTTGCTCGGCGCGCCCATCGAGGCGGGGCGCTTCTTGCGTCTCGCCATTTCCGCCGCGACGGCGCTGGGCAAGCTTCACCAGCGCGGGCTCGTTCACAAGGACATCAAGCCGGGCAACATTCTGCTGAACGAGACGACCGGCGAGGTGCGGCTGACCGGGTTCGGCATCGCCTCGCGCTTCGAGCGCGAACGTCAGTCACCTCACCCTCCGGAGACGATCGCTGGCACGCTCGCCTACATGGCTCCGGAACAGACCGGACGGATGAACCGATCAGTCGATTCCCGCAGCGACCTCTACGCACTCGGCATCACCTTCTATCAGATGGTCGCCGGCGCTTTGCCGTTTGCCGCCACGGAGCCGATGGAATGGGTGCACTGCCATCTCGCCAGGAGGCCGGTGCCGCCTGCCGAGCGGCTGAAGGAAATTCCCGGCGCCATCTCGGCGATCGTGATGAAGCTGCTGGCGAAGAGAGCCGAAGACCGCTATCAGACCGCCGCCGGCCTCGAAAGCGACCTTCGCCGCTGCCAGGCCGAATGGGAGGCGGAGCAGCGGCTCGACGACTTTCCACTCGGCGAACACGACACGCCCGACCGGCTACTGATTCCCGAGAAGCTCTACGGCCGGCAGCGCGAAGTCGAGATCCTGCTCGCCGCCTTCGACCGCGTCGTCGACGGCGGGGCCCCGGAATTGGTCCTGGTCTCGGGCTATTCCGGCATCGGCAAGTCCTCGGTCGTCAACGAACTGCAGCCGGTGTTGGTACTGCCGCGGGGGCTTTTCGCCTCCGGCAAGTTCGATCAGTACAAACGAGCTATTCCCTATGCGACAGTAGCGCAGGCCTTTCAGAGCCTGATCCGGCAACTTCTCGGAAAGAGCGAAGCCGAACTGCGCGAGTGGCGTGAGGTATTACTCGAGGCGCTGGGGCCCAACGGACAGCTCATCATCGATCTCGTCCCGGAACTGCAGGTCATCATCGGCGAGCAACCGCCGCTCCCAGAACTTCCGCCGCAACGTGCGCAAAAACGCTTCCAGCTGGTGTTCCGCCGCTTTATCGGCGTCTTTGCTCGGCCCGAGCACCCGTTGGCGCTCTTTCTCGACGACTTGCAGTGGCTCGACGCGGCTACCCTCGATTTGATCGAGGATCTGGTGACGCAGCTCGACGTGCAATACCTCTTGCTGATTGGCGCCTATCGGGACAACGAAGTCGACCCAACCCATCCCTTGACGCGCAAGCTGCACGCGATCCGCAAAGCAGGAGCGCCGGTGCACGAGTTTGTCCTGTCGCCGCTTGCGCACGAAGAGCTGAGAAGTTTGATAGCAGATGCGATTCGCAGCCATCCGGGCTCGGTTGCGGAGCTCGCCCAGTTGGTCCACGACAAGACGGGCGGCAATCCGTTCTTCGCTATCCAATTCCTCTCTACCCTCGCAGAAGAGAAACTGATCGCGTTCGATCACGGCAGGGGGAGCTGGTCGTGGGACCTCGCGCGCATTCACGCGAAGGGTTATACCGACAACGTCGTGGACCTTATGGTTCGCAAGTTGGGCCGTCTGCCGGTTGAAACCCAGACAGCGCTGACGCGGCTCGCTTGCCTTGGAAACATGGCATCAACAGCCACGCTCTCGCTCGTTCAGGGCACGTCGGAGGAGCAGGTCCACCGCGATCTCTGGGAGGCGGTGCGGCAGGACTTCATCGAGCGACTCGAGGGCTCGTACAAATTCATTCACGACCGAATCCAAGAAGCCACGTATTCGCTGATCTCGAAAGAACCGCGTCCCGAAGAGCATCTTCGAATCGGGAAGCTGCTTCTGCTGCACACTGTCGCCGAGAAGCGCGAGGAGGGCATCTTCGACATCGTCAACCAGCTCAACCGTGGCGCGGTTCTTATCACTTCGCTGGAGGAGCGCGAACAATTGGCCGGGCTGAATTTAGTCGCCGGAAAGCGCGCCAAGGCGTCCGCAGCGTACTCGGTGGCGCTTACTTATCTGACTATAGGCTGGGAGCTGCTGGCGGACGATCGCTGGCAACAGTGCCATGAGCTTGCATTCGACCTCGAGCTGAACCGCGCCGAATGCGAATTTCTAACCGGCGATTTTCGCGCGGCGGAGGAGCGCCTGAAGCGCATGTCTGCGCTCAGCTCCAGCGCGATCGAGCAAGCCCGCGTCGCCTATCTGGGAATCGATCTTTATGCAGCACTCGCCCGCAGCGATCGCGCGGTTCAAGTGGCTCTCGATTATCTCCGCCATCGCGGCATCGACTGGTCTCCACACCCGACGGGCGTCGAAGTGCGGCGCGAATACGATCGGATCTGGTCACTGCTTGGCCCCCGCACGATCGAGGAGCTCGTCGATCTGCCGCCGATGACCGATCCCGAATCCCTTGCGATGGTCGAGGTCCTCACCAGGCTCGGGCCGGCGGCGCAATTTACGGACAAGAACCTCCATGCGCTCGCCTCGTGCAAGGCAATCAATCTGAGTCTCGAGAAGGGCAATAGCGACAGCTCGTGCGGCGCATACGTCTTGGTCGCGACCATCGCGGGACGCGACTTCGGCGACTATAGAGCCGCAAT
The DNA here is from genome assembly GCF_059803515.1 of Bradyrhizobium sp. UFLA05-125. Classification (NCBI taxonomy): domain Bacteria; kingdom Pseudomonadati; phylum Pseudomonadota; class Alphaproteobacteria; order Hyphomicrobiales; family Nitrobacteraceae; genus Bradyrhizobium; species Bradyrhizobium sp. UFLA05-125. The sequence continues at coordinate 11,043 of NZ_JBANBJ010000008.1, read as the reverse complement.
CCGCTTGGGACGGTTAGGATGTGAGCTGGTGGACCGGCGCGGTCTCAAGCGTTTGCAGCCCGCCACCTACTGTTGGTTTGGGGGATGTGTCCAGACCTGGGCGGAACACTTTCGATCCTGCAGGGATATGTTGCGCCGGACGTTCTCGGTTGCCAATGAAATCGGCGATCTCGGTTACGCTGTGTACAGCTCGAGCATCCTTGTCTCCAATCTCCTCAGCGCGGGGGATCCGCTGGCGGAGGTTGAGCGCGAAGCCGAGCTCAACTGCGAATTTGCGCAGCATGCCCGTTTCGGGTTCATGGTCGACACGTCGAGGGCGCATCTCGGCCTCATCCGGACGCTCCGTGGTCTTACGCGCGCGTTCGGCCGATTCGATTACGGGGATTTCGACGAAAGCGAGTTCGAGGGCAAACTCCCGAGTAGCGCAGGTCAAGGTATTGCTGCTTGCTGGTGGTGGATTCGAAAGTTGCAGGCGCGCTTCTTCGCGGGCGACTATACAGTGGCGATCGAGGCCGCGGCCAACGCGGAGAAGTTGCTCTGGGCTCAGCCTACGGAATTCGCGAGGTCGGAGCACGGCTTTTTCGCGGCGCTTTCTCACGCCGCTTATTGCGATCACGATGACCAAGCTAACCGCGAATGGCACCTTGAGGCGATGGCCGCCGGCCACCGTCAATTCCAAATCCTTGCGGAGGGCTGCCCTGACAATTTCGCGCACCGCGCCGTGCTGATCGGCGCGGAGATTGCCCGTGTCGAGGGACGTCCGTTCGATGCCATGAACCTCTACGAGCGCGCCATCGGGGCGGCACGCGCAAATGGCTTTGTGCATGACGAGGCGCTCGCCTACGAATTGGCTGCTCGCTTTTACGCGGCGCACGGCTTCGAAGACATTACACACATTTACTTGCGAAACGCACGACACAGCTACGTGCGATGGGGAGCGGATGGAAAGGTGCGGCAACTCGACCGTCTCCATCCGCGGCTCCAGCAGGACGGGCGTGCGCCAGGTCCAGCGGGTACGATCGAAGCGCCGGTCGAAAATCTCGATCTCGCGACAATGATCGACGTCTCGCAAGCGCTCTCCGGCGAGATGATGCTTGAAAAGCTCATCGACAAGCTCATGCGCGCAGCCCTCGAGCACGCCGGCGCTGAACGAGGTCTCTTGATTGTTTCGCGAGGTGAAGATCTGCAAATACGTGCAGAAGCGATCGCCAGTGGAGAAGATGTAATCGTGCATGTGCGGGACAGAGCCGACAGCGCCGACAGCGCAGCATTGTTGCCGGAGTCGTTAATCCGGTACGCGATGCGCACCCGTGAGGCTGTGATTCTCGATGACGCCTCATCTCATCATGCATTTTCCGGCGATCCTTATATTCTCCAGAGCCGGGTCCGCTCTGTTCTCAGTTTGCCGTTGATCAATCAGGGAAAGCTCACGGCGAATCTCTACCTCGAGAACAATTTGACGCCGAAGGCGTTCACACCCGGCCGTGTTACGGTGTTGAAGGTGCTGGCGTCGCAGGCGGCAATCTCGCTCGAAGTTTCGCGGCTCTATCAGGACCTCGCGGATCGCGAAGCGAAGATTCGGCGTCTGGTCGACGCCAACATCATCGGGATATTCATTGCCGATCGCGACGGTCGGATTTTTGAGGCTAATGACGCGTTCCTCCGTATGCTGGGATATGATCGTGTGGACATGGTGTTGGGCCGCATTCGCTGGACCGAACTGAGCCCGCCGGAGTGGCGCGAGCGCGATCTGCTCACGCGACAACAACTGCAGTCAACAGGACTTCTTCCGCCGTTCGAGAAGGAATATTTCCGAAAAGACGGTAGTCGTGTGCCTGTGCTTATCGGCGCGGCGGCGTTCAAGGAAGGTGGTGATGAGGGCCTCGCGTTCGTGCTCGATTTGACTGAGCGCAAGCGCGTAGAGGAGGCGCTACGCGAAAGCGAGCGAAATTTGCGCTCGGCAATTGACGGGATACCCGGTCTCGTTGCGATCCTCGCCCCGAATGGCGACGTGGAAGCCGTCAACCGCCAAATCCTGGAGTATTGTGGCGCGTCACTCGAAGAAATGAAGAGGTGGGGCACAAATGGAACGATTCATCATGAAGACCTTCCTCTTCTCGCTGAAGTCTTCACAAAGTCGATTGCCGCCGGTGTGCCATACCAGACCGAAGCGCGCATACGGCGCTTTGACGGCGAATATCGATGGTTTGACATCCGCGGCATTCCGGTCCGCGACACCTCCGACCGCATTTCTCGCTGGTACGCGCTACTGACGGATATCGAGGATCGCACGCAGGCGCTGGCGCGATTGCAACAGATGCAGTCGGATTTCGCTCACATAAACCGCGTGAGCGTCATGGGAGAACTGGCCGCGTCTCTCTCTCACGAGATCGCGCAACCGATCGCGAGCGCTCGCAACAACGCCCGGGCGGCCCAAAATTTCCTGAAGATGCAGCCGCCGGATCTGGCCGAGATCAGGGAGGCTCTCGCCTGTGTCGTTGCGGATGCGGATCGATCCGGAGACATCATCGATCGTATCCGAGAGCAAATCAAGAAGGCGCCGCCACGAAAAGAGCGCTTTGATCTCAACGAGGCAATCCTCGAAGTGATCGTTTTGGCGCAAAGCGTGACTGTCAGGAATGGCGTCTCGGTCCAAACCCGGCTTGCGGACGGATTATTTCCGGTTCTTGGGGACCGCGTCCAGCTGCAGCAAGTGCTGCTGAATCTCATCCTGAACGCGGCAGAAGCAATGAGCTCCGTTGAAGAGGGAGCAAGAGGGCTGCTGATCAGTACCGATCAGGACCAGGCAGGCGTTCTCGTGGCCGTGCGCGATTCAGGGCCGGGCATTGATCCTGTGCATCTCGATAGGATCTTCGATGCCTTCTACACCACGAAGTCCAGTGGAACAGGCATGGGGCTGTCGATTTGCCGCTCCATCATCCAAGCTCATGGAGGCAAGCTGTGGGCGGAAGCGAACGAGCCTCGCGGCGCTGCATTTCAGTTCACGTTGCCCGATACCGAAAAAAAGCTAACGACTGCTTTTAACGCGATCCACCGGACTTAAAAGCCGCGCTGACACATCGTATGAGTTGGTCCTCATCCACCGGCTTACGCAGGTAACACAAGACGCCGTCGCTTAGGGCGCGAGCCCGGTCGACGTCATTAGGAAATGCCGTCACGAGGATTGTCGGAATTGCGTGGCCCGCATCGATAAGGCGCCGGCAGAGTTCGAGCCCGGTCATGGCGGGCATATGAATGTCGGTGATCAGGCACGCTGTTTCGGCGAGACGCGGGGAGGCGAGAAATTCGGTTGCTGACGAGAAAACGTCGACCGTATGGCCCAGGGATCTCATGAGCCTGCACATGGACTCGCGAAAGAAGCGATCGTCATCGACGACCGAAACCAGTACCTTTTGCATCATGCCGCCTATAACCATTCGTGGACCCATCGTGCAGGCAGCCAACAGTGCCGTAGATCCGCTTGGGATGGCTTGACTTGCGTCAAGAATGCCACCGATGCAATGCCGATGCCCCTAAACTTTGGCTTATTCCGGCGACGATTGGGAGGCCTGCCAGCAATCGCTTGGGACGGAGAACTCCCCGCCGGGCGAAGTGATCGCCAGGATCATACCCGGCGACCTCAGGACCCACGTCCGGGGCGTTGTAAGCCTTCGTATCGCCATCCGTCTCTTTTGGATGCCCGCTTTCGACCTGCGCTCAATTGAGGTTCTGGTGAGGATGCTCCTAGTCTGCAAGCGTCCGAAATGCGCAGGAGACAAAAGGAGAGAACGATGGCTTACCGCTTGGAAACTCACGGGTCTGACAGGGTCACTCGATGCGCAATCTGTGATGGCAAGTTCGGTCTCGTCCGGCACTATTCGTGGCGAACTCCGTTTTGCTCCAGGCAGTGCGTCGATCGCTTCACAGTTCGCCGCCAAAGTGACCGTAATTGGTTGGGCTGGCTCCAAATGCCATTCGACCAGTCGCCCGAACACCGCGCGAGGGCGTCATGACGCTTCAGATCTCACCACGGGGCAAGCAATATCTGAAGACTGCGCAGACTTTGCTCCGCACCGCCAAAACCATGACTGACCTGGCGATTGCGGGTCAGCTAAGGGCTCTTGCCGGCGATTATGAACGGCGAGCTGAGAAGGCTTCCCGCGATGATGCGGCCAAGGCACTCGCTCGATCGGCTGTCAGTGCTGAAGGCGAGTGGCTTGCTTGAGGTGATGGGCGTTGCTCGGCTACGATCGGGCGAGCCATAGATCCTGAAGTCGGTCAGCGCGTCGGACGGGCGAGCTGTGTCAGGTCGTAGACTTTGGTGTACCCGCGCGCATGCTTTGGAAACAATGGGGCTGTTCAGGTTCCGGGAATAGGACTAGAAATGCGCTGTCTGGCCGAAGGCCAGGACACCGGCTCATTTTCGCGGTCCTGTCGAGCAGCAGCGATGCCTGAGGCCACCTCCACCGTGTTGGTCGTCGACGACGATCCGGACCTCCGCGCGTCGGTGGGGCGGCTGCTGCGATCGCTCGGCATCAACGTTCAGCTATTTGCGTCCATTTCCGAGTTCCTCAAGTCTGATCTCCCGGATAGCCCCTCCTGTCTGGTGCTTGACATCAGAATGCCCGGTCAAAGCGGCCTCGATCTTCAGCGCGAGCTCGTTACGGCAAATAGGGAAATCCCGATTATCTTCGTCACAGGACACGGCGACATACCGATGTCCGTGCAGGCGATGAAAAGGGGCGCCATCGAGTTCCTGACTAAGCCGTTCCGCGACCAGGATCTCCTCGACGCCATTGAGCTCGGTCTCTCTCGTGATCGTGCACGGCGGGAAGATGAGAAGGACTTAATCGCTCTCAGGGAGCGTTTCGGGTCGCTGAGCCCCAGGGAGCGCGAGATCATGATTCAGGTCGCCCGCGGCCGTTTGAGTAAACAGATTGCCCACGATATCGGCATCGCCGAAGCTACTGTGAAGGTGCATCGCAGCAGAGCGATGCAGAAGATGCAGGCGGGTTCGCTTCCCGAACTCGGCCGAATGGCTGACAAGCTCAAGCTCGTGCCTGATAGGCCGCAACGTTCCTGAGCTGTCCCCTTGCGTGGCGCGCTATTCGCGCGCTCAGACAACAGTTGCTATTCGCCGACGACTGCAACCTTAAAAGCCACGTATTGCTCGCCCCAATCTTCGATCCCTGCTCGGTCGTGATCTAGCAGCAATTTGGCGCGATTTGCCGAGCTTTACTCCCGGCGCCTTCGCGTGCCGGTAAAGTAGCCCAATACGCCGTGCAATAGAGCGACGCACTCAAATCCGATGGAGACGCGAATGTTCGGAACTGTCGCAACGACCAGGATCAAGGAAGGAAAAAGCGCGGAATTCGAGAATGTCGCGACTGAGCTCGTCAAGAAGGTCAACGAAAACGAGAAGGGCTGTCTGCTGTATCAGCTTTACCATGGGGAAGTACCGAATACTTATGTGTTCATGGAGCGCTATGCCGATCAGGCAGCGGTCGATGCCCATCGCAGCACGGAATATTTCAAGACGCTTATGGGAGCGATGGCCGAATTCATGGACGGCAAGCCGATCATCCACCGGTTGAAGCAGGTCGGGACGTAAGACGAACTACGAGACGATGTCCGCTGGTGATCCTTCGAGATATTGCGCCGTCGCGCCAATTTGGTCGCTAACGAAGCAAAGCGGATGCGGCCTCGCCGCATCAGGCCAGCGCGTCTATCGGCACACGTCCCAAGATAGATAAGGCCGTTCGCCACGAGTCAGCGCGCCGCGCTTTCGGAAATTGGGTTGACGAAGCAGCTCGCAGCTCGGGAAGGGCTCTCGCGCATTTCGGCGGATCCCTCCATTGCCCGCGATCTTGCTGCGGAAGAGAGAAAAGGCCGACGGGCGCTACGCCGGCGGCCGCCTCTTGCAACTGCTGGCTCGCAGGTCCGGTTCCGACGCGATTCTATGCATGCCTGAGCACAACCAAGTCCGGATTGCCGTGCAGATGGCGATCCGCATGAATGCGCGGCCCGAACTCCTCCACTCGGCTTGTAAATCTAGGTTTAGGCAACGCAACCAAATCTGTCATCGCGCGCCACCCGCGTGGAATAGCTCGCGGTGCACAAAATCGTCAGATTGCGGTCAGTGGCATCTTTGCGGGATTAGCCTGCCAAAGCACGCGAGGTCATAATGCGCGCATCAGCTTCGACTGCAGCCTTCGGACGCTTGGAGCAATTTCATCCTGAACCGGAGCTGGATGCCGGACGCACCGCACAGCCTTTCGAGGCGGCTACACCACTCTCCCAGAAACGAAGCGGATCGGCCGGCACCACCCTAGCCGACGTTTCCTTCGGACCCTTTCGCCTGCTTCCGACGCAATTTCTTCTGCTGGAAGAAGGAAAGCCCGTGGGTCTCGGAAGTCGTGCTCTTGAGATACTGATTGCTCTTCTCGAACGCCGCGGTGAGCTGGTCAGTAAGCAGGACCTGATGGCTCGGGTCTGGCCCAATGTCTTTGTCGAGCCCGCGAACCTCACGGTCCATATCTCCGCGCTGCGTCGCGCGCTCCGTGACGGCCGTGACGGGCATCGGTTCATCGTCAACGTCCCTGGGCGTGGCTACTCTTTCGTCGCCCCGGTCGATGTATCGGGGCGTGATAACTGAGCGCGAGTGGCGAAGCATCCGCAGGGGCACGACCGTGGTCGCGATAACGTCAGAGCAGCGGTACACTGTAGCCAATATTCCGGTCAGCTCCTGGAGTTTCGCCATCCGCGTTTGGCTGGCGACCATCCTCGCCTTGTTCGTGAGCTTTTGGCTGCAGCTCGAATCGCCGACGACAGCCGCGCTTACGGTTGCAGTTCTCGCCGAACCAACCCGCGGTCAGGCGCTGGACAAGGCAGGTTTTCGATTGCTCGCCACCGTAGTGGGCGTAACAGCATCAATCGCAATCACCGGCCTCTTCTCGCAGGCGAGGGATCTGATCCTGGTGGCGTTTGCGGTGTGGCTTGGCATTTGCGTATTTGCGGCAAAGCTCTTGGACGGCTATCGAGCTTATGCGGCGGTGCTGTGCGGCTATACGGTCGCATTCATTGCGACGCAGCAGATCGATAATCCGCAGCACGTGTTTGAATCCGGCATGGCGCGTGGCGCCGCGATCGCGGTCGGCATTCTTTCGATCGCCGTCGTGAACACGTTCATGCTTGCTCCAAACGGTCAACCGCGGCTGGTTTCGCAGCTGGCGGCGATGCATCGCCGTGTCCGCGCGTATGCAAGCGCTGCCTTCCGCGGCGAGCCAGGCAGCTCGATGACATTCCTGACGCTATTGCGAGAAATTGTGGCGCTCCGGCCGGAGATCGCAAGCCTAGCTCCGGAATCGAGCAGCGGCTCGGTCAGGAGCGCTGCCGGGCGCAGTACCGCGGTCTCGCTAATCACCGAACTACAGGCTGCGCGGACCTTGAGCAGCGGTTGCGCCCCCGACGGTGATGCTCGAACCGAAGTCTCGGCACGAAACGAGTTTGTTCGACGGGACGAAGAGGTTCGACAAGAACTGCTCGCTCTGAGATCAGTCAAGTGGCCGTTGCGATCGTGGCGGGCACCCTTGTATCGCTCCTATCGAATTGCCGCCGAAAGCGCTCTCCGCGCCTCCCTGTGGCTTGCAATCGCTTCGGCCTTCTACGTTTGGGCCGGGTGGCCTGCGGCGAGCGTTTCTCTGTCTTTCGTGGCGCTGATGGTCGGATTGGGGGCCACAACGCCGAACCCGCGCGGCTTCACCGCGGTCGCGCTTGTTGCTGCGCCGATCGCAATTGTCCTGACCGGCATACTCGAGTTCATCATCCTCAATGGTGCCGACGCCTTCCCTCTACTGGCCATCAGTCTTGCTCCCCTTGTGGTCGGCGCAGCACTCCTCATCACCTCCAAAGCTCTTCTGTGGTCGTCACTTGGTCGCGCCATTCTACCTTTCACCATGCTCATCCTGGCGCCGAGTAATCCACAGACCTATAGTCCGCAGGCCTTCCTCTTCACCTCGGTGTTCATTATCGCGGCAGCCGCGTTCCTATTCGCAACGCAAACACTGATTCCTCCTGTATCCGATGACAGACGCAGGAAGCAGCTTCTGGCGGAGGCTCGCAGCGAGCTGCAGGAGCCGTTCCGTCGGAATGGAAAGGCGCTCGAAGAAGCGACGTTCCGGGACGCTTCGCGGATAGGACAATTTCTTGCCGCTGGGGGAGGGCAGGACAGTCGCGGCCTCGCAGAAATGCTCTCCTGCTTCGATCGATCGGCAATACTCCGGCTTTGCGATGCGAAGCTGATGGAATCCGCCGATGGGCCACTTGCAGATGAAGTACGCGCGGCGATCGTCAAGCGCGATGCCGCCTGCCTGCGCGCTATTGCACACAGCCTCCGCGAACAGACAGCGCGCAACGACACGATCCAGGCAGAAGTTGCGGCGAGCCTTTCCCTGACAAGCAACATCTTCGATCGCAGCCAAAATCTCGATTTTCCGGAGACAACCTGATGGCGCACACCTTTGCAGAACTGGTGGTCGGAGGCGTCTTGATGGCGCCGTTTGTAACCTACCTGGCGGTAACCCTTGTCATCGTCCTCGCGCTCCGACCGCTTCTGCATTTCGTCGGCTTTGCGAAGATGTTCAGTCACGCCGCAGTTGCGGAGCTGAGCCTGTACGTGACGGTTCTCGGCCTATTGATTCTGTTGTTCTAGAGGAGGGCGCCATGGATGCTGTCGTTCATGATGAAACCGTTCGGGAAACCGCGATGCAGGCGGGCCTCGCGCGCTCGTCGTCGATTGAAGCCGAGGCACCGGTTAGACAAGCGCGCGAATTCGACAAGATCGCCCTAAGGGTATCGGAAGGTCGCCCGGACAACGAACAGGTGGCCGCGCCTCCACCTAAATCAAAGCCACCGCGGCGAAGTCATGGCTCGCGAGCCATGCGGAATCTGTTGCGCAAGCTGGCGACGGTCGGGATCGCTGCCGTCGCAGCGACCGCCGCTCTCGTGACCTGGGACCAGTACAATGCCGGACCCTGGACGCGCGACGGGCGCGTGCGGGTGCAGGTCGCGAGTGTCGCGCCGGAGATCTCCGGAAGAATCAAGGAGCTGCGAATCGTCGACAATCAGTTCGTTCACAAGGGCGACCTTTTATACGTCATCGATCCCTTCGATTTCGACGTTGCGCTGCGCACCAACAAGGCGGTCTTGCAGCAAAGGATGGCGGACCGCAACGTGAAGGATTTGCAGTCCGAACGTCGACGACGGTTGTCGGATCTGGCGAGCAGCACCGAAGAGAAGCAGGTCTATGAGGGAAATGCGCTGCAGGCAAATGCCGCCGTCGAGTCGGCTCAGGAGCAGGTGCGACAGGCGGAGATCAATCTGCAGCGTACCGAGGTGCGTAGCCCGGTGAACGGAATTGTCACGAACCTCATGCTTCGAGAGGGAGATTACGCGCATCAAGGCGCTACCAATATTTCGATCATCGATAGGGACAGCTATTGGATCGACGGCTATTTCGAGGAAACAAAGCTGGCCCGGTTGTGCGTGGGTGATCGTGTCGAGGCCAAGCTGATGGGCTACTCCGAGCCCATCGTGGGTCACATCGCAACGGTGACCCGGGGCGTCAGCGTGTCCAATGCAGCGGCTGCGACACAGGGGCTGCCCAACGTCGATCCGGTTTACACCTGGGTACGGCTGGCGCAGCGAGTGCCGGTCCGGATCGCGATCGATCACGTGCCGGCCGGTGTACCTTTGGTGTCGGGTTTGACTGCAACCGTCACGATCCGGGACGGCCTGGACGGCGGAAACGAGACGCCCTTGCAAAGAATTCGCGCCGAACTCGAGACGAGCTTCTTCGGATTGATCGGCGAAGCTTTGGCGCGGCCGGGCTGCATTCCGGGCCCTTCGTCTCAGTAGTCGTAGAAAGCGGCTATTGCAGCGCATGTGCCCGTGTCAGCTCTCCACTGAGTGTGGTTCTGCCTCGCTCGCTAAGAAAGGCGGCACCTCTGCCGCGTCCGAAATCCGCTCTTTTAAGCCAAAGTTTATGTGGGGCAACCACAGCCGTACTCGAAACGACTCGCGTGCAATAGAACATAGACCTGAAGAATGTAACGCTCCTCGCAACAACTCGCATTATGGAGTCGCTGATGAGGAGAATCGCTATTCTCATTGTTTCTGCCGCGATGAACGCATCTACGATACCTGCGGTCGCGGCGGGTTGCGCCTCAAACAACAACATCGGCGCCTCTTGCGCTGGCTTGGCGACGGTACAAAGCCAAGTCGACAACTCCGCTGACAAGGAAAAGCGGTGTCGCGCTTACGCCACCTCATTTTATGAGTCGGTGATGTTGCGACATGCCGCTGCCAACCGCATCGACGGCGCGCGGGTGTTGGCTGCAATCGATTCAGTGATCGACGCGTTCAATGACTTGCTGGCGACGAAGTGCGGCGGTTGAGCCTCACTGTTCTCGGGAGAAATATGATCTGCGCGGTACTCAAATGATCCTGTTTCCTCTGATGGCTACCTGGATGTGGTTTCAGATCTTGGCAGCGTCACCCCTCTCATCCTCGCGCCGTGTCCTCGCCGACTCGGGCGACGCCCGTCTGCTGCGGCCCATTCAAGGGAGACTGAACATGACCCAGGTCTATTTCCACTGCTCCAACACGAAGAAGGTTTTCGTCGATCGCCGAGGCGCCATGGTGGACGATCTGGCCGAGGCGCGCGATCATGCGACCCGCGTCGTGCAATCATTTACCAATGAGGGCAGCCTCGAAGACTGGCGTGACTGGATCTTGCACGTCAGCGACGACCAGGGTGATGAGCTCTTTGTCGTCCCCTTCACTTTCGTGCTCGGCAAGCCTCACTGAGGTCGCCATGACAGTTCAGTCACTCTCAAATGGCACGCTGTATTGCTCGTTCTGCGGCAAGAGCCAGCACGAAGTCAGCAAACTGATCGCGGGTCCAACGGTCTTCATCTGCGACGAGTGCGTCGAGCTCTGCATGGACATCATCCGTGAGGCGAACAGGTCCTCGCTGGTGAAGTC